>JBGSJN010000022.1:0-27057 GCA_041741995.1 Bacillota bacterium
TTATCATCTAGTTCTACCATTGGCAATCTCACTTCTTCTGTATCGAAGCCAATTTTAGACAAGGCATACTTAATTGGCACTGGGTTAGTATCACAGAATAAATCTCTGAAAACATCAAAATACTCTAAATGCAGTTCTTGCGCTCTTTTTGTATTTCCTGCTTCAAACTCAGCAATCATTTGATTAATCTCTTTACCTATAATAGATGAAGCAACACTAACAACACCTTTAGCACCAAGTGTTAACATAGGTAAAGTTAAGCCATCATCTCCACTATAAATTACAAAATCATCATCTGTACTATTCTGGGTCATACTTATATTCATCAAATTACCACAAGCTGCTTTTAAATAGCGAATATTAGAAATTTTTGAAAGCTTAGCAATTGTATCCACATCAATTTCTTTAACGCATCTTCCAGGAATATTATATAACATAACTGGTTTCTTTGTTGCTTCAGCTACTGCTTTAAAGTGTTGGAAAATACCTTCTTGGTTTGGCTTGTTGTAATATGGAGTTACAATAAGAAAACCATCAACCCCCAGTTTGTCTACTTCTTTTGTGAATTCAACTGAATCGGCTGTATTATTTGAACCAGTTCCTGCTAGGATTGGTACATTAACAGCCTCTCTAATAGTACGTATTAGTTTAATTTTCTCTTCTTTAGTCATAGTGGCACTCTCACCAGTACTGCCACATACCAAAATTGAATCTGATCCATTTTCCACTAAGTATTTTGCTATTTTAACAGCTTCTGCATAGTTAACTTCATTATTTTTAAATGGTGTGACCATTGCGGTCATTACTCTACCAAACATTATTTTTCACCTACCATATTTTCTCTGACCAATAATTCCGCTATTTGAATAGCATTTGTAGCAGCACCTTTTCTAAGTTGGTCAGCAACTACGAAAAAGCTTAAAGCCTTGTCAAAAGCTATGTCTTCTCTTACTCTGCCTACATATACTTCATCAGTATCAGAAGTAAAGAAAGGCATTGGGTAAACATTGTTGGCAATATCATCTTGAAGGATTATACCCTCACAGGCTCCAAATAATTCCAATGCTTTATCTCTTGATATTTTTTCTTCTGTTTCAACAGTTATAGCTTCAGAGTGACTTCTTAATATAGGAACACGAACTGCAGTAGCACTAATCCTCATTTCATAATCATTGAAAATCTTTTGTGTTTCCAAAGTCATTTTCATCTCTTCCTTAGTATAGAAGTTTTCCTTAAAAACATCAATATGAGGTATCAAATTCATAGCAATCTGATGTTGGAATACTTTAACAGTTGCTTCTTTTCCAGCTAATACTTCATTAGTTTGATTTACAAGCTCATCCATAGCTTCTTGACCTGCACCACTTACTGCTTGGTAAGTTGAAACCACTACTCTTTTTATTTTTGAATAATCATTAATAGGTTTTAAAGCAACACACATTTGTATAGTTGAACAATTAGGATTTGCGATAATTCCTTTATGATTCTTAACAGCTTCAGGATTAACTTCTGGTACAATTAAAGGTACCTCGTCATTCATTCTATAGAAACTGCTATTATCTATAACTATAGCTCCCATTTCAGCTGCTGCTTCGGCATATAGCTCGCTAGCTTTACCACCTGCAAACAAGGCTATGTCAACACCTTTAAATGATTCTTTTGTTGTTTCTTCAATAGTATATTCTTTTCCTTTAAAAGCCAATTTCTTACCGGCACTATTTTTAGTAGCTAATAGTTTTAATTCTCCAACTGGAAAGTTTCTTTCTTCTAAAACCTGAAGGATAGTTGAACCTACCGCTCCAGTTCCAACAACTGCAATATTATATAATTTCATTTTCATTCCTCCTATAATAGTTTATCTAATCCTTCAATGAAGGCTTTTTTCTTTACAATTTCCTTACAACCAAGAATTACCCCAGGCATAAAGGACTCACGATTCATGGAATCATGTCTGATAGTTAGAACCTGTCCTAAATCACCAAATATAACTTCTTGATGAGCAATAAACCCAGGCAGCCTAACACTATGAATCTTAAATCCGTCATAATCTGCCCCTCTAGCACCTTGAATAAGTTCTTTTTCATCAGGGTGTCCTTGTTTATGACTTTTCCTGATTTCTTTGATAATTCCGGCAGTTGTTAATGAGGTACCACTAGGCGCATCAAGTTTATTATCATGGTGATATTCAATAATTTCTACATTGTTGAAAAACTTTGCTGCTTTACCTGCAAATTCCATCATTAATATGGCGCCTATAGCAAAGTTTGTTGCCCATAAAGCTCCAACTTGCTTTTTCTCACATAGAGCTTTAATTTCTTCTACTTGTTCCGCAGTAAAACCTGTTGTTCCAATAACAATAGGTATACCCATTTCTAATACTGTTTTGGCATTTTCATATATAACTTTGTGATTTGTAAAATCGACAACAACATCGATATTTCCACTATCTAAAGCTTCTTTCAAGTTTCCTTGTATCTTGATATCATCCTTTGTTCCTGCAATTTCTCCAATATTAATTCCAACATTAGAATAATCAACTGCAGCTTGTAAGACAACCCCTTCGCTTTTTGCGATTGCCCTTACAACTTCACTCCCCATTTTCCCACAGGCTCCACTTACACAAACCCTTAAATCACTCATTTTATACACTCCTTAAAATAAAATAGTCATAAGCATTTTGCTTATGACTAATAAATCCTAATTAAAATGCTCATCCTTTAGCACCCCACATTAATGTGACAGTTATTAATCTCTTAAATCAATACCCAGTTAAAACCTTTGGATCGTTTTAACTTCGGCAGAATCCCCTTTTATGTTCTTCACAGCTTCCGGCTCCGAACACTACTCTTGTCATCTGCTCCTCTAACTTTGATGAAGCTCAATATTAACTTTTCCCTAACATTATACAATTAAAAAATATTTTTGTCAAACCGATTTTTATTGCCTCATTCCTGCATTTTTTTTGTATCTAATATCCACATCCACATTTAAATTGTAGATACTACATAGTTCTAAAATTCTAGATGCTATTCTTTCATCTAAGCGTACATCAATATCTTCTAGTCTTAAATTTGTTGTAATAATTGTAGTCAGCATATTGTTTAATCTATAGTTGATTAAGGAATACAGCTGATTTATAATCCATGGAGTATAATTGTGAGCTCCCAAATCATCTAATATTAGAACCTTGGCCTTCTTCGCCTTAGAAAACACATCTCTACTACCATTTTCATTGAACATATCAGCTTTTCCTTGTTCTAATAAATCTGGAACTACGAAAAACTCTATATCCACCTTAGACTTCTTTAGTTCATTATAGATGGCTGAAACTAAATGCGTCTTACCGGAACCGATAGGTCCTGTAATAAACAAACCCTTTACATACTTGTCTCCTGCTTCTAACTCATCAACGAAATTCTTCACATCAGAAAATAATCTTAAAGCTTTATCGTAGTAAGTATCCTTGCTTTTCTCAGGATTAATCGCTTTTCTTGGATAAAATTCCAAATTGAAATCCCCAAGTAAAGTATTACTAAGTTTTTCAGGAAGTTTATTTAAAGATTTCACACACTGACAAGGATAAGCTATCAGGTCTATTACTATATAACCTGTGTCCTTACAAATATCACATTTATATTTCTGAGTATCTTCAATTTTTAAATTTTTAAGAAAACCATCAATTGTATCTTTCATAATCAAATCCTTAACTAATTTCTATAAATATCATCGTATTTACTTTTTTTGGTAGTAATTTTTGTTTCTTTGATACCAGTTTTAGCTTTTGTAGATTTCTTGTTACCCTCAAATACTTGGTTTTCCTTTTGAGTTTTAACGCCCTTTTTAGCCCAATCAATAAGAATATGATCTATATATTTAAAACTTAACTTAGCATTTGAAACTGCTACTTTTAAGACTTCAAATATCATATCCTCAGGATATTCCTTTATCTCTATCCATTCATCTATTAAATCTATCTCTATTGGTGATAACGGCCTTTTAAATTCAGATTCAAAACTTGCAAAAACTTTACCTTTTCCAACAGGTACTGTTTTAACGTTACTATCATCATTAAAGATTGAATTAATCAAGGGTTCAAGATTATATGTCATTTTACCGTTTTTTTCGCTGTAACCTATACAATTCTTTGTAATCAAACCTGCTAGAATTTCAAGTATTTCATGTTCATCAGAAGATAGAGCATCAACTAAATCTTCATCGCTTATTAGTTTCTTTTCATGATAAATCAAATGCCAAAGCTGTAATAATACAAAGCTTTCTGATATGGATAACCCATAATCCTTCAAGCTAGTAAAAAGAACTTTAGGGAAGGTCACAAAATCACTCATGAAAATTCTATCCGTTATATTCATCTGACTTTCCCTCACTTTTCTATTTCTTAATTAAATCTTTAACAAATTCTTCAATCCTATTCAAGGCTTCAGTTATTTCTTCTATTGAATAGGCATAACATATCCTGATAAAACCTTCACCATTTGGTCCAAAACCAGTTCCCGGAACTACTGCTACATTTTTAGTATCCAATAGTGTATCAGCAAACTCCTCAGACTTCATGCCAGTTCGCTTTATACTTGGGAAGGCATAAAATGCACCTTCTGGTTCAAAACAATCAAGTCCCATCTTGTTTAGTCTTTCAACAAGATATTTCCTACGTTCATTATAAACAGAAACCATATGTTCCATTTCTGGTATACCATCTCTTAAAGCTTTTGTTGCAGCTTTTTGTGCCATAATAGGTGCGCAAAGCATAGTATACTGATGAATTTTAACTGTTTGTGTCAACAACTCACTTGGGCCACAAACAAAGCCTACTCTCCATCCTGTCATAGCAAATGATTTTGAAAATCCATTAATAACATAAGTTCTTTCTCTCATTTCAGGTAGTGTAGCCATACTTGTATGTTTGATACCATAGCTTAACTCACTATAGAGCTCATCAGAAATTACAAAGATATCATACTTCTTTACTAACTCAGCAATTGGTTCCAATTCCTCTTTGGTCATAATTCCACCAGTTGGATTACTTGGATATGGTAGAACCAATACCTTGGTTTTTGGTGTAATTACCTTTTCTAAGTCAGCTGCCATAAGTTTAAACTTGTTTTCACTTTTAGTTTCTACGTATACAGGTACTCCACCAACCAGTCTTACATTTGGTTCATAGGATACATAACAAGGTTCAGGTATAATCACCTCATCACCAGGATTAATAAGTGATCTTAAAGATAAGTCCAAAGCCTCGCTAGTACCTACCGTGATTAATACTTCATTAACCGGGCTATATTCTAATTGAAATCTATCTTTCATATAGTCGCTAATCGCTTCTCTTAATTCGATTGAGCCCCAATTACTTGTATAGAATGTTTCTTTATTGTTGATTGATTCAATAGCAGCATCACAAAATGACTTTGGTGTCGGAAAATCTGGTTCTCCGACTCCTAAGGTAATTACCTTCTCTTTTCTTTCAGAAAAATCGAAATATTTTCTAATTGCTGAAGGTTTCATTTCTCTCACTACTTTTGAAATAACTTTATTATAATCCATTAAATTCTCCTTACTAAACTATTTAACTACCAAATTGAATATTTTTCCTGGGACAAATATTTCCTTGATAATAGTTTTCCCATCTAAATTTACTAATAAATCAGGATTTACAAAAGCTGCTGCCTTTGCTTCTTCCAAACTGGCATTCCTATCAATTTTCACTGTGCCTCTAAATTTACCATTTATTTGAACTGGCATATCTATCATATCGTCGATAGTTTTCGCTTCTTCATATTTTGGCCAATTAGTTTGATTCAACATTCCCGGTAATCCGGCTATTACCCATAACTCTTCAGTTAAATGTGGAGCTACAGGATTTAATAGAATCAAGAAAGTTTCATATTCTTTAATATTTATAGACCCTTTTTTATTAAAGGCATTAACCAGTTCCATCATTGCTGATATTCCAGTATTGTACTTTAAGGTTTCAAAGTCATTGGAAACTTTTTTGATAGTTTTATGCATTAATACTTCCATGTCATTTGTATAAGTGTCACCATCAACCAAAATGTCCTGTAATCTAAATACTTTATCCAGGAATCTTCGACATCCCTTAACACCATTCATTGACCAAGGAACACTTTTTTCAAAGTCACCAATGAACATTTCGTACATTCTTAAGGTATCTGCACCATGTTCCTCGACGATTTCATCAGGGTTGACTACATTACCTCTTGATTTTGACATTTTTTCACCATTTTCTCCAAGAATCATCCCATGAGATGTTCTTTTTAAATATGGTTCCTTTGTTTTTACTACGCCAACATCATAAAGCACTTTATGCCAGAATCTTGAATATAGAAGATGAAGTGTTGTATGTTCCATTCCACCATTGTACCAATCAACAGGCATGAAATAGTCTATACTTTCTTCACTTGCTAAAGCTTTATCATTATGTGGATCAATATATCTTAAGAAATACCAGGATGATCCAGCCCATTGAGGCATAGTATCAGTTTCTCTAGTAGCTTTCCCACCACATTTAGGACAAGTTGTATTAACCCATTCTGTCATAGTTGCAAGTGGGGATTCCCCATTGTCAGTCGGCTCATAGCTTTCAACATCAGGCAATACTAATGGTAATTCCGTTAAGTCTAAAGGTACCCAACCACAACTATCGCAATTAACCAAAGGAATAGGTTCACCCCAATACCTTTGTCTCGAAAATACCCAGTCTCTTAACTTAAAGTTCTTTGTCCTTCTACCGATACCTTCATTTTCCAAATAATCACTAATTTTTTCTTTAGCTTCAGTAACTTTCAAACCATTAATCATATCTGAGTTAATTAATATACCATTTTCATTATCAGTATAAGCTTCTTCTTCAATATTTCCACCAGATACTACTTCAATAATTGGCAAATCAAACTTTTTAGCAAACTCATAGTCTCTTGTATCATGTGCAGGTACAGCCATAATAGCTCCTGTTCCATAGGTAATCAGAACATAATCAGACACAAAAACAGGAATTTTCATTCCAGTTACAGGATTGATTGCATCAATACCTTCGATTCTTACACCAGTCTTGTCCTTTACCATTTCAGTTCTTTCCAGATCTGATTTATTAGCAGATTCATTTCTGTAACTTACAAGTTCATCATAATTACCAATCCTATGCTTCAGATTCTCAATCAGCTCATGTTCTGGTGCTATAACCATATAGGTTGCCCCATACATAGTATCCGGTCTAGTTGTATAAACACTTAATGCTTCACCAGTACCATCAATCTTAAAATCAGCTTCTAGTCCATAAGAGCGCCCTATCCAATTTTTTTGTTGTGTTTTGACTCTTTCTATATAGTCCAAACCATCAAGGTCATCGATTAATCTATCTGCATATTCGGTTATTTTTAACATCCACTGATTTTTAACCTTTTTATGAACTGCTCCGCCACATCTTTCACAGTTGCCGTTAACAACTTCTTCATTGGCCAGTCCAGCCTTACAAGCAGGGCACCAGTTTATTGGAAATTCTTTTTTATAGGCGAGGCCCATATTATATAATTGGATAAATATCCATTGTGTCCATTTATAGTATTCTTGATCAGTTGTATTAATTTCTCTTGACCAATCAAAAGAAAATCCAAGTGACTTAAGTTGTTCCTTGAATCTTGCAATATTCTCCTTAGTAACTTCTCTTGGATGAACTTTGTTTTTGATAGCATAATTCTCAGTAGGAAGACCAAAGGCATCCCAACCGATAGGATAAAGAACATTATAGCCCTCTAGTCTTCTTTTTCTGGCCACAATATCTAAGGCTGTATAAGGTCTTGGGTGTCCTACATGTAAACCCTTTCCGGATGGATAAGGGAATTCAATCAAAAGATAGTATTTTGGCTTTTTACTGTCATTTTTAGCATAGAATGTACCATTGTCATCCCATATATTCTGCCATTTTTTCTCTATTATTCCAGGATTATATTCTTTCAATCTAACAACCTCCTTAATTATTCTATTTTATCAAAAAACTCTTACCTATACAACGAATTGTATAAATAAAAAAAGAGCCATTGGCTCATAAAAGACTAATATTATGAATTTTGTTCTTAACAAAAATTGGCTGGGGTGGCTGGATTCGAACCAACGAGTGCCGGTACCAAAAACCGGTGCCTTACCGCTTGGCGACACCCCAATAAATTTGGTGGGGAGAGCAGGATTCGAACCTGCGAAGTCGTAGACAACAGATTTACAGTCTGCCCCCTTTAGCCTCTCGGGAATCTCCCCAAAAAAATGGAGCTGGTGATGGGACTTGAACCCGCAACCTGCTGATTACAAATCAGCTGCTCTGCCAATTGAGCTACACCAGCAAATTTGGCGACCCCGATCGGATTTGAACCGACGATCTCCTGCGTGACAGGCAGGCGTGATAACCGCTACACCACGGGGCCATCTAAATTAATGTGAATATTGGTGACCCGTAGGGGAATCGAACCCCTGATACCGCCGTGAAAGGGCGGTGTCTTAACCGCTTGACCAACGGGCCACATTAAATATAATTGGTTCTTGAATTGGTCGGGGCGGAGGGATTTGAACCCCCGACCCTCTGGTCCCAAACCAGATGCGCTACCAAGCTGCGCTACGCCCCGAACCTGAACGCAAGAATAATTATATCATAATGGGAATTAATGTCAATGCGTTTTATTTAAATATTTTTGTAAATAATAAATAATTTTCTCTCTGTCTTCATTTGAGTTATATGACATCCTAATTAGCTCTTCATGTCTTTTAAACCAGGTTATTTGACGCTTGGCATAACGTCTGCTATTTTGCTTGATTAAAGCAATAGCTTGATCCAGTTCACAATCACCTTTTAAATAGTTAACAATTTCTTTGTAACCAATAGTTTTCATAGGAGCTGATTCTTCATTAATACCACTAGCAAGTAAGTTTTCAACCTCTTCAACTAAACCAGCTTCAATCATCATATCCACTCGATTATTTATATTATCATACAAGACTTCACGATTAACATCAAGATATATTCCAACAATATCATCCCTTAAACCTTTAGTTTCTTCCTTTTGTTTCACAATTCCTTCTAGATTGGCATAATAAAAGACCAAGGCTCTAATAATCCTAGATGAATGATTAGGATCAATCTCAACAGCACTTTTTTTATCAACAGCTGCTAGTTCCTGGTATAAATGAGAGACTCCTTTTTCTTCAAGAATAGACAAAAACTTATTTCTAAGTTCATTTTCTTTTTCATTAAAGCCATCATTTAAGGCATATTGATAGGCGAAAGCTCTATAATATAAGCCTGTACCTCCAACAATTATAGGAACTCTACCCGACTTAATAATTTCATCAACAGCCTCTTGTGTTCTGATAACAAATTCTCCCACTGTAAAAGTCTCGTTTCCGTCCTTTATGTCCAATAAATAATGAGGAATTCCTTGTTTTTCCTTTTCAGTAACTTTGCCTGAACCAATGTTGAAACCTCTATAAACCTGTACAGAGTCGCAGGATATTATTGAACCATTGCAAACTTTGGCTAATTCAACGGCCAAGGCACTTTTCCCTGAACCTGTCGGACCTACTATTGCGAATATCATCACTTACTCCTTAAAAACATTTTTTCAAGATCAACTAGATTGAATTTTAAAAATGTCGGTCTTCCATGGGGACAGGTAAAAGGAAACTCGCACTCTCCTAATCTTTCAATTAAAGATTTCAATTCATCTTTATTAATATAATTTCCCGCTTTCACCGAACGCGAACAAGCTGCTTTATCCAACATCAAATCCTTGATATGCTCAGAATCATTATTTTCAAAGGAGTCAATCAACTCAATCATAAACCCCCTAGATGCTTCCTCTCCGATTATATTAAGTGGTAAACCTCTTATTAAAAAGGAATCCTCTCCAAAAGTTTCCAGCAGCACACCATAGTTCATCAATTTATCAATATTTTCAACAACTCTACTATAGTCTGTATTACTTAGCGATAGAATGTAGGGTTCTAATAGCATCTGGGTTTTAAAACCTGTTGTTTTAAATTCATTTACCGCCTCTTCATAATTAACTCTTTCATGAGCGGCATGCTGGTCAACAATATATAGAGTATCGTTCATACTGGCTATTATATAGGTATTGCTGATTGCTCCCATTACCTCCATTTGAGTAAATGGATTGTCACTCTTATCATTTATATTAAAACTAATTTGCTCCTCTTTGATTATTTCACTTTGAAATATATTTTCAATATTTTTAATTTTATCATTCTTATTCTGATGATACTCTGTACTTCCTGTATTATATGATGTATTTACATTACTTTTTTTATTAGTTTCTATTAATAATTTCTCAACCCCTTCAGTTATCAAGGCAGCTATCTTTTCTTCCTGATCAATCTTAACTGATAATTTTCTAGGATGAATATTTACTTCAACTATATATTGGGGAATTTCAAGATAAATAATACCAACAGGATATTTGTTGATTGGCAATCTATTCTTATAGGCAGCTTCTAAAGCTTTTGAAAGAGAATTACTTATGACGTATCTTGAATTTATAAAGAATATAATATTTTCTCTATTTCCTCTATAAATATTGTAATTGCCAACTAGTCCATGTATTCTCAAACCATCTTTTTTTATATCAAGGGCAAGCATTTCTTTACCTATGTCATAGCTAAAGATTTGTGCTGCAAGTTCTTTGATATTATTATTGCCTCTGCTTTTAAATACTAGTCTTCCGTCAACTTGTAAGTTGAAGGCTATATCTGGACGTGATAGAGCAAGTTTTTCAACGATATCTATTATGTCCCTGGTTTCTCTTAAAGTGCTTCTTAAAAATTTTTGTCTAACAGGAGTATTATAAAATAAGTCCTTGACCCTTATACTAGTTCCAATATTTAGGGTATCGGCTTTTTTGCCGGTAAAATTCCCACCTTCAATACTAAGGGTTATCCCAAATTCAAAATCCTTTGTTCTAGATGAAATCTGCACTTTGCTTACCGAACCTATACTTGCCAGCGCTTCCCCTCTAAAACCCATGGTATTTAATGAATAAAGATCATCTATGGTATTGAGTTTGCTGGTACCATATCTAGAAAATGCTTTTTCGATATTTTCTTCATCTATACCATGACCGTCATCTGTGACTTTTATTTCATTTAAACCTGCTTCTAGTATGCTTACTGATATATGTCTGGCTCCGGCATCCATACTATTTTCTACAAGTTCCTTTATGACAGATGATGGTTGTTCTATAACTTCACCTGCCGCTATTTGATTTATTGTATTTTCATCGAGGATTATGATTTTCTTGCTCATTATTTCTCCTGTACACCGGCTTTTAGTTTGTATACTAATTCTAAAGCCTCTAGAGGTGTTAGTTCGTTAGGATTTACCTCTAATAAAATATCCCTAAGAGGATTTTCTTGCTCAATTATTTCGAGTGTTAATTGTTTTTCTGCTACAATATCAGGAAATTCGAACTGATTCATTTTTTCTTCCGCTCTTCTTAATAGGTCATCAGGTAGTCCGGCCATCTTGGCAACGTGCAAACCATAACTCTTGTCTGCCCCACCAGGCACTACTTTTCTTAGAAATACTATTTGGTCTCTATATTCTTGTACGGCCATTGAAAGATTGAAAACATTCTTAAAGTAGTTTTCCAAGTCTATTAATTCATGATAATGTGTAGCAAATACTGTTCTAGCCTTAATCTTTGTTAAAAGATATTCACTAACTGCCCAGGCAATAGACAACCCGTCGAGTGTACTAGTTCCACGACCTACCTCGTCTAAAATGATTAAACTTCTATCAGTAGCATTTTTTAGTATTGAAGCTACTTCATTCATTTCTACCATAAATGTACTATGTCCACTACCTAGATCATCACTGGCACCTACTCTGGCATATACCTTATCAACCAATCCAAATTCAAAGTACTTGGCAGGAACAAAGCTTCCACATTGGGCCATAACAGTCAAGATAGCCAGCATTCTTATAAATGTTGATTTTCCAGCCATATTTGGACCAGTTATTATTGCCAGATTATTTTCTTGTATGTTAAAATCATTGGCAACATAACTTTCAAAATCGATAAGTTTTTCAACCATCGGATGTCGGCCATTTATAAGTTTATAGCTTTGCCCCTTATTTATTTCAGGTTTTATATAGTCATTTACTTGGGCAACATAGGCAAATGCTGCCAGAACATCAATTTCAGCGACACAGATTGCTATTTTTTTTAATTTATCCGTCTCTTCCAACACTTTATTTCTAATTTCTGTGAATAATTCATATTCAAGGGCAATTAATTTATCCTTACTATGAATTAATTCATATTCCAGATTTTTCAATTCTTCATTTATAAATCTTTCACCACCGGCTATTGTTTGTTTTCTGATATAGTCAGGTGGTGCAAGATGAGCATTACTCTTGGATATTTCAAGATAGTAGCCGAAAACCTTGTTGTAGCCTACCTTAAGTGATTTTATCCCAAGTCTTTCCCGTTCATTAACCTCAAGTTCCTTTATTAGTTCCTTACTGGTATTACTTAATTTCCTTAGTCTATCTACATCAGCATTATAACCGACTTTAATAATTCCACCTTCCTTTAAAGTGAAAGGTGGATCCTCGTTGATCGATTTATCCAAATATTGTATTAAATTTGATGTGTCTCGAAGTTTTAAAATATGGCTATTAAGACATGCTGAGCCATTATCAGATAGTAACACTCTTATAATTTCTATATTAATCAAGGAATTTTTTAAAGCTAGCAGATCTTTACCGTTGCCACTACCAAAACTTAATCTACCAAGAATTCTTTCTATGTCATAGACACCCTTTAGTGCATTCCTTATCTCCTGATTAAAATATATATCCTGATACTGTAATTCAACTATTTCTTGCCTGCTTTTTATTAGTTCTAAATCCAGTAAAGGTTGTTCCAACCATCTTTTTAATAATCTACCTCCAAATGCCGTTTTAGTTTTATCTAGAATAGATAATAATGTATTCCTATTGTCACCAGTTCTGATATTTCTTGATAATTCAAGGTTCTGTCTGCTCCAGGAGTCAATGGTCATGTATTGATTCAAGGAATAATAGCCTGCCTTTTCCATTATTTGTGTATTACCTTTCTGAGTATAGCTTAAATATGTATGAAGCAGGTAAACACTTTCCGCACAAGCCTTATATCCAATAACATCACTACTGAAATCTATAAAAATATCTTTTACCAACGTTTCATTTTCATGAAACGTTGTATAGATTGCTCTATTTTTCATATTTTCTAAAATCAATTTTTCATTGATAACTACTTCCTTTAAATCAAGACGTTCTGCTTCATTATAGACTGCCTCTATACCTTCATACTTTGGTATAGCTGTAGCCATGAATTCGCCCGTTGTAATGTCCGCATAGGCAATGCCATAGTATTCATCCGCAATGACAATCGAACCAATAAAGTTATTGGCTTTTTCATTCAGGCTTAATTCTTCCATGATTGTTCCTGGAGTGATTATTCTGGTTACTTCTCTTTTAACAATACCCTTGGTTAGTTTAGGATCTTCCACCTGTTCGCAAATTGCTACTTTTAAGCCCTTATCTAACAGTTTCCTAATATATGTATTGGCAGCATGGTAAGGAATCCCACACATGGGGATTTTCTCTGCTAATCCTGCATCTCTTCCTGTTAAAGTAATTTCTAAGATATTAGATGCTTTTTTTGCATCCTCCATAAACATTTCATAAAAATCACCTAATCTGAAAAACAGTATAGCATCACCATACTGTTCCTTTATCTCCAAATATTGTCTCATCATAGGTGTTAAGCCCATTTTATTCTCCTACTATTTCTCCATTAAGTGACCACGTGTTATAGTCCGTAACTCTAACCTTAATCAATTTGCCTTCTAGCTTGATATCTCCTTCAAAGTTAATAACCTTATTGCCACGGGTTCTGCCTGTTAGTCTATTCCTCTCCCCTAGCCCTTCGACTAAAACTTCATAAATCTTACCGTCCATTTCTCTATTTCGCTCAAGACTTTTCTTTTTTTGTAACTCTAAAAGTCGGTGGAATCTCTCTTTTTTAACTTCTTCTGGTACTTGTTTATCCATTTTGGCAGCTCTGGTGCCTTCTCTAATTGAATACATGAACATATAAGCTTGATCATATCCAACATTTTCCACCACATCCATAGTATCAAGGAAGTCTTCTTCTGTTTCCCCGGGGAAGCCAACTATTATATCTGTTGAAATAGTCGCCTCAGGTATAACTTTATATATATATTTTGTTAATGTTAAATAATGTTCCTTGGTATAGCCTCTGTTCATCTCTTTTATAATTCTGTCACTACCTGATTGTAGTGGGAGGTGTATTTGGTGACAGACATTTTTTGTATTTTTAATTGTATCTACTAATTCAAGATCAAAATCTCTAGGATGTGAGGACATGAATCTTAATCTATAGTCTCCCAATTTATCCAACTCTAATAGTAAATTTGCAAAGTTTGTAGTATTTTTAAAATCCTTGCCATAGGAATTAACATTTTGTCCTAATAAGGTTATATCCTTAAACCCTCTTTTAAGTAAATCTTTGACTTCTTCAATTATATATTCTATTTCTCTACTTTTTTCTCTGCCTCTAACATATGGAACTATACAATATGAGCAATAATTATTACAGCCGTATATAATATTTACAAATGCTTTTAATTTATCATTTCTTTTGATAGGAACATATTCTCTAATATCCATTTGATCCGCTTCAGAGATGCTTTTAATATGGCTTTTATTTTCCATCGCACTGCTTAACAAATTATCAAACTCATTAATATTATGAGTACCATAAATAATATCAACTTTATCGAAACGTTTTTCTATGTATTTGGCAACTTCTTCTTGTTGAGTCATACAGCCACCAACTGCTATAATCATTTCCGGTCTTTTCTTCTTTAATTTGGACAGGGCCCCTATTCTACCTATCACTTTATCTTCAGCTTTGGCTCTGATACAACATGTATGAAGCACAATTAATTGTGCATCATTAAAGTTTTCAGCTTTTTTAAAGCCTTTTTTTTCTATTAATCCGCCAAGGGTTTCAGCATCATGTTCATTCATCTGGCAACCCCAGACTTCAATAAAATATTTCAATTTAAAACTATTCCTCCTAAAGATTCTCCTTATTATTTTATCATAAGAAAATAAAATAAAGAATACCGTTATCCTTTAGAATAACGGTATAATATTATTTTCTTAATTTTTCATTCATCTATTTATTCTTAGCAAGCCTACCTCTAAACAGTTTAACAATTTCACCTACTACTAATATTGATAAAGCAGTTGCCATCAATTTAACCCACATTACTAAATCCAAGGCTACTGTACCAAAGGCGTAGCCACCAATTTGAGTAATTATAAACTGGAGTAGGAATGTTCCTGCAAAAACTATTAACATAGTCTTATTATTGGTAATATGCTTAAAGATACTACTATTACCTAATTCTCTTGAATTAAAGGCATTGAATAGTTGAAATAAAACAAACAACGTAAAAGTTACTGTACCTTTACTAGCATCAGTCGCACCAAGGAAATTGTATAGCTCTTGTGCTATTATAACTACCGATACAAATAGACCATTAATTACAATATTTGATAACATGGTTTTTGTTACAATACTTGCATTTCTAGTTATAGGCTTGTTTTTCATCAGATCACTTCTAATTGGTTCTAGACCAAGAGTTAATGCCGGTGGTCCATCCATAATCAAGTTAATCCATAGAATCTGGATAGCCGTAAATGGAGCTTTAAAACCTATTAAAATAGTAGTTAATATTACGATTACAGATGATAAGTTAACAGCAAGTTGGAATTGTAGGAATCTTTGGAAATTCTCATAAATACCTCTTCCCCAATGTATTGCTTTAACTATAGTAGCAAAAGAGTCATCTAGAAGTACTATGTCACTAGCTTCCTTTGATACCTCAGTTCCTGTTATACCCATAGCGATACCAACATCAGAGCTTTTCAGTGCTGGTGCATCATTAATACCATCACCTGTTACAGCGACCACGTTCCCTTTCTTCTTAAGCATTTTAACGATTCTTAACTTAACTAAAGGTGTGCTTCTTGCAATAACTCTAATATTATCTATTTTTTCTTCTAGTTCCTTGTCTGACATATTTTCAACATCAGATGCTTTAAGAATCAAGCTGCTTTTATCAATTATACCAAGTTCTGCAGCAATAGCCTTGGCTGTTATTAAATTATCACCTGTAAGCATTTTAATACTTACCCCTGCATCTCTACAGCTATTAATCGCGCCATATACTTCTTTTCTGATTGGATCTTTAATAACAACAAAACCATCAAAAATCATATTTGTCTCAATAACTTTCTTATCTGTTTCATAATCATGTTTTTCTACTAGTTCTTTATGAGCAAAACCAATAAGTCTCATTGCTTGGCTTTCGAAATAGTGTACTTGTTCTTCTAAATTCTTAATTTGCTCTGAAATATCCTTTATACCATCACAGGTAACCACTTTATTACAAATACTTATAACTTTTTCTGTACTTCCCTTTGTTAAAGCAATTACTTTACTATCAAGTTCGATGATTGTTGTCATTTTCTTTTCTTCTGATGAGAAGGGATATGTATGTAAGATATTAGCATCTTTTCTTGCATCATTGTAATTTTGTTTTCTTACCTTGTCATGAACAACTAATATCGCTCCTTCAGTAGGGCTACCAATAAAGTTGAACTTCCCGTTTTCTTGAATTTCAAGATGTGCTGTTGTGTTTAAAGCGAAATTTGTTAACAAATATTCAGATTGCATTTCTTCTGGATTAATAAATTTACAATCTTCAAAAACTTTTATCACAGTCATCTTATTTTCTGTTAAAGTTCCAGTTTTGTCAGAACAGATAATATTGATTGCGCCTACAGTTTCACTGGCAATTAAGTTCTTTACTAATGCATTCTCCTTAGCCATCTTCATAATATTGATAGCAAGTGATGCTGCAACGATTGTAGGTAGTCCTTCAGGAACTGCAGCTACTATTAAAACTATACTAGTAATAAAGGTCTCAGAAACAGTGTCAAAGGTTATATTACTTTCTAGATATAGTCTAATAAGTTGGATCAAAAATATAAAGGTTGCTAAGCCTATACCTAGTATACTTATTGCTTTACCTAGTTTTGCTAGCTTTTCTTGTAGTGGCATTGTTGATTTATCTTGTTTTTTTAATTCATCTGCGATTTTACCAAATTCAGTAGAATCACCAACTTGAGTTACAATAGCTGTTCCATTACCTGCAGTAATGAACGTACCTCCATATACCATATTAAATCTTTCCGCTAATGGAGTGTTTTCTTTTTTTATCTTCACTTTACTATTTTTATTTACAGCTAAACTTTCTCCTGTTAAGGATGATTCGTCTACTTGTAAGTCTATACTTTCTAAGAGTCTAGCATCTACAGGTATTTTATCCCCTGTTTCGATTTGTATAATATCCCCAACTACTAAATCCTTTTGAGGTACAAGCGTAATCGCGCCGTTTCTTAAAGTTTTGATAGCAATATTTTCCTTGATTTTATTTAATGCTTCAAAGGCTTTTTTCGATCTTCCTTCCATAACTATGGTAATTGTTGTCGATAATGAAATTGCAATTATTATTCCAATTGATTCGACAAATTCAGCATGTTGACCATTAATTACTTTAAATATGTTTACACCTATTGTGATTATTGCAGCAATTATTAAGATGAAGATCATCGGTTCCTTTAGTGCTTCAATAATTCTTTTTAAAAGACTGATAGGTTTTTCTTGACTAAAGGTATTCTCTCCGTATAGATTTCTTGATTCAATTACATCTTGATCTTTTAAGCCATATTCTTGATTGCTTCCTAATTCTTGGATAATTTTTTCTTTACTGTCTAAATAACTGTTCATTATACCTCCTTATAATTATAAAAAAAGACTCATAGCGTCTTAAACGCTAAAAGTCTTGTTACCATCATTGGTCGTAAATCCAGATACTTGGTATCGGTTATGTTGTCTTTACTGTTTTAACTACTCCCTTTTAACTTCTTCATATTAACATAACCCTTGAACTTTTTCAATAATTTATATATAATATGTAATGTTCCATTTAATATTGTAAAGAAGGAACACAAATAATAATGATAAGAAAATAACTTTTAATAATTTCAATTTTCCCTTTACAGACTAGTCATTTTGTTATATAATACATAGTGCGTTGATAAATTCGCGGGTGTAGTTCAATGGTAGAATTCCAGCCTTCCAAGCTGGATGTGTGGGTTCGATTCCCATCACCCGCTCCATTATTTTGTGCTAGTAGCTCAGCTGGATAGAGCAACGGACTTCTAATCCGTAGGTCGGGGGTTCGAATCCCTTCTGGCACACCAAAAAAACAAAAAGCAATTTTACTATTTGTAGAATTGCTTTTTTTATTATATATTTAACTTGTCAATTCTATGCTAAACTGATATTCTTAATTTAAATAAGGAGGTATTATGAATAAACGTAAATATACTTTAGGTGAAGAAATCTTCAATTCAACATCACATGGAGTTGGTATACTACTTAGCCTTACAGCTCTAATATTGATGATCTTTTTTTCATCATCAATATTAGAATTAACATCGTCTATAATATTCGGAAGCACTTTAATATTACTTTACACTTCATCAACCCTTTACCATGCTATAACTAATCAAAAAGCAAAAAAGATATTTCAGATTCTCGATCATTGCACTATTTATTTGTTAATAGCAGGGACTTATACACCTTATGCTCTACTAATAATTGGTGGAACATCAGGATGGCTAATTTTTACAATAATATGGATCAGTGCTTTGATAGGGATACTACTTAATACAATAAATCTTAGTAAATTTAGAATTTTATCCATAATACTATACATAGCTATGGGATGGGCTATTGCCTTTTATTTACCACAGCTTTTGGATAAGCTTGATTTTGGAGGTCTGGTGCTGTTAATTGCTGGTGGACTAGCATATACTATAGGTATTGTCTTCTATGTGATTAAGGGGGTCAAATACTTCCATTCTATATGGCATCTATTTGTTTTAGGTGCCAGTATCTGCCATATACTTTCGGTTTTAATTTATATACTATAAACATTATAAATATTTCTATTGGAATACATAAAAATTACTAAAAAGATTACAGCATAAAAAGGCCATATGATTTTATTCATATGGCCTTTACTATTTTTATATTTTCCTGATAATGACTATTTAATAATTTTTGTTCCGCCATCTCCAACAACAGCATCTCTTAATGAATCAAGAGAAGTTATGATACCTTGTCCGCCTTTACTTACAAACTTCATAACAGCTTCAACTTTAGGCCCCATGCTACCTTTACCAAATTGACCATCATCAAGATGTTTTTGAGCAGTAGCTAAATCAATAGTTTTTAAATCTTCTTGGTTTTCTTTGCCAAAGTTAATAGCAACATGTGCTACGTCAGTAGCGATTACCAAGTAATCTGCATTTAATTCATCAGCTAATAGACTACTAGCTAAGTCTTTATCGATTACTGCTTCAACGCCTTTTAGCATACCATCTTCTTCGATAACAGGAATTCCCCCGCCACCAACAGTGATAACTACACAACCAGCTTCAATTAAATCTTTAACTTCATCTAATTCAACTACGTCGATTGGCATTGGTGAAGCAACAACTTTTCTCCAACCTCTACCTGAATCTTCAACCCAATTTTCCCCTTTAGCAATTCCAACTTGTGCTTCAGCTTCTGTATAGAAAGCACCTACTGGTTTTGAAGGATTCTTGAATGCAGGGTCGTTTTTATCTACAATAACTTGAGTTAGCAAAGTAACTACATTCTTGGTGATTCCTTGTCTTTTTAGCTCATTTCTGATATTTTGTTGAATCATGTAGCCTATTAAACCTTGGCTTTCAGCTCCACAAACATACAAAGGCATTGCAGGAACTTGATCTCTTGCAGCTGCATTTTGCAATAAGATGTTACCTACTTGAGGTCCATTACCATGAGCAATAACCACTTCATAACCTTCTTTAATTAATTTAACGATGTTTTGGCTAGCGTTTAAAACGTTCTCCATTTGTTCTTCAATAGTACCAGCTTGTTTAGGCTTGAGAATTGCATTTCCGCCTAATGCTACAACAACTTTTTTACTCATAAAATTATCTCCTCTTTTTTAAAAATTCAAAAGGCACACCACAATATGGCAGTATGCCTTCATTTTCACATAGCATAATTATACTTATTTTCACTTAATATTGCAAGAAAATCTTGTCAATTAACAGCTAATGAACTTACCCATAGGATCACCCATCAAGAACATTCCATCTCTATAGGCAATCATACCTCTTAAAATTGTAATCACAGGATAACCTTTAATTTTCAGACCATCAAAAGTGGTATAGTCTGCAGCTGTATGAACCAAATCATTTGTTATCTCAACTTCCAATGAAGGATCTATAACAACTACATCTCCATAACTACCTACCTTGATAACACCTTTTTTAGGATAAAGACCAAACTTCTTGGCTGGATTTGTCGATAACAGTTTGCTCAACTCCAATAAATCCAGCTTGCCTAAAGATACAGTCTGACTATATATAACTGGTAATAAAGTTTCTGTTCCAGGTATCCCACCATTGGTTTCATAAAAGGTATTAGCAAAAAACTTTTGATATGGACTATAGGCACAGTGATCTGTAGTCACAAAATCAAAGGTTCCGTCTAGCAGTTCCTGCATCATTTGCAATCTTTCTTCTTCACTTCTAAGTGGTGGCTGCATTACAAATAATTGACCATCTGGTCTCTTATAAACCTCACTATTTAACATAACGTAATGGGGACAAGTTTCTCCAGATATATTAACACCTCTCTCTTTAGCCTTCCTGATTAATTCAGCAGTTAGGCTTGAAGAGACATGTACGATATGAGCACTTAAATCCTCTTGCTCACACATTTCAATTATTCTTCCTACAGCATAAGCTTCCGCTTCACTTGGTCTACTATCACTATGAAACTCAACCCCAGTTTTATTGTTAGCTTTTAGTTCATCAATTGCATCTGCAACAATCTTATTATCTTCGGAATGGATAGTAACAACCATTCCGACTTCCTTGGCTTTTCTTAAAATATCAAATATTACATCATAATCCATGATGAAGCCATAGGTTGTATAAAGCTTAAGGCTATTTATACCATAAGCTCTAAAACTTTTTAAATCATCTAGGTTATATGGTGTATCCCCAGAAATTGTCATATGAACAGTGTAATCAACAAAGTTATGTCCTTTAGCTTCTTTGACTCTATAGTCGAGAGATTCTAGAAGTGTCAAACCTTCAACAGGTTCAGCATAATCTATTACAGTTGTTACGCCACCACATAATGCTGCTCTAGAACCAGTTTCGAAGTTATCAATAGTATATACTTTACCGATTGGCATCTTATAGTGGACGTGAGCATCGATAACCCCTGGAAATACTTGTTTACCTGTTACATCAATGACTTCATCATCAACCGATGCTGGTAAATTTTGTCCAATTTCCTTTATCAATTCATTTTCAATTCTTAAATCACCTGTAATTATTTTATCTTCAAGAACAAGTGTTCCACCTTTTAAAAGGATACCCATGTAATACCTCCTAGTAGCCGATTTGTTTTAAGGCTTTTTCTAAACCTTCAGATGTTGGTTCAACTTTTATTGGCTCACCTGCTGCTTTGATTGCATTTACAACGTCTTTTAGTCCATTTCCGGTAACAGCACAAACAACTGTTTCGTTTTTCTTGATAACACCGTTTGCAACTAGTTTTCTTAATCCAGCCATACCAGCAGCACCGGCAGGTTCTCCGAATACACCCGCATGTTTGCCCATGAATCTCATAGCATCTAGAATTTCATCATCTGTTACAGTTTCCCATACACCATTTGAAGCTTCTACAGCTCTAATTGCTTTAACAGCATTTCTAGGAACACCTACAGCTATACTGTCTGCAATAGTATTTTCTTCTTCTGGTCTCCATTCTCTTTTTTCTGCCCAGGCATGTGCAAGAGGTGCACAACCTTCAGCTTGAATACCTGCTACTCTAGGAAGCTTGTCGATAAAACCAGCTTCATATAGGTCCTTATAACCCTTATAAGCTCCTGCAATAGTACAACCATCACCTACTGAAAATACGATCCAGTCTGGAACTTCCCAGTTCATTTGTTCACAAGTTTCAATTGAAACAGTTTTCTTGCCTTCTACACAGTACGGATTTACTGCAGCATTTCTATTGTACCAGCCATACTTATCTATAGCTTCTGCAGAAAGCCTGAATGTATCCTCATATGATCCTTGAACACTCATAACATTGGCTCCAAAGATTTTTAATTGTGCTACTTTACCTTGAGGTGCTCTGCCAGGAACAAAAATTACAGATTTCATTCCTACACTAGCCGCGTTTCCAGCAGTTGATGATGCTGCATTACCTGTTGATGAGCAACAAATAACCTCAGCTTTTTCTTCAAGTGCTTTTGCTACGGCAACAGCTGATGCTCTGTCCTTTAAGGAAGAAGTTGGATTTATGCCGTCATCCTTCACATAAAGAGTATCCAAACCGATTTCTTTCGCTAGTACATCAGCCTTGTATAGTGGTGACCAGCCCACTCTTAATTTACCTTTTGGTCCGTTTTCTTCAACAGCTATGAAAGGTTCATATCTCCACATTTGATAATCATTGTTGTTAGCAAATGTTTCTTTTGATACCTTAGATTTGATGTAGTCATAATCATAGATTACATCAAGTATGCCTAGTGAAGGACCACATTTATCACATGTATATCTGCCCTTCTCTGGTTTATATTGAGCTCCACAATTAATGCATTCTAAATATTTTACGTTTTTCATTTAGTTCACTCCTTTGATTAATAATATGACTTAATAATTATATCATAATTCAACATATTATTAATACAAAAAAAGAAAGAAGTACATTTGTACTTCTTTCTAAAAAGAGTTAGAACTTTATAATCTTTTCCATGGTCTTTTTTTAAGTTTATCAGTACCAGCTTTTACAGAAAGTTCGTCAGCTAACCTTTGGCAATTATCTGCAACAAAACCTTCTTCAATTTTAGTTATGACACCATCTTCCATTAAAATATCACCGTCTACCATAACAGTTTCAATGTTTTTATTGCCACTGCTATAGACTAGAGTTGATACCGGATTGTGCATTGGGATAGCCTTAAGGTCCTTCTTAGGATTGAATATGAACAAATCTGCTTTTTTGCCGATTTCTAAAGATCCAATTTCCTTGTCTAGCATTAAAGCTTTTGCACCTTCAATAGTTGCCATTTCTAAAACTTTGTCGGCTGTCATAATAGTTGGGTTTCTATGATGGACTTTTTGAAGTAATGAAGTCATCTTAAGCAATTCAATCATATCATTGCTATTATTACTTGCAGCTCCATCTAGTCCTAAACCAACGCTTATTCCTTCTCTGTTAAGTCTTGGTATTGGTGCTACTCCTGAAGATAAATACATATTACTTACAGGATTATGAGATACTGTAGCTCCAAATTCCTTTATTTTACTGATGTCATAGTCTGTAAGACAAACACAGTGAACCATGATTAACTTTTCATTTAAAAGACCCAGTTCAATAAGTAAATCGATCTCATCTTTCCCATGAAGATTACTAACTGCTTCCCTGTCAAAAGGTGTCTCAGAAACATGAAGTGAATATATCAAATCTAATTCATCACTCAATCTCTTTAACAATTTCAAGCTTTCACCTGAATTTGACCAGACAGCTGCAGGTGCGAGTGCTATTTTTATTCTGCCATTTTCAATGTTATGATATTTACTATGTAAATCTCTTACAGCTCTTTCAATATCATCTAGATTTTCAATCATGGCAGGATAAACTCCTGCTGCCATACCTGTATCGACCCAACCTCTTCCAAGAAATCCTCTGACACCAAGTTTTTTCATGGCTCTGATGATTCCTTCATCTGTCCTATCATATCCTTTTGCATGTGGATACATATAGTCGAAAGTAGTTGTTACCCCGCTGTGTATTCCTTCCATTAAGCCGTTTAAAGCAGCAAAATAGCAGTTTTCTTCAGTAAGATATGGTGTGCTTGGGAATGTCATAAACTCCAACCAATCTTTTAATACCATATCATCTCCCAAGCCCTTTAAAAGGACTTGGAAGAGATGATTATGTGTATTAATTAATCCTGGAAAAACGATTTTATCAGTTCCATCAATTACCCTCGTATTCGTAGTATACTTGTCTTCCAATTCTTTTGTAGGTCCGATGTCGGCAATTCTATCATTTTCGATATATATAGCATATTCGTAATTAATATCTCTTGCTTCATTCACCGTAACCAGGCAGGTATTCTTAATTAGGGTATTCATGTTTTTCTCCTATGGCTTAGTTTTTGCCGTTAACGTTACCCATTGTTAAAGCCATTAGAGCTTTAATAGTGTGTAGTCTGTTTTCAGCTTCGTCATAGATTGCAGATTGTGGTCCGTCCATAACTTCGCTTGTTACTTCAATGTCTCTGTCTGCAGGCATGCAGTGCATGTAGATTGCGCCTGGTTTTCCAAGAGCCATTCTTCTGCTGTCAACGATCCAGCCTGGATTTTCTTCAATCATTTTAACGCCAGCTACTTCATCGTCGCCAACTGTCATGATTGGGCCCCAACCTTTAGCGTAGATAATGTCAGCATCTTTACAAGCTTCGTCCATATTGTGAACGATTTCGAATTTTGATCCACTAGCTTCAGCATTTTTTCTAGCAGCTTCAAGAGCTACAGGTAGTAGGTCGAATTTCTCTGGGTGTGCCAAAGTAACGTCCATACCAGTTCTAGTCATCAATTCAACTAGGTTGTTAGCCATTGAAAGAGGTCTCATGTAGTTACCAGCTGAAGTCCAAGAAATAACGAACTTTTTGCCTCTTAGGTCTCTACCGAATTTTTCTCTTATAGTCAATAAGTCAGCTAGAGCTTGTGTTGGGTGCCAGATATCACATTGCATGTTGTAAACTGGAATATTGCTGTGCTTAGCTACAGCTTGCATCCATTTGTTACCGTCTACTAGTGTATTTCTGATACCAATACCGTGACCCATTCTTCCTAATACGTCGATTGTGTCTTTTGGAGTTTCGCCGTGATCTACTTGTGTTGATTTAGGTGTTAGGTAGTTACCGTGTCCGCCTAATTGTGTAATACCACATTCGAATGCGTTTCTTGTACGAGTTGACTCTTCAAAGAAAAGCATGAAGATTGATTGAGCTCTACAGATATGGTCATGATATTGACCTAATGTGTTGTCAAGCTTTAATCTTTCTGCAGTTAATAATAGTGTTTCAATTTCCTCGTTTGACCAGTCTGCTGTTGAAAGCAAGTGTTTTCCTCTTAGTTGTGATTTCATTTTTTTACCTCCTGAGTATAATTATTGTTTATTTGAAATGGTTAAAGCAAGCAAAGCATAAAACTTTGAAGCATCAACATATTCTTCCACACTGATTTTTTCTTTGTCTGAATGACAAAGTTCTTCAATTGAAGGACCAAAGCCTATAGTTGGAATGCCATATTTACCACATAATGTTGTTGCATTAGTGCTAAAAGGCCATACTCCAACATTGCATTTTTGTTTGAAACATAGTTCAAAGGCTTCAACGCCTGCTGTAATTACTTTTGAATCCTCATCCATTAGCCATGATGGGAAAAAGTCCTCGGCTGCAACTGGGTAACCATTCCAGGTATTGAAATGTTCCATGTCTATTGAAGCTGTGCTTCCTGGAGCTAGGTCCAAGAAAGGTTGTATTTCTGTAAGTAGATCTTCTTTTGATTCTCCACAAGAAATTCTTCTATCACAGAAAATTGTTACTTCTCCAGGGATTGTATTATTTGAAGGTGTATTACAAACCACGTTTGTCACTTCAATTGTACCTTTTCCTAGAAATGGGTCATCCCCTAGGTCAGTTAATTTATCAATACCTGCGATTATTGGTAATGCTTTAATTAAAGCATTGTCACCAGTATGTCCAACACTTGCATGTGCAGCAACTCCAGGAACAGTTATCTTTATCATAGCTCTTCCCTTGTTACCTTTCATAACTTGCATTTCGCTTGCTTCGGCAACAACCAAGTAATCCGGTTTAATGTCTGGATTAACTTTCATCATTTCATCTACACATGAGCCTTCTACATCTTCTTCTGAAAGAGATCCAGAAACCCACATAGTTATTTTATCTTGAAGGTTTAAGTCTTTTAATAATTTACCAGCCCAAACTATTGCAGCTAAAGGTCCTTTGTCATCTACTGTTCCTCTGCCCCAAATATAACCATCGGCTAAGTCTCCTGATAGTGGGTGGTGTTCCCATTTAGCAACATCTCCCAATTCAACTGTGTCAATATGAGCATCATACATTATTGTTATAGGACCACTGCCTATTCTGCCCAAAACATTTCCTACTTTATCAATTCTTACTTCGTCATATCCATATTCTTTCATTTTTCCAGCTAAGTATTCTACAGCTTCTTTTTCTTCATAAGTTACGCTTTTAATTCTGATGAAATCTTGTAGGAAAGATACCATCTCGTCCTTTTTACTTGCTAAATACTTATCCATGTCCATTATTGCTTGATCGTAATTTCCCATATCATCCCTCTTCTTTAATGTGGTGCGGATTTACACCCGCACCCATTATATCTTATTTTTTGTTAATTTTTGACATTAATTAAAACCTTATAATTTATTTTCTTATTTTACTAATTTTGTAACATCAATTTCATTAGCACCTAGTTTTTTCTCAAGATCAGCCATTTTTGTTTTAACATCAGCTGGAACATTTGAGTCTAGTTTTGGGCTAAAGTTGAATCCAACAATTCCTTGTTTAACTCCCATTAGTTCAAATCCAGCTTTATATGTGCCTTCAGCGATTTGGTTTACAGCTACGAATATTGCAGTTGACATATCAGCTTTTGAACAAGCT
>JBGSJN010000023.1:0-11838 GCA_041741995.1 Bacillota bacterium
TATCTTTGTAATTACGCTTAATTAAATCTGAGAAAACATGAACTAACATTGGATCAAACTGTTTACCTGATTCTTCTTCTATTATTCTAAGGGCATCATTTACTGACATTTCTTTCTTGTAACAACGTACTGATACCATAGCATCAAAAGAGTCAGCAATACAAAGAATCCTTGCAGTCAAAGGAATATCCTCCCCTGCAATTCTTCTTGGATAACCTTGACCATCATATCTTTCATGATGTCCTAAAACTGCAGGAATAACATAATCAAGAGAAGGCAAATGTCTGATAATATTAATCGAAGCCTCCACATGACCTTTCATGATTTCAAATTCTTCATTATTTAATCGTCCAGTTTTATTTAAAACGCTCTCTGCAATACTGATTTTTCCTATATCATGCAATAAAGCAGCTTGTCTTATATGCTCAACTGTAACATGATTTAACTTAAGCTCTTTTGCTAGATCAACTGCATACTTAGCCACGTTGTCTGAATGATTAAAAGTATAATGATCCTTCGCATCGATTGCAGCCATCAGTGACAAAACTGTCGATTTATAGTCATCATAAACCTGTGTGTAATCCACTTCTTCTTCAAGCTTATCAGAAGTAATATAAGTATCAAAAACACGTATAGCATTTTTACCCTTACGTTTAACTTGGAAAACAGCCTGATCAGCGTTGTCAATTAGCTCCTTAACAGACTTTGCACCATATGGTGCTACACTTATTCCAATACTAACAGTAAGTCGCTTCAGACGGTCTCCTGTCTCACTCAAAGTGATTTCAGCAATTTGGTCTCTTATTGACTCTGCTAGTCTTCTAGCATTAAAAACATCATAATTAGGCAAAAGAATAGAAAATTCTTTTCCGCTATATCTTGCAATATATCCTTGCTCCCCTATACTGGCCTTAATAGTTTCAGCAACTCTTCTTAGAGTATCATCAGCTTGTTTCACACCATATAGTTGATTATATAGTTTAAAGTCATCTAGGTTAACTGTAATTAGAGCCAAGGAGCTTTTACTATATTTATCAAAAACTTCAGTAACTATTTCAAAGAAATACTTCCTGTTCAAGACACCTGTTAAATCATCAGTCCTCGCTTCCAGGTATGCTTTTTCATATGTATGGGCATTGTTTAAAGCAATAGATGCTACAGAACAAATAGATTCAATAATATTTAAATCAGTTTGTTTAAGCTTTATTTTTCTTCCAAAGTCGGAGAATAAGACTATACCAATCAACTTACTATTTTCTTTTAAGCCTATACAATACTTTGCCTCTAAACGGCTAAGTTGATATTTTTCCTCTTCCCAAAGGCTTTTATAAGCTATTGTATGTTCAAATTCATCTAAGAATAGAATCTGGTCATTCTCTCTTAACCAACTAATTATCGGATTATCCTTCTTAAGTACATAAGAAAGATCAGCTAATGATTGATCACTATATCTTAGTTTAAAATCATCAGAATTAAACTCATTTAAACCAATAACTAATTTTTTAATTCCAGTAGCCTGGCCTATAGCCTCTACGGTCTTATGCATAATATCGTTTAGTTTCAAGGTTTTTGAAACATCAGTAGAGAAATTTTTGATTATATCATTAATTTCTTCCTCATCCTTGATAAAAATATTCGATATAAACTTCTTCCAGGCATAAAATAGTACTGAAACAATCAAGGCAAAACTTAACAGATAAATCGGTAATTGGAAACTTTGTGCACCAATAACTTTTAAAATAATATAATTATCCAGGAAAGGTATTAACTTATAAAATACCGGGAAGCCCAGCAATACACAAAACAAATAACCTATACTCTCGGTCGCCATATACTTAAGCTTGAACAAATGTTTTCCTATTAGGGCATACATTAAAAGACCGGCATTAAATACACCAGCTACTATATCTATTGGAAAACCAGAAAATACTGGCAACATCAAAGCTAAATTACCTATAAATAGTGCTAGAATACCTAAAATAATTGGTGTAACCTGTTTTTTTAATCTAGTATTTCGTCTATAAGCTTTGACAAGCAGCCATAACATATGTCCGATAATGATTCCAGTAATTCCGAATAAAATTGCTACTCCAAATGTTATATCATCATAGACCATTTTTGTTAATCCGTTTTCGCTAACAAGTGATGGCCATTTTAGTAATACTCCATTTGGAATATTTATGATAAAGCAACTTAGAAGTATTAATAGATACAACCTTGAAATTCCTTTAACCTTCTGATCAGTAAAAGCGGCAATGAAATTAAAGTAACTATATGCTACAAGTAATATGCCACCTAAGGAAACGTGATACCAAAAGACATAACTTGGCCAAAATAGAAGGCGCATCAAAAAGGAGCCCCCCGTCCACATAATCATGGAGACTAAAATCAATAGAAATGATTTCACTATTTTGTTTCTCTCAGCATTAATAAAAACCATGAGGAGAAACACATAGCAGAGCAATGCTAAACTAGATATATAGCCAAAAATGCCTTCCATCGTGTCTACCTCCTATTTACCACCGGGTTTGTCTGGAGATCAATTAAATCTCTCAAATCAGAAGCTGGCGGGGTTATTCTAGAAATTGGTTCATCCTTTAATTTCCTATAAGCTTCAAAAGTACCGCATTTTAATATGGTCACTTTAAGCGGTTCCATTCCTAGTATTCTTTTCAGATCTTTATAATCTTGATCAATGTACCTGAAATACGTTGATAAAATATCCTTAATAATTTCCTTGCTAACTGCATTTTCTGTAAACTTATTTTTATCTATTTCAATATATAGATGCATATAAGGTTTGTTGTCTTCATTAAATTCTTTTAGAGCTGTCCAGCCTTTTACTGGTAGTTTTGATAATTCTATGGCGTCATTGATTCCATTTTCAGATATTCTGGTAAATCCAGCAATATCAATAATAGTTGGTACTCTATCAATATATTCAAATCTTGGAATTTTTGTATTATCTTCTAGATTTGTTAAACCTGCACATCTGTAAATATCTCCTACCCTATACCTTGCAAAGGCACCGCCCTTTAAGACTGTTAAAACTATTTCATATTTTTCACCAGGTATAACCTCGTCCATTAGGTAAGTTTTAGGTCTGAAGTTTGAGTCATTTTTAAGTTTTAGCATATCTTCCTCATGGAGGAATTCATAAAAACAGGCATTTGGGAAAAAGTACATGCCATTTCTTGTCCAGGTTTCTGTCCCTATAATTGAGGGTTCAGTTCCTGCAAACAACTCCATTGGTCTAATACCCCAAAGTTTTTCCAGGTCGTCCTTATAGCAGCGATTATCAGTTCCAGCTACCATGAAGCCTTTTAGTTTAAATAGATCCTTTGGCATTAGTGGTCTATTCTCTTTCTTCATGGCTCTTTTTGCTTTTAGAATTCTAAAAATCATCTTCGGATGGCATTTAAGCAATGATTTTAAACCACCACTTCCACCTGACGTTTCTACAAGACTTTGGCTTACTGCATAGGCAACACTACCAAGTCCAAAAAAGTAATCTACACCATTTTTCATGGCTAATTTAAATCCTAATTTATTGCGTTCTGAAAATGTCATTTTTTCTGCATCTTTAACCTTAGGTAAAAATTGAATTTCAATTTCTTCTGATAGGGCTAAAGGAAACAGACCTGTGGCATATGGTAATGGTGCTAAGCCATATAGGAACTTATCAGTATTTTCTACGTCAAATTTGCCTTTTTCTGTACTCGTGGATAGAATAAGGCAAGCTGTAACATTCTGGCGATAAACATCTAACATGCTTCTGGTATATGGTGCAACCTTTACTGGGTGTTTGCCACCTTCCCAGGTTGTTTGTATCCAAATAATCGGGTTTCCCGGGAGTAGATCTGCTCTTTTTTGTAGTAGAACATCTGCATAGTCATCATAAGTTGTTAATGGTACCATTTTTCTAAAATCATCGATTGTCTTTGGTCTTTTAGATTTTAATATACCTTTACCAAGAGGACTTTTGCACCATAATTCAATCTGTTCTTCCATTAAGCGGTTTTGAATCTCCATGTAGGATTCCATGCTTAAGTCAAGAAAGCCGCAATAAGACTGCCATATTTTATCAAATTGTCTTTCTTCTAGCATTTCGTTTAAATTCATAATTACCCCTTATATTGTCTCTATTGATGATTTAATGCTTTTTAAAGTCGGTATTAAAAATGGTGTGGTTTGACGATATTTATGATAATCGTCAAAGGCCCTTGGAAACGTCCAAAGATCCTGGAATATTATATAGCTTATATTTAGCAGGCACCATATTATATATGTGCTTACGGTTGTACTTGTTGGTTGTAAGATAGCAAGTCCTATGTAGAATATGATATAGAATATAACACCCGGGTGTCTGGACATTGCATATACCCCTTTTGTGTATACTGTTCTTTTTTCACCAATTTTCAGGTAGGTTTCCCCAAAGGGAAGGGCGAAAAATAGTGAGTATATTAGGAAGGATATTCCCAATATAGAAATAACAAGTCCTAATATCGATATATTCAAGTACTCAAGGTTGGCAATAATTATTCCTGTTGTTGCCCCTATTTGTAATATAAGACCTAGGATAAATGCTCCCTTAACTATAATATGAAATTTTTTTATTTCGTTTATATCATATATATAGAAGAGTATATAGCTTATCGTGCCGATTAAACAATAATTCATTACAAACTCCCTATTTATTTGATTACTTTTGATTATACCTTATTTATTTTAAACAGAATACAATTTTTTACATATAAGTAAATTTTATGTTAATCCATTTTTTTCTGACTGTCAAGTTAATTGCCCTCTAAACCCTCTTATTGTATATGTTTGCAGTTTTTCTTTTCATTAATTTTATAATCATTCTAAATCAGTAATGCCCAAATCCAGGATATTTTTTTAAGTTATGGACTTCTCCATATAATGGATAGGAGTAAATTAAATAACCATCATTACATATTTGAATAATTAAAGTCCCTTCATATTTAAGTTTACTGGATTCTGCTGCGTTTAGTGGCCATAAATTAGTATTTCTATTATTATATGCTGTTTCGATTGTTACGTTTCTTTGAGCAACTACAATAGCAGCACTGTTCTTGCTTCCTGATTGTGTGGTACTGATTATTTCTGTTGATCCGGTTTTGGGGTTTGTAAATATATGTTTACCTTCAATAATTAGTTGTGCAATAGTATTTCTGTTTTGTGTAGGATTCCCACTGTTTATATTAGGTAAATCACCAAGTGCATCACCGATACTTATTATTGTTCCGAGTGTTGATTGGTTGTAGTTGAGAACTGATTGTCTTGTTTTATTTATGAAGCCAGAAAATACTGGTATTGCTACAGCTGTTAGTATTGCTATTATTGCTACAACTATTATAATTTCAATTAGAGTAAATCCTTTTTTTCCTTTAAAACAATTCATTGTAACCCTCCCTGCTGAATCTTCATTGTGCTTATATCTATTGTGTTCCCCTCAGATATTGACTGAATATACCATTTTTTATCAATATCGTTGTATATTAAGTTATGGTTAGATCTATTTGTTAGAGTTCTTGTATTTCCATAAATATCTTCTACTATAAACTGATAACCTTCTGCAGGTCTTATTTGTAGTCGACTGCCCACTGGTTTATAGTAAATATTGCCAATAGGATTTTTCCAGTCTTTAGGGTCTAGTCCAATATCGGTAAAGGCATAATCTCCCCAGGTGCGACCATAAGCTCCTTCTTCTATGAGTCTTTGAATCATTAAATCTATCATAGCTTCGGAAATTTCTTCAAATGTGCTCCCAAGTGGTGATAAGGGTATTGTGCTATCTTCTTCAGCTATTACCCATTTTTGTTCTTCAATCACCCAGACAAACTCTGTTTCTTTAACTTGTGGTTTTACTATATCATTTAGCAACCCTGCCTTTACTAGTTCTAATAACCTTTCTTTATTTGTGTTATATCCTTCAAAAATATCATTCTGAAAAAATCGGCTATCAGATCCATATACAGTTGTAATATTGTTTAGTGTTCTCAAAGTAACTTTATCTGCAGTACTTTTCCCCTGTTGGATAAGGTTAACAAATACAGGCATCGCAAGACCAACAAGTATAGCTACTATAGCTATGACAGTAATTAATTCTATGAGGGTAAAACCTTTTTTGTTATGTAGTTTTCTCATAAACTATTCCCTTTTTATTATTTTTACTTTTATTATATTTATATATATATTTCTAATTGTACTATATTAATTCCTTCATCACACTATTTTTTATAAAAATTGTTTTTGCTATCTTAAAACATTAGAAATGTTCAATCCTTTAAAACAACTTCTGAGGTGCTAGGAGCTCCTCCATACTTTCCTAATTTGTAATAGTGTTCTTTGTTTTCCCTTAAGTTAGTTCCTTTTAGATCTCTAATTTTTGTACTACCTAAAGCTTGATTTCTGATGATAATTTGTTTTTCCTCATTATCAAGGAAATTATAGTTTAGTATATTTAAATTATGGGTAGTTATAAAAAATTGATTTTCTTTAAAATCTCTTTTAAGAAGGCTGAGGCTTTTTTCTACAAGATTGTCGTGAAAGTAGGCATTGAACTCGTCAAATATTGATAAGTAGCCACTCTTCGCTTTGTTAATTGAATTAAAGAAGGATATGAATTTTTTGGTACCATTGGATTCATAACTAAAAGGTATTTCCAATTCAATTCCATCTATTAGTTTCTTATGATATAGGTCTAATCTTGTGCTTCTTTCATCTAGGATAGTTCTTTTTAATACTGTCCCTCTGCTGTAATCATCTAATTTTTGGATAAAGGAGCTAAATCTTTCAACATTGTTAATATATTTATCAACATTTTCTTGATTAAAGAATATGGCTTTTGTTGCCAGGTTATCATTTTCTTTTTGATTGTACTGTTCTCTATATTCTCCTTCAATAAAGATATTTTTTAGTAATCCTTCTATTATATTCAAAACCGATTCATCTTCTTCATTTGTTTCTTCATGTATGGTGCTGTATTCATTTAGTTCAGTGTTACTGAATCTAAATGAGGAGATGAAGCTGATGTTGTTGTTTTCGGTTATTGATTTTTCTACTATTTTGTTGAATTTCTTGTTTTTGAATAATTTTACTTCTATATTACTGCCTTCTTTTAGGAATAGTTCTCTTGGTTTTCCTCTGTTGTTTTCGAAGTATTTGAGGTATTCCTTAATGATGTAGTCATTTTCTTTCATTGTTATGTGGTATTCGAAGTTTTTCTCCTGGTACTTTCCTTTGATGGTTATTTCTATTGGTTCCTCGCTGTTTAAGGTTGCGTATTTTTCATATAGGTTCTGGTTTTGTTCTTCTTGTTGTGTGGTGTAATTATTCGGATACCCATTATATGTGTTAGTTTTTTTTTGGTAGTTTAGGGTTGCTTTGGAAAAGACATCATTTATGAATTTGAATACTTTTAGTATATTGGTTTTCCCAGAACCATTTTCACCAAAGATGACATTTATGTTTGGTGCTGGTTTATATTCTAAATTTCTAAATGATAAGAAGTTTTTTATTATCATTTCATTTATTATCATTTGCATTATTCTTTTCCTTATGGGTTCACTTTTATTCAATTATATGGCTATTTCTGACTTTAATCAAGTATTTCGTGAAATATTTCATGTTTTAAACGAATAACGCTCACTTTAATATGTTTAATATCTTAAAATATCAGCCAATTCAAATTTTAAATGCACCAATAATATACAAAAGAAGGGTATTATAGAAAGTTCTATAATACCCGAAATGTCTTAATTGTTAAAAACTTTTAATATTTTAGTATGTAATCTTATCTAATATCCCACTCAAATAAGCAACAACAACCCCATAATTGGACATTGGAACATTTTGACTACGTGCCTTATTTATTCTAGACATTATGTACTTCCTATTAAACATACAACCACCACACTGGATAACTAAATCATAAACTGATAAATCATCAGGAAAATCAGTACCAGCAACAACATCAACACTCAAGCCAGCACCAAATCTTTTTCTTAGCATTGCCGGAATCTTCACTCGACCAATATCCTCTTCTAAAGGAGCGTGGGTACAGCACTCAGCAATAAGAATCCTAGAATTCTCAGTTAATTTATCGATTGTTCTTGCACCTTTAATATAGTAGGCTAAATCACCCTTATATGCTGCAAATAAAACAGAAAATGAAGTCAGTATACTATCTATTGGCTTTTTATCATAAACTAACTTAAAAACTTGAGAATCTGTAATAATCAACTTAGGTGATTTTTTTAATGACATTAGAGCCTCATCCAGCTTATCAGTAGTCACACTTATAACAATACACCTATTATCCAATAAATCCCTAATAGTCTGAACTTGAGGTAAAATCAGCCTTCCTTTTGGGGCCTGAATATCCTGAGGCATCACTAAAAGAACAACATCACCCTCTTCAACAAATGAAGCAGTAATACTCTCTGTGCCGAAATCTTCTGGAACCAGCCTGATTAACTCTTCCATAAAAAGATTGATAGAAGGCTTGTCATTAATACTAACAATAAGAGGCTCTGACTTTAATTCCTTCTTAATCAGATCTTTTAATTCATCAGCACTTTCAATCACATCCCCTTTGCTAATTACACAAAGAACAGGTATATTATTTTTTTTAAAAGCTCTAAACCACTCTATTTCAGGGGAAATATCCCTACTAGAAAATAATAAAACTGCGATATCTGTCTTTTCTACAATTTTTTTTGTTTTTTCAACCCTTAGGTCACCAAGGGTTCCCATATCATCAAAACCGGCAGTGTCAACTAAAACACAAGGCCCAATACCATAAATCTCCATAGCTTTATGAACTGGATCAGTTGTTGTTCCTGCAATATCAGAAACAATAGCAATCTCCTGCCCAACAAAAGCATTTAGAAGAGATGACTTGCCACTGTTCCTTTTGCCATAAAATCCTATATGCAGTCTATTGGCACTTGGGGTCTTATTAAAACTCATCATTTCACCTAAAAACGGAAATCCCGTTTTCCTTCTTTGATTTTTTCTAGATTATTCATAGCTATATTTCTAACTTTTTCACTTGGTATATTTTCCAATTCTTTTTTAATTAATGATTCTCCTAGTAATTTTGTTTCAGGAGTTGCATAATCTTCAATATATTCCTGCAAAGTCATTAAAGCATTGGGATGACAGCAATTTTGAATTTGACCATTTTTTGACAAGGCCATAAATCTATCGCCGGTTCTTCCTTCCCTATAACAGGCTGTACAAAAACTTGGAAGATAGCCTATTTCCAATAACCATTTAACAATTTCATCAAGAGTTCTTTTATCACTAACATCAAATTGTTCTGACTTATCATCATCTGCTTCTGCCTCACTATAGCCTCCAACACTGGTTTTTGAAGCTCCGCTGATTTGAGACACACCTAAGCGGATTACTTTCTCACGAACAGCCTGACTCTCTCTAGTGGAAATTATCATACCAGCATAAGGTACTGCCAAACGGATGCAGGCACATATTTTTGCAAAGATATCATCATCTATTCCATTATCAAATAAACCAGAGTCAATATCATCTGCATTTTTTATACGAGGAACACTTATTGTATGAGGGCCTACGCCATGTACAGCTTCTAGGTGTTCTGCATGCATAAGCAAGGCTGCAAATTCATAAGGATATAGTTCCAAGCCAAAAAGCACACCTATACCAACATCATCAATTCCACCTTCCATGGCTCTATCCATTGCTTCTGTATGATATTTATAATCATGTTTAGGTCCTGTAGGATGGAGTTTTTCATAACTTTCTTTATGGTACGTTTCTTGAAATAGAATATAGGTTCCAATCTCGGCTTCTTTTAACTTTCTGTAATTTTCTACTGTAGTTGCAGCAATATTAACATTTACCCTGCGTATTGCTCCATTACGGTGTTTAACACCATATATAGTTTTTATTGATTCCAGGATATATTCAATTGGACTCATTTCAGGATGTTCTCCTGCTTCAAGGGCAAGTCTTTTATGGCCCATATCTTGTAGGGCAGTAACTTCTCTGACAATTTCTTCTTGGCTTAATTTTTTCCTGGTAATATGTTTATTTTGTAAATGGTAGGGACAATAGACACAGCCATTTATACAATAATTAGAAAGATAAAGTGGAGCAAACATAACAATACGATTACCATAAATATCTTTTTTTAGTTGCTCTGCCAGATCATATATCTCCTCAATCTTTTGGGGTATTTCACAGGCTAACAGTACAGACGCCTCTTTATGAGATAGTCCTTGTCTTAGCTTAGCTTTTGCTAGGATACTGTCAATAAGTTGAATATTTTCTTTGTTTGTTTTAGCATATTCAAGTGTAGCCAGTACTTCTTCATGTGAAATGAATTCTTCCGCTTTTAATGATTTAGGATTATACATTTTTACAGTCTCCTCTATCAACAACTAGTTGATACCCAATATTTTCAATTTTCTTTTCAATACATTTCCGGCATTCTGCAGCTTCGTCTCCTGTGCAAATTTTATTATCATAGAGCATATACTTCTCCCTGATGTTTGCTGGTGATAAATTTGGCATAACCACATTTGCTCCTGCTTTAATCCCATGTTCTCTTCCTTTTGGATCAATCGTTCCAAGGGCAGTGGTAGCCGGGAGTAATACATTTGGTAGTATCAACCTTATAATTGCTAATAACAACAATGTCTGTTCCAAAGTACCTGATTTTTCTTTGGCAAATTTAGTTTCACTATGGGGTATGAAAGGACCTATTCCAACCATTTGTGGTTTTAACTCCTTTATGAAAATCAAATCCTCTACTATATAATCTACAGTTTGATAAGGTGATCCTACCATTAAGCCACAACCAACCTCATAGCCAATATCTTTTAAATCATATAGACATTGTTTTCTTTGGATTAAGGACATTGCCTCAGGATGTAGTTTGCCATAATGTTCAGCACTTGCTGTTTCATGTCTTAACAAATACCTATCTGCACCTGCACAGAAAAATGACTGATAACTTTCCCGGCTTTTTTCTCCTATAGATAAGGTTATTGCACAGTCAGAATGTTTTCTTTTTATTTCTTTTATTATGTCAATAATCTTTTCATCTGTAAAATATGGATCATCGCCACCTTGTAGCACAAAGGTTCTAAAACCTAATTTATAGCCGATGTTACAGCATTCTAGTATTTGTTCTTTTGTCAGTCTGTAACGATCTGCATTTGGATTACCTTTTCTGATACCACAATAGTAACAATCATTACTGCAATAATTAGTGAATTCAATTAAACCTCTCATATAGATTTTATTGCCATAAATTTTTTTCCTTACAGCATCTGCTCTTGTAAACAAGTATTCTCTTGTTTCCTGATCGGCATTACTTAGAAGTGCCAGGTATTCTTCCTTTGATAATTCTTGATTAGTCTCAAGTTTATCAACTAATTTTTTTAATTCACTATTCATTATTTTATCCTTTATTCTAGTGTTGTCCTTTTATGGACTTATAGATATTTTCTAAGTTCTTAGAATTTATTAATGTACCATCTAAGGTTACATGAATATCCTCTCCAGGGTGATTTTCTCTTAAGCGGATGGATCTAACCTTAACAAAGGATTCCATATGTTGATCTTTGACGCTTTTGATTGTATCTACATATAATTCTTTCGAGCCCTTTTGAGCACATTTATCACAAACACATATTTCAAACTCTCTTGTGATGAAAGCAGAATCGCTTTTTTTCAACACATGACATCCTAGATAATCACCTTCTTTATGACGATAATGTGTATGTAACAACTTATGAGCTAATTCTGAATTTGCTTCTCCATAGA
>JBGSJN010000024.1:0-5459 GCA_041741995.1 Bacillota bacterium
TCTTTTCTTGCTGCTAATTCTGATAAAAAGATATCACTAACTTTTTCCCTATCTGCAGTTGCTTGCCAGTAATAGATAAATAGTTCTAAGACCTCTGTATTAATTCTAACATTCATTCTTATGCATTCTCCTTTTCAAAAAAGACTTCATACCATAACAAGAAAATATATATAGTCCATATTTTTCTGCTATTGTCCTTCTTCCCTTTATAGTGTCCATCTAATAGATCCATCAATTGTTCGTAATCAAAAAGCTCTCTGGCTATTGGCTTATTAAAATAGCCTTTAACCTTCTCATAATATTCCTTCTCCTTTAACCATACCCTAATTGGGACAGGAAAGCCAAGTTTTTTCTTATCTGCTACTTTTTTAGGTATAACTCTTCTAGCCGCAAGTCTTAAAGCATACTTGGTATTTTCTTTATTCACTTTATATTTCAACGGTATAGTTCTAGCCAGTTTAAACACTTCCTTATCCAAGAAAGGAACCCTAAGTTCAAGGGAATGTGCCATACTCATCTTGTCAGCTTTTAGTAATATATCACCTATCATCCAGGTATTAATATCAACCAATTGCATCTTGGTAGTATCATCATAATCCTTACCAAGTTTGAAGAACTCCTTGGTTACCATATTTGTAGCTGGTGCATTAGTTTTAATTCTTAAAAGTTTTTTTCTTTCCTTGTTTGAAAACACTTTTGCGTTACCTATATATCTATCTTCAATCTTAAGTCCAGCTCTTTGTAAAAATGATTTACCTTTGATATCTGGTAAAAAATTGGCTATTCCACTTATAATTTTCCTTATTCCGTATGGAATTTTACTAAATCCAGCTAAGCTAAAAGGTTCTCTATAGATATTATAGCCCCCAAATAATTCATCGGCTCCTTCTCCAGATAAAACTACCTTAACGTAGTTACTAGCTAGTTCACTAACAAAGTATAAAGCGATTGCTGATGGATCTGCCAGAGGCTCGTCCATATGATACTGAACCTTTGAGAGTGAATCCCAGTATTCCTTATCACCAATCAACTTGCTTTCATTTTTTATACCTATTAACTGAGAAAGTTCTTTTGCATACTCTACCTCGTTATATTTATCATAATTAAATCCAACTGTGAAAGTCTTATCACCTTGGAAAACAGTTGCCGCATAACTTGAATCGATTCCGCTAGATAAAAATGACCCAACCTCAACATCACTGATTTTATGAGCTTTAACAGAGTCAATAAATACATCTTCAATTTTATCAACTAAAGGTTCTAATTCCATATTCTCATCAGTATCAAAAGTAGCTTGGAAATATCTTTTAATGTCAATATGCCCATTCTTGTAAATCATATAGTGTCCAGGAGTTAACTTGTATATTCCCTTAAAGAAAGTTTCAGGCAAACTTGAATACTGGAAGCTTAAATAACTTTCCAAGGCATCAAAGTTTAATTCCTTTTTAAAATCAGGATGGTCTAGAAAACTCTTAATTTCTGAACCGAAAATAAAACCATTACCAGCCTTACCATAGTATAGTGGTTTGATACCAAAATAGTCTCTGGCTATAAACAAGCTTTGATCTTTCTTGTTGTATATTGTAAAGGAAAACATACCTCTTAATTTATTCAGCATATCTTTTCCATATTGTTCATACAAATGTATTAGCACTTCTGAATCAGAATGGGTATAGAAAATATGACCTTGTTCTATCAAATTTAATTTAAGTTCTTGATAATTATATATTTCTCCATTAAAAAATAGCACCAAGCTTTTATCTTCATTGAAAATTGGTTGCATCCCATCTTCCAGACCAATAATACTTAGTCTTCTAAAACCAATGGCAACAGCTTCGTCTATATATACACCTTCACTGTCTGGTCCTCTATGGATTATTCTATCCATCATCTTTTTGATGACAGGTTCTTTTGTAACAATATTGCTATTTATAAAGCCTACATAACCACACAAATGATAATCCTCCTTTTTTATAACTACTTCATTATATCTTAATTTTAAAAAAATAGGAACATCAATTGGATTTTTAAAGGCATTCTGTGGTATAATCTACCTAAGTTAGGAGGGTTGTAGAATGACAAATAAACATATAATTACATTAGCTAAACCTTTGCTTCAAGAGACCAAGGAAACAGGAGGCTGCGGGAATTGCCAATCAGCTTGCCAGTCAGCTTGCAAGACTTCTTGCACTGTAGCAAATCAATTGTGCATTAATGAATAAACAACCCCTAAAGGTCCTTATAGGGCCTTTTTACTTGGAGGAAAACATGAAAGACCTTAAAATAATAGAAAAGAACGGGATGAATATCATCCTGGATGTTAATAGTGGCTCCATCCATATATTTGATGATTTAAGTAAGAATACCTTGGTTAAATACATTAATAATGAGAATATTGAGGATGAAAGCGAAATTGATGCATTAATAGAAATCAAATCATTAATAAAAGAAGGCAGTCTTCTATCTGAAGACAATGGCGAATTGCAAAAGTTGGTAAATAAAAGTCTAAAATCAATATGTTTGAATGTAGCACATATCTGCAATTTAGCCTGTCCATATTGCTTTGCTTCAGGTGGTAGCTATAAGGGTAAAGAAGCCTTAATGTCTCTTGAAGTAGGCCAAAAAGCTATTGATTTTCTCTTTGAAAAAAGTATTGGTCGCAAAATTGTTGAAGTGGACTTTTTTGGTGGTGAACCTCTTTTAAATTTTCAATTAATCAAAGATGTAGTTGCTTATGGTGAGGCAAGAGCAATAGAATTAAATAAATCAATAAAGTGGTCAATGACTACCAATGGAGTTCTCTTAGATGAAAATGTATGTAACTTTTTAAAGGATCATAATGTAGGTACAGTCTTAAGTATTGACGGAAGAAAAGAAATTCATGATAAATATAGATATTTTAAAGATAAGTCAGGGAGTTATGATAAGATTGTTAAAAACTACCAAAGATTCAAGGAATACAGTGATGACTATGTCGCGAGAGGTACTTATACTAAAGGTAATCTTGATTTTTACAATGATGTAGAAGTATTAAAAGAACTTGGATTCGAACATTTATCCATGGAACCAGTTATAGGTGGAGATTTAACTTATGATGATCTAGAAACTATAAGACAAAGTTACGGTATATTAGCTGAAAAGTATTTAAACTGGTTATCAGAGGACAAACCCCTGGACTTTTTCCATTTTAATATTAACTTAAAAGGTGGCCCTTGTATTTACAAACGTATCACAGCTTGTGGTGCAGGTTTTGAATATCTTGCGATTACACCTATTGGTGATATTTTCCCATGTCATCAATTAATAGAAAATATGGACTATCGACTTGGAAATATTATGACTGATACCTTTAATGATGAAATCAGTGAAGTTTTCAAGGATATAAACATATATACTAAAGAAAAATGTAGTAATTGTTGGGCTCGTTTCTATTGTAGTGGTGGCTGTCATAGTAATAACTTGAAATATGGCGGGGATCTTAGTAGTCCTGATGATTTAAGTTGTGAATTACAAAAAATAAGACTTGAATCAGCAATTTATGTCCAAGCTCAAAAACTACTAAGAGAATATTCTGAAAATAACTTTAAAACAAGTGATGAAATCACTAAGGAAAAGATAATAGATATGTTAAAATAATAATGTTAGGTATTCTATTAATATTAGATACTAGATAAAATATAATTAATCATAATGATTAGGAGTGATAATATGCTAGATGTAACAATTATTGGCGCAGGCCCTGCAGGTATGACAGCTGCTCTTTATGCTTTAAGAAGTGGTCTTAAGGTTGGAGTTATGGAACAAGGAGCTCCAGGCGGACAATTATTAAAAACAGAAAAAATAGATAACTATCCAGGATTTGCTGATGGAGTTCTTGGTATGGATTTAGCAACTAATATGTTTATGCAAATTAGTTCTTTCCCCAATTTTTCTCTAATTAATGAAGCAGCTAAAAAAATTACAAGAAAACCACATGGATTTACAATTGATATTTCAACTGGTACTATTGAATCTAAAACTGTTATTGTTGCTACTGGTGGATATCCTAGAACTCTAGATATTCCTGGTGAATTGGAATACTCTGGCAAAGGTGTTTCCTATTGTGCAATATGTGATGGTTTCTTCTTTAAGGATAAGATTGTTTGTGTTATCGGTGGCGGTAATACAGCACTTGAAGATACAGTATATTTAAGTAGTATTGCCAAGGAAGTATACATAATTCATAGGAGAAATACTTTTAGAGGTAGTAAAATATTAGTTGATAAACTTAAAGAACACAAGAATGTACATTTGGTTTTAGAAAAAGTTCCTGTGGAAATCAAAGGAGAAGCCAAAGTTACTGAAATAGTTCTTAAAGATACAAAAACTGAAGAAGTTACCAGTCTTTTTGTGAACGGAGTTTTCATGGCAATAGGTCAAATAATGAATAGTGATTTTGTAAAGGATATTCTTGCAACAGATGATTCTGGTCATATTGTTGTTGATGAAAAAATGGAGTCTGTTATTCCTGGTTTATTTGCCTGCGGAGATATTATTTCCAAGGATTTGAGGCAGGTTTCTACTGCTGTTGGAGATGGTGCTATAGCAGGACAAATGGCTTATGAATATTTAAGTAGACTGTAAATGAGGTGAATTTTATGAAGGATTACTTGAGGCTAGTTTTAGCTGGTATTATTGGAGCATTGATTGCAATCGTCCTTTATACTGGGGTTCTATCCATTACAGAACGATATCAGTTAGCAAATAACAATGATGGCGGGGCTGTAAATGAAGTATTGATAGGTGAAAATATATCAATCCCAGATATTGTTAGCGAGACCGCTCCTTCTGTTGTTCAAATTTCTAGAAGTTCAGGTCTTAGTTCAATTTCACTAGGCTCTGGTGTAATTATTGATTCTGCCTTGGGCTATGTGGTGACGAATTTTCATGTTGTAGGTGATGATGGTGACTTGACGGTTACACTTCTTGATGGCAGAGTAATTAAAGCAACTAGAATAGGTGGAGATGCTGATTTGGATATTTCTGTAATAAAACTAGAAAACACAACAAATCTGACTTCAATTGAACTTGGAGATTCTAGTGTTCTAAAGGCAGGACAAATGGCTATCGCCATAGGTTCACCACTAAGTTCTGAACTAGCTAATACTGTTACTGTTGGAGTAATAAGCGCAATATCAAGAGAACTTACCTATACTGCACCTAGTGGAAATCTGGTGGTAGTTAGAGTCCTTCAGACCGATGCTGCTATAAATCCAGGAAATAGTGGTGGTGCTTTGATTAATTCTTTAGGACAACTTATTGGCATTAATAGCATCAAGGTAGCACAAGCTGGTGTTGAAGGATTAGGTTTTGCTATTCCAATTAATGACGCTAAGCCCATAATTGAAGAAATCATCAGGACTGGTACAGTAGTTCACCCTCAATTAGGTGTAAGTGAACTTTCTAATATAACAAAGGAT
>JBGSJN010000025.1:0-6869 GCA_041741995.1 Bacillota bacterium
ATTAAGAGACTAGTTATGCTGATAAAGGAGGCTAGAAATATTGAACAATTATGAAACAAAAAGCACTTCTTTATATAAAGAGATGACACTAGATGAAATATTTGAAGATCTCGAGACAATTAAAAATGGACTATCATCAGAAGAAGTAAGAAATAGAATCAAAATATTCGGGCCAAATGATATCAAAGAAGCCAAAAGAAATAAATTTCTCGATTTCATTAAACGCTACTGGGGACCAATGCCGTGGATGCTTGAATTTGCCATAGTATTAACAATAATACTAGGCCACTACACTGAAAGTATAATAATATTCGTACTTTTAACTATTAATGCAGTGATTGGATATTTTCAATCACAAAACTCACAAAAAGCAGTTGAATTACTTAAAAAAAATCTAGAAATAAATGCAAAAGTATTTCGTGATGGTAAATTAATTCAAATAGAAGCGAAAGAAATTGTCCCAGGAGATATTATCATCATAAAACGTGGTGATCTTATTCCTGCAGACGTTAAAATAATAGATGGTGATTTATCTATTGATGAATCAGCCTTAACAGGTGAATCATTACCTAAAGATATCAATGAAGGTGATGTAATCTTCTCAAGTTCAATTGTCAAAAGAGGAGAGGCGAAATGCATCGTTGTTAACACAGGTTATAACACTTATTTTGGAAAGACTGTTGAATTAGTCAAGATAGCAAAACCAAAGTCAAAACAAGTTGAGTTGATGCTTAATATTGTTAAATACATGATGTATCTTGGTATATTTGCCTCGATTTTAGTGTCTTTGTATGGCATCTATTTAGAAAAAGATATTCTATTTATATTATCTTTTGTTGTTATCTTCCTGATAGGTGCAATACCTGTTGCCTTGCCTGCTGTATTGACTATTGTTCAAGCAGTAGGTGCTATTGAATTATCTAAAAAAGGTGTTTTAGTAACTAGACTGGATTCAATAGAAGATGGTGCATCTATTGATATTTTTTGTTTTGACAAAACAGGTACAATAACTCAAAATAACTTAACTGTTGTAGATTGTGTTGCCTTTTTGGAATATAGTAAAGAAGATGTAATAAAAATGGCAGCCTTAGCTTCGGTTAAAGATAGTATGGATGCTATCGATATCTCAATAATAAATTATGCAAAAAAAGAAAATATAGATTTATCAAATTATAAAAAGGTTTCATATGATCACTTTAATCCAGAAAGTAAAAAGACCCAAGCTGTTGTTAAAATATATGGGAAAAGCATTAAAATAATTAAAGGTGCTGCTCAAACTATTATGGGATTATGTGATGATATCAATGAAACCTGTATAACTCAGTCAAAGTACTTCATTAAGGAGTTCTCAAAAAAAGGATCAAGAACCATTGCTATTGCTTTAGCAGAGGATGATAAGTTGGAGAAGTATGATTTAGTTGGTTTTCTGGCTATTGCTGATCCTCCAAGAGATGATTCCAAGAGTATGATTGAAGAAATTAGAAGTCTTGGAATAAAATGTCTTATGTTAACAGGGGATAGTCTTTCTATAGCTAAAGAAATTGCTGGTCAAGTTGGTATTGGAAGTCATATTTTTCGTATGGTTGATCTTGAGGGTTTAGATCATAAGGAACAATTAAAACTAATTGAAGAAAGTGATGGCTTTGCAGAAGTTTATCCTGAAGATAAATACAATATAGTTAAACTATTACAAGAAAATGGTCATGTTGTTGGAATGACTGGTGATGGGGTAAATGATTCTCCAGCCTTAAAACAAGCAGACCTAGGGACAGCTGTCAGCGATGCAACTGATGTTGCAAGGGCATCTGCTAGTATTGTCTTGACTGAACCAGGACTTAGTGAAATTATAGATGCTGTAAAAATTAGTAGAAAAACATATCAGAGAATGCTAACTTGGGTTATTAATAAGATAACTAAGGTAGTTGAGGTAGTTGTACTTTTTTCTGTAGGCTTCTTTTGGACAAAGAATATAGTAATATCTTTATTAGGTATGTCACTTTTGGTTTTTGCTAATGATTTTGTTACTATGTCTATTGCTACTGATAATGTAGAGTCTACTGATTCTCCTAATACCTGGGACATAAGAAATCTGATAAAAGCATCTTTTCTTTTAGGGGTATCCTTTGCTTTAGTAGATCTAATAATGATTTACATAGGTCTTAACTATTTCCATTTGGATTTTAATAAGATTCAGACCTTAGTTATGTTAAGTTTGGTATTTAATACACAATTTAGAATTTTAATGGTTAGGGAAAGGAATCACTTTTGGTCTTCTTTACCTAATAAGAAGTTGTTGGTTATAAATATTCTAGCAATAATTGGGTTTATTTTAATTGGGAGTCTTGGGATTTTTGTTCCTGCTCTCTTGTTAAGTCAGGTCTTGATTATCCTAGGGGTTACTTTTATCTTGATGATTATTCTGGATTTTGTAAAATACTTTATTTTCAGATGGTTTAAAATAGCTGCTGTGTAGTACATAGGTGGTGATTGTATGGGTATATGGAATCCTTGGAGAGGTTGTCATAAATATAGCGAAGGTTGTAAGTATTGCTATATTCATAAAGGTGATGCTAAAAGGAATGTGGATACAAATATTGTCCAGGTTACGGATAACTTTTATGCACCAACTACAAGGAAGAAGAATGGAGATTACCGGATAAAGTCTGGTGAGATAATATACTTATGTTTTGCTTCAGACTTTCTTATTGAAGAAGGGGATGACTGGAGACAAGAATGTTGGGAAATGATCAAGGAAAGATCTGATTTACACTTCATATTTCTAACAAAGAGAATAGATAGATTTATGATTTTTATACCAAATGACTGGCACGATGGCTATGATAATGTAACTGTAGGTTGTACTATTGAAAACCAAGAAACTGCCGACTATAGGTTGGAGATTTTTTCAAGACTCCCTATTAAACACAAAAAAATTATTTGCCAACCTTTGATTGAAAGTATTGATATTGAAAAATATTTAGATGGTATAGAGTTGGTTGTTGTAGGTGGCGAGTCTGATATTAATGCTCGACCACTGCACTATGATTGGGTATTATCTATAAGAGAACAGTGTATAAATAGGGGTGTTCATTTTGAGTTTAGACAATGCGGTACTCATTTTGTGAAGGATGGGAAACAATATAGACTAAATGTCAGACAACTGTGTAGCCAGGCAAGGAAGGCCAACATTGATTGCTGACTATATATTGGGAGAGGATGAACTTGTATGAAAAAAGTTGTATTGTATATAGCTATGAGTTTAGACGGGTTTATTGCTGATAAGAATGGTGGCGTTTCCTGGCTGGTTGGTGAGGATAGGGATATTCAATCTAGTAGTTATGATGAATTCATCAAGACGGTGGATACTATAATAATGGGCAAGAATTCATATAATCAGATAACAACAGAGCTTTCTCCTGATAAATGGGTTTATCAGGGTATGAAAACTTTTGTGTTGACTAATAGAGATATGATTTCTAAGAGGGACATAGAATTTACTAAAGAGAATATTGTTGATTTGATAAGCATGATTAGAGTAAAGGATGGAAATGATGGGAAGGATATTTGGCTTTGTGGGGGGTCTGATGTTGTTCATCAGTTTATGGAAAAGGATCTTATTGATAGGTATCACATTACTGTTATTCCTACAATACTAGGAGCTGGAATTAGATTGTTTAAAAAACTTGATCATCCTCTGTTATTGAAGTATATATCTAATGAAGCCTATAATGGTATGGTAGATATAGTTTATGATAGGAGATAATGATATTAATAGGAACCTGAATAGTAATTGTGAAATTTGACTTTTATGCACATATATTTATGAATGTTGTGCATGAGGGTCTTTTTTAAAATTAATAATTTAACTTGACTTGACTTTTATGCACATATATAATTAGTATATGAGCATAAAAGTTTAATTATTTTATTAGGGGGTTGCATTATGAAGAAATCAGATGAATTCTTACAAATTGTAAGAAAATATAATGGGACTATCACTTCTACGCAAGTTGTTAAGGAAGGATTTTCTAGAGGTAGTCTTAAATATCTGGCAGATAAGGGTGTTATTGATCGGTCGGCTAGAGGCATCTACATACTTCCTGAAATGTTAGATGATGAATTATTCAATTTACATATAAGATTTAAGAAGGGTATTTTTTCAGGAGAAACGGCCTTATTTTTGAATGATCTAACAGATAGAACGCCTAATATATTCCAAATGACATTTCCCCTTAACTATAATACATCTAATCTTAAAGCTGAGAATGTAAGATGTGTAAGGGTAAAGGAAAATCTTTATGATTTAGGAGTTGTAGAAATACAAACCCCCGGAGGAAATTTAGTTAGAGCATATGGAGCTGAAAGAACTTTATGTGATATTTTAAGGGGTCATAGTAATACTGATATACAAATAGTTTCTGAAGCATTTAAGCGTTATACTAAGAGAACTAATAAGAATATTCCTTTACTTTCTGAATATGCAAAAAAACTAAGAGTTGAAAAAAAAATACGTAGCTATTTGGAGGTACTCTTATGAATAATGCCACACAACTTAAAGCAATTATCAAAAATATTGCAAAAGATAAAGGAATATCTGCTCAACTAGTCATGCAGAACTATATGCTAGAACGATTACTTGAAAGAGTTTCTATATCAAAATACCAATCAAATTTTATTTTAAAGGGTGGTATGCTTATAGCTTCAATGGTAGGATTAGATACAAGAGCGACAATGGATATGGATGCTACCATAAAAGGAGTAATTGTATCAGAAAAATCAGTAGAACGGATTTTTAAAGATTTATGTGAAATAGAAATTGCTGATAAAATCACTTTTTCCTTTATCAAGATTAATAAGATACGTGAAGGTTCAGATTATTTAGGTTATCGTGTTTCATTAATAGCTAGTTATCCACCAATGTCAGTTCCATTAAAACTAGATATAACCACTGGTGATAGTATTACGCCAAAAGAGATTTCGTACCACTTTACCTTACTTCTAGATAATAGGGTTATAAAGATATTAGCATACAATATTGAAACTGTTTTAGCAGAAAAATTAGAATCAATTATTTCAAGAGGTGATCAAAATACAAGGCCCAGAGATTTTTATGATGTATTCATACTTCACAAACTTCACGGTGAAAAAATAAGCTATAAGTGTTTGAGTGCAGCGATAATTGCTACTGCTAATAAAAGGAAAACATTAAATATAATAAGAAATCATGAAGCTATTCTTAAATCTATAATAAATAGCAATACTATGCACAATTACTGGTTAAACTATCAAAAGGAATTTAATTATGCGAAAAACATTAGTTTTACTGATACTTGTAATTCAGTTAGTTCTATATTAAATGAAGTGATTGAATAACTTTGAATCAATAAAATTATGTACTTTTTACTTCAATTAACGTTTATTTATTGATATGCTATTGAATATAAATAACAATTTATATAAGAGGAGACTTTTAAATGAAAAATAAGAATTTAAGATACACAATACTAATAAGCGGTGTCATGATAGCCACGGCTGTTTTGATATATGTTTTGCAGATAGTTATATTTAAGGATCCACATGAGTCGATGTTCTTATTGTTTCAGGATTTAGCTTTTCTACCTATTTCGGTAATTCTAATATCATATATTCTTGAGAAATATTTAAAAAATATGGAAAAAGAAGAAAATTTCAAAAAGCTACAGATTGTAGTAAGTGCCTTTTATTCAGAAGTAGGAACATCGTTAATTAGAAAAATATCTCACTTTGATAGTAATTTAGAATCATTTAAGGAAGAGATGGATTTTGAACAAGAGTTGAGGGGTAAAGGTAAGAAGCAAATAATCAAATTACTAAGAAATTTTGAGTATGACATAGATAGTCATACAGGGAATCTAGTGGACCTAAAAGAATTCTTGATAAGTAAAAAGATATATATTTCCAGAATGTTTGAAAATCCAAACCTTTTGGAACATAGTCGGTTTACTGATATGCTTTGGTCGGTATATCATCTTTTGGATGAACTGGAAAATAGAGAAGACTTGAAATTCTTGCCAAAAAACGATATGCTTCATCTTTCCATTGATATTATGAGAGCATATCCACTCCTGATAATTGAGTGGTTCGAGTATATGACTTACTTGAGGCAGGAGTATCCATACCTATATTCCTTAGCAATCAGAAAGAGTCCTTTCGAGGAAAATCACATAATAATTGATTAATATAATAATTAATATAGAAAAATATAATTAATGGAGGAAAATATGAAAATAACAGCTGTATTAGGTAGCCCAATCAGAAATGGTAACTCAGAGGAGATGGTCAATCTTTTCCTAAGTGGATTTGCCGGTGATGATATTAGAATTTTCAATATCAATGAACTAAATTGCAAAGGATGCCAGGCCTGTGATGAATGTAAAAAAAGCGATAGCATAGAATGTGCCCTACATGATGAATTACAACCTGCGATGAATAGTTTGGCAGAATCAGATTTAATAGTGCTTGCAAGCCCTATCTATATGGACCAAATAACTGCCCAGCTAAGAATATTCCAAGATAGATTAAATGTATTCCTTAGGAAAGATTTTAGTACAAAACTAAAGGAAACTCCAACTGTACTTCTATATAGTCAGGCCATAGAGGATGAAAATAACTATATGAACTATTTTAATACCTTGAAGAAAGTTTATGGTAAGTTTAATATGAAAGTAGTTGATACAATAGTACTAACAGATGCCTCAGAACATGATGAAATTAAAAACAATAATAACGTAAAAGAGAGACTAAGTAAGTGGAAGCAGAATAATTATAGGGGGTAATAGGAATGCCACATATTATAGTAAAACTCTGGACAGGTAAACCAGAAGAAAAGA
>JBGSJN010000026.1:0-3800 GCA_041741995.1 Bacillota bacterium
ATGGGAATATTAGCCCATCCTATTTCAAACCAAATCACTCAAAAAAGGAAATTATTATGAAAAAAAATGATAAGTAATAACAAATAATACTTATTAATATAATGATAACACATTTAAATAATTTGTAAATAATAAAATTGAATTTAGGTGAAAGATATGCCAAACAAACCAAAGAAACCCTGCAAGTATCCAGGATGTTCTAACCTAACAGATGATAAATACTGTGAGATGCATCAAGAAGAACAAGCCAAGGAAAGACCAAGTGCCTATAAGAGAGGCTACGATTCAAAGTGGCGTAAGGCCAGTAAGATATTTCTAGTGATCAATCCCTTCTGTACCAAGTGTCAGAGTGAAGGAAGAGTTACTAGAGCCACAGTAGTTGATCACATCAAACCACATCGAGCAGACCAAGAGCTCTTCTGGGACGAACACAACTGGCAACCTTTATGTAAGAATTGTCATGATACTAAGACTTTTAAAGAAGATATAAGACCTGAATATAGATATTAAAAATGTCAGACCCAGGGGCCCATCAAATCTCTACAAGTAATTTATACAAGACCGGTAGCCCCCATCGTGTGAATTTTCGCATAAATTGATAGGGGGGGTATAAGAAATAGAACTAAGGGTAATGCAAAGCTAACCAGCACAATGGTCTAAAAGGTTTTAGTTTTGCGCAAAGAAAGAAATAAATTGATTATAAAAATGGCCTTAAACCTAATAGCAGAGTGCTTTTAAGGCTAATTAAACAAAAAATGAATAATATCAAAAAACATCGAAAAATGCTCAAAAACATGCGTTTTTTGGTGTTTTTTTGTATAGAAAAATAAAGGTATCAGCGCAAAAGGGGTTAATAATGACTGAAACAGATAAGCAACTAATCTTTGAACTTAGAGTTAGGGGGATAGGATATAAGGCGGTTGGAGCAGTACTTGGGATTAATAGAGACCAGGTAAGACAGTTTTGTAAGAGCTATGGACTTGAAGGTAGCGCGCCAACTGTAGCAATAAATATTAGAGAAAAAAGAGATGGAAAAGAATTGTGTGCCAATTGTTATCTTTTTATAGTTCAAAAAGAAACAGGTAGATCAAGAAGGTTTTGTTCAGAAAAATGTAGAAGACTTTGGTGGAAGAAACATAGAAATGTAAATGTAAAAAAAGCGTTTAATGAGGAGATAGAAAATGGAATTTAAGAAACTTAAAATATCAGAACTTATACCAGCAGGATATAATCCAAGGAAAAAACTAAATCCAGGGGATCCTGAATTTGAAAAGATTAAAAATAGCATAATAGAATTTGGCTATGTGGATCCAGTAATAGTAAATAAGGACCTGACTGTAATTGGTGGTCACCAAAGACTAAGTGTTTTAAATGAACTTGGTCATACAGAAATTGACTGTGTAGTTATTGAAATAGATAAGACAAAAGAGAAAGCCTTAAACATTGCTCTAAATAAAATAAGTGGTGAATGGAATAAGGACCTACTTGCTGATTTAATTAAAGATCTGCAAGCTCTAGATTACGACACCGGATTTACAGGTTTTGATCCACCAGAGATAGACCAGCTCTTTAATGAAATCCATGATAAACAAATAAGAGAAGATGAGTTTGATGTTGAAAAGGAACTGGCCGAACCGGCTATTTCTAAAAGAGGAGACCTCTGGTTACTGGGAAGACACCGGTTAGTTTGTGGAGATAGTACAGAGGCAGAAACTTATGAGCTTTTAATGGAGGGTAGGAAAGCAAATCTTGTTGTAACAGATCCACCATATAATGTGAATTATGAGGCAAAGGCTGGAAGTATTAAAAATGATAACATGAAAGACAATGAATTCTATACCTTCTTGTTAGATTCATTTAGCAATATAAGGGAATGGATGGAAAGAGATTCCTCTATTTATGTATTCCATGCAGATACTGAAGGATACAATTTCAGAAAAGCTTTTAAAGATGCTGGCTTCTATTTATCAGGTGTTTGTATCTGGGCCAAGCAAAGTCTGGTACTCGGAAGAAGTCCTTATCAGTGGAAACATGAACCTATACTCTTTGGTTGGTTGAATGAGGGGAAACACAATTGGTATGCAGATAGAAAACAAAGCACCATTTGGAATTTTGATAGACCTTCAAAAAACACACTTCATCCAACTATGAAGCCTGTAGGGCTAATTGCTTATCCAGTACAAAATAGCTGTATGAGTAACTGTTTAGTACTAGATCCATTTGGTGGAAGTGGTTCCACCTTGATTGCTTGTGAACAGACTAATAGGATCTGCTATACTGTGGAACTTGATGAGAAATATTCAGATGTAATTGTTAAAAGATATATTGAACTAATTGGTTCTGATGCTGAGGTTTACCTCATAAGAAATGGTGACAAGATACCCTTTAAAGAAGTGGAATAAAGAAAGAATTAACTTGCTATTATCCTCCTTTAGAGTGATTAATAGTATGAAGAAAACTACCTATAAGGAGGAAGTAATATGAAAGCCATATTTGTAAGAAAGGCTAGTGACTGTGATGTGGTAAGAGAAGTCACAGAAGAATTAAAGAATGAAGGTAATGAAGGAAAACCGTATAGGGTGACTAGAGAAGTGGAGCTGAGTGATAAGGCATACAAGAAACTAACTAACGACCTACTTCAAGATCAAGCTTTTATTCAAAATGATGAAGGTGGTATAAATGATGAGGGTGAGGTGCTTTGCATCAGGGTTATCAATAAGGTGAGTCGTGAAAGAATACTAATCGATCCACAAGGTTATGAATATCCGAGATACACAGCAATAGAGGAGAGTAACAATGAAACCAAAATGTAAACTAGTGGGAGCAGATGGAAACATCTTCAATCTTATTAGATTAGCAAAGAAAGCCTTGAATAAGGTGGACCAAAATATACAAGCCAAGGAAATGACTGCAAGAGTTTATGAAGCAGAAAGCTATGATACAGCACTCCAAATTATAATGGAATATGTAGAAGTGGAATGAGGAGAGATTATGGACAGATTTTTTACACAAGAGTATTGTGATAAATGTGGTGGAAGCTTAAGAAATGGTCGGATCATGTCAAGGTTTGACACAGCTTGCCTTTGCATGGAGTGCTCAAAAAAAGAAGAAGAAGATCCAGGCTATAAGGAAGCAGTTGAAGCAGAAATTAATGAGATTAAAAAAGGAAACTATAACTATAAAGGGATAAAAGGTTAAAATTAAACAATAAAGGTGAGCTTGTAAAACTACAGGCTCTTTTTCTTGTATTGGAGGTGATGCCTATGGCAGAAAGAGGAAGGAAACCAAAACCAACTGCCCTTAAAAAGCTTGAAGGCAATCCTGGAAAACGAGAGATGAACTTCTTTGAACCTCAACCTGAAAAGATTGCACCAAAGTGCCCAACTTGGCTAGAAGCTGAAGCAAAGAAAGAATGGAAAAGGTCCTCTAAAGAGTTAGAAAAACTTGGGATATTAACTCAAGTAGATATGGCTGCCTTTGCTGGATATTGTCAGGCTTATGCCAGATGGAAGGAAGCAGAGGAGTTTATTTCTAAACATGGAACTATAGTCAAAACTCCTTCAGGTTATTGGCAACAGGTACCACAAGTATCCATTGCTCAGTCCTACTTAAAGATAATGAACCGCTTTTGTGAGCAGTTTGGTTTAACCCCTTCTTCAAGAAGTAGAATAGTTGCTGATAAGGTTAACCAAGGGGATGACCCAATGGAATTTCTCCTGCAGAAGAGTGGTGGCAAACTTGTTTGATGAGAGTAAAGCTAAACATGCCATAGATTTTATAAATAATCTTAAACATACAAA
>JBGSJN010000027.1:0-4044 GCA_041741995.1 Bacillota bacterium
AGACATCATATTAGATAAAAATAAAAAACACACCATAGAAGCAGTAGTCGACAGACTAATAATCAAAGAAGGCATAGAAAGAAGACTAGCCGACTCCTTCGAAATTGCCTTGAAGTTAGGAGAAGGACTAGCCAAAATAGAACCAGAAAATGCTGAAGAAATACTCTTTAGTGAAAACTTCGTCTGCCTGGAATGTGGCGTAACCATAGAAGAAGTAGAACCAAGGTTATTCTCCTTCAACACCCCTTACGGCAGCTGCCCGGATTGCACAGGACTAGGCTTCACCCAAACCTTCTCAAAAGACATGATCATACCAGACGAGAGTCTATCCATAGATGACGGAGCCATAAACGTAGGACCATGGAACTCCAAAATGAGCGACTACTACCCAAGCCTACTAGACGGACTAGCCAAACACTTTGGCTTCACTTTAGATCAACCCTTTAATGAATTAAGTGAAGAAATACAAAACATAATCCTCTATGGAAGCATAGAACCAATACCCTTTGTCTACAAATCCAAAGAAGGCAGAGTCTGGAACTTTACCAAACCCTTTGAAGGTATAATACCAAACCTCAAAAGAAGATATCGAGAAACAACAAGTGAAGGCATAAAAGAAGAAATAGAAAGCTACATGGAAATAAAAAAATGCCCGGCCTGTGATGGTAAAAGACTAAAACCAGATGCACTCAGTGTTCTAGTTGGAGGAATAAACATCTCAGACCTGACAGACATGTCCATAACCAAAGCAATAGAGTTTGTAAACAATCTCGAACTAAACGAAAGAGACACCATAATAGCTTTACAAATATTCAAAGAAATAAAAGAAAGACTAAACTTTCTAAACAACGTAGGACTAAACTACCTAACCCTAAGCAGAGGAGCAGCAACCCTATCAGGGGGAGAATCACAAAGAATAAGACTCGCAACCCAGATTGGATCCGGATTAGTTGGAGTGTTATACATCCTAGACGAACCAAGCATAGGACTACATCAAAGAGACAACATCAAGTTGATAGAATCCCTAATGAACCTAAGAGACATAGGTAACACCCTAATAATAGTCGAACATGACGAAGAAACAATGCTCAGTGCAGATGTACTAGTAGACATAGGACCAAGAGCCGGACTTGAAGGTGGTCAAGTTGTTGCAATAGGAACACCACAAGAAGTAATAAATAACCCTAACTCACTAACAGGACAATACCTAAGCGGAAAACGCAGCATTAAAATCCCTGAAGCCAGACGCAAAAAAGGTGAAGACTATCTTGAAATAACCGGGGCCAGTGAGAATAACCTGCAAAATGTGGATCTGAAAATACCACTAGGCATATTCACCTGTGTGACTGGAGTATCAGGTAGTGGTAAAAGCACACTAATAAACCAAATCCTCTACAAGGCCTTAGCAAGACATATAAATAAGAGAAAAGAAAGCCCAGGCAAACATAAAACAATAAAAGGTGTCGAAAAAATCGACAAAATAATTGATATAGACCAATCACCAATTGGAAGAACACCAAGATCAAACCCTGCAACCTATACAGGAGTCTTTGACCATATTAGAGAACTAATGGCCTCAACCAAAGAATCCAAAAGTAGAGGCTACAAAAATGGCCGCTTTAGTTTCAATGTCAAAGGTGGACGTTGTGAAAACTGTAAAGGAGACGGCATAATCCAAATAGAAATGCACTTCCTCCCAGATGTTTATGTACCTTGTGAAGTTTGTGAAGGCAAAAGATACAATAGAGAAACCCTAGATGTAACCTACAAGGGCAAGAACATCGCAGACATACTGGATATGACTGTAGAAGAAGCCTTCGTTTTCTTCGAAAATATCCCTAAGATAAAAAGGAAGATGGAAACCCTAATGGACGTAGGTCTCAGCTATATCAAACTAGGACAACCAGCTACCACACTCTCAGGAGGAGAAGCCCAACGTATAAAATTAGCAACCGAACTATCAAAAAGAAGTACAGGCAAAACTTTCTATATCCTAGATGAACCAACAACAGGTCTTCACTTCTTCGATATAGAAAAGTTGTTACATGTACTGGCCAAACTGGTGGAAAAGGGGAATACAGTAGTAGTAATAGAACATAATTTGGACGTTATTAAAACAGCAGACCATATTATAGATTTAGGACCAGAAGGTGGAACTGGAGGCGGGCTCATAATAGCTGAAGGAACCCCGGAAGAAGTAGCACAAATGGAAATTTCCTATACAGGACAATACTTAAAGGACATTCTAAATGGAAATAATAGAAAAAAAGCTTAGATCCCTACCAATAGATCCAGGGGTCTATGAAATGCTTGATGAAAAAGGCAAAATAATATATGTTGGTAAAGCTGTAAACCTGAAAAACAGGGTGAGCAGCTACTTTAAAGGTGCCAAGGACAGTAAAACTACAGCATTAGTAGATAAAATCAGAGACATTAACTGGACCATAACCGGTAGTGAAGTAGAAGCTCTAATACTTGAATCAAACCTTATTAAGGAAAACAAACCAAAATACAACATAATCTTAAGAGATGACAAACATTACCCCTACTTAAAGATAGACTTAAAAGACAGCTTTCCAAAGATACAAGTCGTCAGAAGAAAAATCAATGATGGGGCTCAATATTTTGGACCCTATGCCACTATAGGTGGAATGAAAGGTGTGCTAAAAGTAATTGAAGCCATATTTCCCTTAAGAACCTGTAGTGACAATGAACTAAAACACAGAAGCAGACCCTGTCTGCAATACCAGATTAAAAGATGCACAGGACCCTGTGTTGGTTTAACAACACAAGAAGAATACAGGGTTTTAATAGATGAAACTGTTATGTTCCTAAGAGGCAAGGAAAAAGAGCTGCTAAGAGAACTGAAACAAAAAATGATAGAATACTCCAAGGACATGAAATTTGAAAAAGCCGCCAAGGTCAGAGACCAGATAGATATAATTGGCAAACTGACAGCTAACCAGATAATTGACAAGGGGCACGCTAAGGAAAGAGATGTCATCGGCTTATATGAAGGAGAAAAGAAAACTTCTGTCATGATATTCTTCATCAGAGACGGGAACATCATAAATAAGGAAAACTACTTTTTAGAACATCCACCTGGAGAAACAAAAGGTGATGTTCTAAAGGCATTTATAGAACAATACTATCTTAACCATAGTCCTGGGAAGGAAATATTATTACCAGTATTGATTGAATATGAGGAACTAAAGGATTACCTTAGCTATTTAAGAGGTAGCAAGGTAATATTATCAGCACCACAAAAAGGCGAAAAAAAGCAACTAGTAGAATTAGCCAATATGAATGCACTGGAGAAATATAGAGAGCGTGAAGAAGTTAGACTAATGAAAGTGAAGGAAATAGAGGAGGGGCTACAATCTCTGCAAAACTACCTTTCACTAAAGAAATTCCCAAGACGAATAGAATGTTACGATATAAGTAATATCAGCGGCACCAACATAGTAGCCAGTATGGTGGTCTTTACTAATGGAGAAGCGGACAAAAAGGAATACAGAAAATTTAAAATACGAACAGTAGAGGGACCAAATGATTTTAAATCCATGGAAGAAGTGCTGACCAGACGATTTAAAATGGTCGACCTGCCAACTCCAGATTTAATAGTAATAGATGGAGGCAAAGGTCAACTTTCTAGTTCACTGAAGATTATGAAAAGTTATGGGTTAGAAGATATAGATATACTAGGACTTGCCAAAAAGGAAGAACTGCTTTTTAAAGAAGGAGATAGTGAAGGAATCTTTATCCCTAGAGGAGAAAAGGCTCTCCACATTGTCACTGCCATAAGAGATGAAGCTCATAGATTTGCCATAACCTATCACCGAACAATCAGAGATAAGGAAATGGTTGCGTCTGTCTTTGATGAAATTGAAGGAGTTGGACCTAAAAGAAAAAAACAACTCTTAAGTGAATTTGGAAGTATAGCGGGTATCAGAAAAGCTGATATTAATGATATAATAAAGGTGTTAGGCAACGAAAAGTTGGCCAGAAAGATAAAGGATACACTAGGTGATGGATAAATTAAAA
>JBGSJN010000028.1:0-24770 GCA_041741995.1 Bacillota bacterium
AGTGCATTTTGCATATTACTAACTACAAGGCTTCCCTTGTCATAGCCTATGAAATTAGACATAGTTTTCAGCTGTTCTATCGCTTCTCTATTTGTCATTGTCATCCTCCATTATCGAATCAAAAAAATTAATTAATTCTGAAACCTTTTTTTCTATAATGCCTGTATCAACACCATAAGAAATATCTATCTTGTATGCTGAATTATGACCTCTACCATATAAAACGAGATTTTTTATTTCATTAGTACCACACCATCCAGTAGTTTCAATATGGAATATATCGTTTGTGTTGATTATGTGCGTATTACCCTGGTAATCTACTACTCTAATAAACATATTCTGTCCCTCTAATCTATAGTTTTAACATCTACTGGAATCCACATCTTAGGATTGAAATTTAAGGTGTATTTATAATTACTTACATTTTTAACATTCAACTGTTCAACTACATAAGTTACATTATCGCTTATCCCTATAAAGTGTTTCTTATACTCACCCTTTTCATACTCTACAACTACTTCAAGTTGATTATCAGTAGTGTCAGCCTTGATTGATAATCTACCACTCATTTGAAATAAGACATCACCTGTAATACCATTAATTACAGTTAGTTGTCTCACAACATTAAAGCTATCTGCTTCTTTTGAAAGGTTTTCTGATACTCTTTCTGCTTGAGTACATCCACCCAATACCATAATTCCGATTAATACTAAGATTGTTAATAATACTTTTTTCATTTACTTTTCCTCCTCATTTGTTTTTGATTTGTTACAAAACATTAAATACCCATCATGCTTTGGATTAAATAGTTCTGGGTTATCATGTATATTTCCTATCAATTTCATTTCTACTACAAGGCTCATACTAAAGTTAGTATTCAAACTTCCCACATGATGACCAATATAGCGCTTCTCTTTTTCATCCCATATCAGCTGAACAATATGGCCTAATCTGTATCTAAAAAGATCATCAGTATATAATCTCTGTCCCTCTTTGTTACATGTTACAAATTCACCTATTGTTTCAGGATGAACATAATCATATTCGCCAAACTCAAAATCATTCAAGCTTACTTCGTCAGGTACAATTAATGGTCCAAAATCTGTTGTCATTAAACTACCAAAACACCACTTTTCATGTACGTTTTTCCCTCTATAATCTTTATCTCTCATTTTTATTTAACCCTCTAGTCTTATTAGATTTTGAATATATCTTATTCTGTAGTTTTGCTAAATTAACGCCAGCTGTTGTTAGATCTTTGTCATTGTAGATAAGACCTTGTTTATTTAGAATTAATGCCTCTGCAAATGACACCAGGATTATATTATCAATACTTACATTTGACCTATCTCTATCAGCAAATATTAATTTATGTCCTTTTGGTACAGGACCATTTACCTTTTCCCAGTTCATTACATGAATCATCTTGTAATTCTTTTGGGCATGTCCCTCTTGTATCTTTTGATATATGAATCCATCACGGCCAACTCGTATATGACCAATAGGTTTTATGTTAGGTGGAACATTGCCTTTCTTGAAACTTGTCTTATTAGGCTTTGAGATTCCTTTAGTTCCCTTATTTGGAGGAACACAACCTTTAACGAAATAACCTGTTCTTCCGGTATATATTTTGTTATTACTAGTGAAGTTTTTTACTCTTGATACTGTAAGCTGCATATCAGAAAACTTTTGATTAAATGCTGTTATGATTTCTTTGTAACTATGACCAGGAATGAAATCAAAAAGGAATTGTTTTTGCTCCTCTGTATAGTGAAGTTTCGACCCCATTGTTATCCCTCTAGCATTACTGGTTTTTTCTTGTCAGCATCATACGTTTCTTCAAAGGCAATCTTAGCTTTTAATACTAGATCTCCGTTTGAAATAATTCTAGATGCTACATCGGTGATTGCTTTAGCCCTGTTAATTTCCTTGGTTAACTCCTCTTCTGTGAGGTCTTCCATCCCTAATCTTTCTAGCTGTGCAAATAAATGATTATTTAATTCTCCTAAAGTATTTTTTATCATTTCTTTATTACCTCCTCATTAAGTTTCTTTTGATTCTATGAAGTCTTTTATTATTCTTTTTGTTTTTCTTGTCTGTAAACATCTTATTGTTCATAGTAGTGATTGCTTTTATAAGCTTTTCAGTGAAATCAACAAGCCATTGGACAATTGGATCAGTTATTTCCAATATAGAGTTCACAAATTTTTTAATAAGTTTCTTTGTTTCTTCAACCTGCTCTGCAATTGGTTTATCACTCATCATCACCACTCCAATCTATTGCTTGTCCACACAAAGGACAATATTTATAATTTTCATAATCAACTTCATAATATGATTCACAATTCGGACAAATCCACGTGTCGTATATTATATTTCCTAAATCATCGTATCCATCGCCCTCTAAAGTAGGTTCCTTAGGCTCTTGCTTTTCTAATGCTTGGATTGCTAGCCTTAGTGCTTTAATATGTCTTTCAACTTCCTCTTTTTCCTCTCCAGTAAGCTCAAATTGATTATCTTCTTTGCTTAGTTCAAATTCATATATGTCAACTTCTTCTTTTATTAACTCTGTCGCCTCTTTATTTTTCATCCTCCACCTCCACAAACTTGGCCCCGCAGTGCTTACAATACTTTCCACTTTGTCCAACTGAACCACCGCAACAATTACATTCTGTCCAATCTTTATATTTAATTCGTTCTGCTTTTGGAGTAAGTACATCTTTGAATTTCAAACGGTAGTCTGAATCATGTATTAATTTGACAAATAATTCATGAACATCTAGACCCCATGATATTCTATTAATTTCTTGCTCTATTTTATATTTTTCAACTTCTTTCTCAACTTGAAATAACTTATCGTTATTCATTCCTACACCCCCAATGCCCTGGCAATAATATCAAGAAATCTTATTACTCCGTATATGCTGAACATTGAAACTGCCAGGCATACTCCAATTACCATGTAGCTGATTAATTTAATATATTTTTCCATCCACTTTTACTCCTTTCAGATATAACCTTTTATAACCAAGTTTTAAAATTAATTTTTATAAACATCATCGTATTTTCCAGTCTTAGAATTCTTAGATTTATTATTATTAAAATTCAGTTTTTCCTTAACACCATCCTTAACACAACTATCAAGAATCACTTTGATATAGTTCCACGATTTTGGTTTATATGGACTAGCCTGTAATATTGCCTTAATAATCATGTCTTCTGGAAGGTCATCCAAGAGATTTAATATTTCTTTTTTATCTTCTTCGGTTAAAGTTACATTTGTTATTTCTTGTTCAAATACATCGACAATTTTTTCAAGAGAATCATCATCGTCAATCTCGTCTGACATTTCCTCTAGACTAGACTGATCTATACTAGACTGTTCTAGACTAGACTGATCTAGACTAGTCTGTTCTATGTTGACATTTTTCGGACATTTGTCTGTTTCTTGTCTGACATTTGTCTGACATATCTTTGAAACCTTTCTAGCAGTAGGGTTTTCATCTTTTGTATAAGTGTCATTTTCTTCTAAAAATAGTAAATTTTTTAATTCAATGTAATTTGTTCCCTTGATTCTGTCCTTTCTTATCCAGTTATGAATTTTCCAATGAACAATTACTATAACTCCATTAGCAAAGGCTATTATAAAGTTCTTTATAAGTAGTATATTTAGGTCATCTCTATTGGCTCCACAATTCCTAGCTACCTTATTAGGAGCATCCACAAAACCTTCATCATCCGCATTTAAATTTAGGTGAAAATATAGTGCCTGACTACTGGTTGGCATCTCTAAAAATGCATCTGATTCAGTTATTTCTTTACTCAACATTCTTTTAGTTGCCATTATTTCCTAGCACCTCCATTATTGAGATTTGATTGACTGAATAGTTGTTTTCTATTTCCTTTATGGCCATGATCATTCCTTCGTCGGTTTCCCTTAAATCACTAATTCTTGATTGTATCTCTCTTTTTCTAAACGCTTCTATTTCATCAATATTATTTGATAAGTAGTATCCAGATTCATTATGATCACTAATTATTGGAAATCTGCTTTTTCTAGCTTGTGAAATCAATTTTCTGACAACTCTATCAGATATATTCATTCTGTATGCTAATTCACTTCTTGAAATAGATGTTCCCGTTGTTCTTCTGTTTGCTAGAATAACCAACAGATCCTTATAGTGTCCTTCAGCTATTTCCGCTATTCTAGCCTTATAGATATCTTTCATCGTTACCTCCTTATTTAATTATTTATTTATTTGAATTTAAGTATCCTATAATTATGTTAATTGCTTCATCTGTGCTATATGCCACATCAGCCCGATATCCCTGGTGTGTTAATGCCTCTAACCACCATCTTTGATTGTCTGTTGGTTTATTACCTGGTCGTTTCATCTCGATATATAGGCCGTGGTAGATTCCACGTGCCACAGGTAGACATAAGTCCGGAACTCCGCTTTTAAGTCCCTCTGCTTTCATTTTTGCCCCCGTGAAATAAGATCTTTTTCCCTCATTAGGTATGTGATACAAAAGTGATAATTCTGGATATTGTCTAGACATCCAAGTTGTCCATTCTAAAAGTGCTTTTTGTATCTCTGATTCTGTCGGTTTATAACTATTAATTTTTGCCATCTACTGTCCCTCTATCCGTAAGTTTGATATAATATAAAAAGAAAGTGTTTTTAAACAATGATTATAGCTGCCCAGCTTATGAATGTTTTATATAATACTTTCTTTTACTTTGTGAAATACTCATCTACTCTCTCCTCAATAAGTCCTCTTCTAAAATTATTAAGTCTTCCCTGTAATCCTTGTCTTACTCCCTGCAACTGCTGCTTAACATTTTGTTTTAACGTATATACATTTTCTATTAATTGAAGATCCTTTGATTCTTCTAAGACTTGCTTGTTATTTTCTGTTAGGAATTTACTCTCGTTCATCTTGCACCTCCTTTATTATCTTAGGTTCGTATAACCTACAAGCAATATGCTTTAACCTGATATCAGTTGCTGCTCCATTGGTTATGCCTATTAATCTGCATTTGTAAAATCTGCTATTCACAAGTTGTTTGCAATTCCTGCAATAATAACCTTTTTTATATCCATATTTTGCTCTAAACTTTTCTTTAATTGTTCTTGGTTTTTTATTATCTATTGGTTGATCAGTTTCTTTTCCGAATAAATTAATTTGTTTATTCATATTTCATCTCCTAAGTTAGCAATATCCACCAGGCACCTATAATCAATAAAACCATTGCTAATATAGGAATTACCGCTATGGCCCATTCTTCGAATTCAGTTAGATCATTAATTACTATTCTTTCTCTTAACTTTCTATGTTTCTTTTTGTTTTCTGGCATCCCTTTACCTCCCTACATAAAACTCATTAATACATTTCTTAACCAGTCTTGGTTAGTGTATATAGAACCAATAACAAATAAGATTAATCCTATCTCTAAAGTTATACCCACATTCATTAATACATTAATAGCTTTTTTCATTGAGCTTTCCTCCTTCTTCTTTGATTATTATTTTTTAATACTTCTTCAGCACGATGTCTTTCCTCGAAACCATACCTTTCCTCTGCCATTTTCTCGAATGCTTCTTCTGCTTTTTTAACTGGTATCTTAATATTTTCTCCACATTTGAAACTTGGTATTTTACCTTTTAAACAGAACTCTCTAATTTTATTAATTGATAATCCAGTGAGTGCTGCTGCTTCATCAGGTGTAATTACCAGTCTGTTCCACAATGGAATATCTGCTCTTTTCATTTGTTCACCTCCTTTGAATAATGTAATATTTTATTTTTGTATGCTATAATCACCATTAAGAAGGGAGGTGATTATAATGATTAAATTAAGTTTGATTAATGGAGATGTGATTTCTTTAACTAACACTGATCACATATCTTTTAATAAAATTGCATATAATAATGCTGAAGATATAGATTTCCAAGATTTACTACAATCTGAAAATACTTTAATAGAAATTGTTTCTAAAGGTAAAGTGTTCTATATTAACTCTGAATCTATAGTTTATGTTGAGCTTTCTGAACCTTCAAAAATGCAAATCCGCAGTAAATCTGAACTGGGATTATAGTAACTATTTAATCAAGAGGCTAATTTCAACCTGCACGTTGGGATTAACCTTCTCTATTCTTGCTACCATTTCCCCTAGATATTCAATTCTTTTTGGTACAGTTAGTATTGTAATTCTTATCTTATTACCACCGTTCATCACCAATCCTCCTTTCTATATTTCAATTGTTTTCTTACTAAAGCAGAATACTTTTCCAAATATATTTATCTGTAACCATGATTCTGCATATCTTTTGTTGTTTGTTTCGTATTTTGTTATATAATGTTTTATCATCTCGTTCTCCTTTCTATTGCGTTCTGTATCCACGTTACGTGTCATATTAATTAAAAAAAATATCCTCAACACTTGTTTTATAGTACTTTGAAAATTTAACTTTAATCTCATCTCTAGGTATTCTTTTACCTGTTTCATACATTGCTAGAGCTGAAAGGCTAATATTCAAATCAGTTGCTACTGACTCTCTAGATTTATCACCTCTAAGCTTTATTAATCTTTTAGCCATTTTATCTTTATTCATTTAGTCACCTCCTACCTGAGTTAATAATAAACTATTCCACGTATCGTGTCAACACATATTGTGATATTTTTATATAAAATATTCACATTTAGTGATATTATGTATTTATGAAATATTTGGAGGAATTATGAATAAATTTGGAGTTAATTTAAAAAAGTTTAGATTGAATAAAAGTATGACCCAGGGTGACCTAGCAGATGCAGTGAATCTATCTAGGAGTGCTATTAGCATGTATGAAAATGGAGAGAGAGAACCCGATTTCGAAACTTTGGAGCTTATAGCTGATTATTTTAATGTGGATATGAATAACCTACTCGGAGATGTTAAACCATTAAAAGAATCAACAGGAAGAAGGATTCCACTCCTTGGAACAATAGCTGCAGGAGTTCCAATAGAAGCAATAGAGAATATAGAAGATTATTTTAATTTAGATTCAAAGATTAAAGCCGACTATGCACTAAGAATAAAAGGCGATTCAATGATAAACGTAAATATACGAAATGGAGATATTGTATTTATTAGAAAGCAGTCATGTATAGAGAATGGCGAAATAGGAGCTATTTTGGTGGATGGAGAGGCTACACTGAAAAGGTTCTATAGAATGGATGGTCATGTTGTGTTACAGGCTGAGAACCCAAATTTTCAACCCATAATAGTAGAAAAGGGAGAAGTAATAGTATTGGGTAAAATGGTAGCTAGTTTAAGAGAATATAAATAAGTAAATCTATCTCTATCTGTGCTTATCTATTCTTATCTATGCTTATTATTAAATTAAAGTTTAAAATTACATATTGTAATACATAGTTATTTAATGTATACTTACAACAAGTGAACAGTCTCTGAAGTTCTACGTGAAACAGAGATGCATATTAAAGAAGTATACTGAAAAGTATACTTCTTTTTTTTGAAAGGAGATTAATGAAAAATAAACCCTTTTTAACACATGATAAACTAATTGAAAAATTAGTTGAAAACAAAATAGAGTTCGATGATAATGTAATTAATATTTTGGAATCAGAAGGATATTACTCGATTATTACTGGTTATAAGGATCTTTTTTTACATGAAAGGAAACCTAAAGAAATATATTTTCCGGGGACACATTTAAATGAAATATATTCTTTATTCGATTTTGACAGAGAATTGAGGTTTCTATTTTTAAGAAAGTTAATTAAAGCAGAAACTACTTTTAAAACAATGATGGCATACGCCTTCTGTGATACTTATGGAGATGAAGCATATACAGAAATAGCCTCTTTCAAGAAATTAGATAATACTGATAAGGTTACCGAATTTGCCAAGCTTCAAGATAGAATAAAAAAGATTACCGAGAATGAAAAGAATAAATCAATTGCTCATTATTTAAAAGATCATAAACGTGTTCCCTTTTGGTTATTAGTGAATTATCTGGACTTTGGTAGTTCCATGTACTTTTACAAATATTTAGATGATAATTTACAAAATCTTATTGCTAAAAATATAGGTTTGCGACAATTAAGATTGTATAATAAAAAGATTTTTATCGATAAATATGAAATAGCAAAAAATATTAGTGCATTTTCAAGATTTAGAAATCTCTGTGCTCATGATGAAAGATTCTATTGTACGAATCATGGAGGTTATTCCATTTACACTTTATTTTTAAAGCTTAAAAATCTATTGTCACCAAATGAATATGCATTATTAGAATCTGGAATAAAGACAATACATGATCATTATCAGGATTCTTTTATCACTATATCTATTGATGATGTATTTAATGAAATGGGGTTTCCAAAAGACTGGAAATAAATTAGTTATAATTTAAATATATAAGCAAAGGAGAAAGTAATGAAAAAAGTATTAATTATTCTAACAACATTAATGTTTGCATTTGCTTTAACAGCATGTGCGAAGGATTCAAAATCTACAGAAAAAAAGGAGGATGAAGTGAAAGAAGTGGTTACAGTTACAGAATCTAAATTCAAACAATTTGAAAATGGCTTAAAAGAAAAAGGCCTAACATATGAGTTGATCAGTAAATCAGCTGCTATGATAGGTTCCAAGGAAGGCTATGGCTACAAGTTCTCTGATGAAACAATGGTAGAAATCTATCAATATGATACTACATCTGCTGACTTTATAGATATTAAGGCTAATAATAGAGTTATGATCAAGGAATTCAACATGGGTATACCTGTTGTAATAAAAGATGACATGGTTATTATGGTGAGCGATGCAGGCGCTAATAAAGATAAAGCACTAGAAATATTCAATTCACTTAAATAAAACGTTTTGAGTTTCTATTAAAAAAAAGAACCCCTCCGCCGGCAAGCAATCAGGGTTCTCATGAATCAATGCCCCTGCTTCACTAGGGACACTAATATTTTATCATATATAAAAGGAGGTGACAATAATGGCAACATTAAGAAAGGATGGAAGATACCAGGCAAAAGTACAACTGGGCAAAGGTGCAGATGGCAAATATAAGGAAAAGCCTTTTTATAGTCGTATTTCGCCTGAAGATGCTGAACAACAAGCCGATGAATATTACAATAAATATATTATAAGAGATTATTCCTTATTAACTGTTACCCAATATCTTAAAATGTATTTAGATACAAGGCGTCCCACAATACTACCTAATGGAACACTTAAAAAAGAAGACGGGAAGCTTTCACCAACTACAATTGAAGGATATGAAAACCAACTTAATAAACATATAGATCCATATATAGGTGATATATTATGGGGTGAACTTTCTAGTAAAGAAATAAAAAATTGGATAAGAAAATTAAAAGATAAAGAAGTCGGTGCTAGAACCATTGAAGCTTCCTATAAATTTGTAAAAAGTGTATATAATTATTCTGTTGAAGAAGAAGACATTGGCGAAAATCCATTAAAAGGAAGTCCTAGAAAAATATCAGGCTATGTTCCTAAAATTGTGGGCTATATTCCAAAAGAGCATTTCTGGGAAATATTCGAATATGCTAATAAAAGGATGCAGGCTATTATGTTTATAATTTGGGGTACCGGTTGGAGAGAGGGCGAAATCGCAGGGCTTCAATGGACTGACATAGAAAAGGAAAGAAGCATAATAACCTTAAGAAGAAATATCATCAGGACTAAACAAGGTCTTGTTATTAAAGCTCTTAAAAATGGTAAGGATAGGGTTACATTTATAAGTGATGAAATATTTGAAGTGTTTGAAAAATTACCAAAAACTTCAATATTTGTTTTCCCTAATTCACTCGGAAATATCCAAGACCCAAATATTATTGGAAAGCAATTTGAAAAAGTATGTGCAAAAGCAGGATATGATTACCATATTCACCAGCTTAGACATTCACACGGAACATACGCAGCTGCTAACAATGTTAATCTATTTGCATTAAAACAAAGAATGGGTCATTCTGACATAAAAACAACCGAAGGATATATTCATAGCGATGTTAGTATTCAAAAAGAAATAGCTAATTTAGGAGTATTTAAACGCAAGAGTTAATTTTTTTTATTCAAGTTTCGGTGTCAGTTTCGGTGTCAAGTTAAAAACAATGAATCCAAAAAGGCAACAAAAAAACCCGCAATGTCTACTGACAGTACAGGTTAAATGGTGTGCCTTGAGGGATTTGAACCCCCGACCTCTTGATTCGTAGTCAAGCGCTCTATCCAGCTGAGCTAAAAGCACAAAATTTGGCGGAGAAAGAGGGATTCGAACCCTCGGTACAACTTAACATCGTACACTTGCTTAGCAGGCAAGCGCCTTCAGCCACTCGGCCATTTCTCCAGCAATATTGGCGGAGAGGGTGGGATTCGAACCCACGGCCCCTTTCGAAGTCACTGGTTTTCAAGACCAGCTCCTTAAACCGCTCGGACACCTCTCCAATAATACTAAGCAAGAAACAGTTTACCATATACAAAGATAAAAGTCAATCACCAAGCAACTAACTACTTACCCCTATTGAAAAACTTAAATAACTCAACAAAGATCAGCATTAAAAATGATAATATAGCAACAATTAACCACTGCATACCATTTAAAGATGTCAAACCAAAAAGCTTACTAACTGGAGTAACTAAAACCACCAACGACTGCATCAATAAACCACCACCAAAACTTAACCACAACATAGGATGAGCCTTAACCTTAATCTTAAATACACTATCAGACCTGCTTTGAAAACCAAGAGAAGCAAACAACTGAGCAGCACCTAAAGTAACAAAAGCCATAGTAGTAGCCACAATACCATCATTAAAAATATAAAAACCAATATAGTATGCTCCTAAAGCCAAGAGAGCTTCCATAATACCCATGAACCCAATAACTATAATATTCTTACGAGTAAAAATTGAACCCCTACTATCTCTTGGTGGTCTAACCATAATATCCTTCTCAGCAGGCTCAACACCTAAGGCCAAGGCAGGCATAGAATCAGTAACCAGATTAATCCACAATATATGAACAGGAGACAAGAACCTCCAGCCAATTACAGTAGCAACCAATATAGCCACAACCTCACCAGCATTACTAGATAACAAGAAACTAATAGTTTTTTGAATGTTATCAAATATTCTGCGACCTTCACGTACAGCAACAACAATAGTAGCAAAATTATCATCCGTTAGAACCATATCAGAAGCCCCTTTAGAGACTTCAGTACCAGTTATCCCCATACCAACACCTATATCTGCTGTTTTAAGAGCAGGAGCATCATTTACACCATCTCCAGTCATTGCTACAATCATACCCTTACTTTGCCAAGTATTCACAATCCTGACCTTGTCATCTGGAGACACCCTCGCATAAACACCAATATGCTCAATCTCCTTATTAAACTCTTCATCAGACATCAAGGACAACTCAGCACCTGTTATAGCGTGACGACCTTCATCTAACAAGCCAATATCTCTGGCAATTGCCATCGCTGTAATCTTATGATCTCCAGTTATCATAACTGGAATAATATCAGCAGTTCTACAATCCTTTATAGCTAAAAGAACCTCTTCTCTTGGAGGATCTATCATCCCAACCAAACCAACAAATTCCAAATCATTTTCCATGGATAGTTTAACTGCACCATCATGAGAATGAAGATCTCTATAACCAAAAGCTAACACTCTTAAAGCTTTATTAGCCATTCTCTCATTCTCTTGATTAATTTCAACTTTTTGTTCAGCTGTAATATTAAATGAATCAAGCATATTATCAACAGCACCCTTAACAAAAATTCTATGCTTATCTTCTAGTTCAATAACTACACTAGATTTCTTTCTCATAGAATCAAAAGGAATCTCACCATCTCTAACCCTTTCATCAATATGATTTTTATTTATATGATCATTATCCAAAAGATAATCCAGCAAGGCACTTTCAGTAGGATCACCCATTAATTTACCCTTTTCATTAAGAACAGAATCATTACAATGAAGCATAGCCTCAAACAGCAAAGCCTCATCATCACTATATATTTCCATAACAGTCATCTTATTTTGAGTCAATGTACCAGTCTTATCAGAACATATCACTTGTGTGCCACCTAAAGTCTCAACCGCAGGAAGTTTTCTGATAATGGCACCCTTTGCAGCCAACTTTGACATACCAAGGGCAAGAACAATAGTAATAACAGCCACCATACCCTCAGGTATTGCAGCAACTGCCAAAGAAACAGCAATCAGAAATGAATCCAATAATTCACTACCTGTTAGAAATCCAATCAGAAATATAATGATGGCGATAAATATAACACCGATAGAAATATAGTTTGATAACTGATTTAGTTTTTTCTGTAAAGGAGTTTTTTCTTTTTCTTCGTTACTCAAGGACTTAGCAATATTTCCCATTTGAGTATCTAATCCAGTAGCAGATATAACACCTGTACCCCTGCCATAATTTACAGCAGTACCCATAAAAGCCATATTATCCCTATCACCAATACTTGCAGCTTCAGGCATAATATCAATAACTTCTTCTTCGGCTACAGACTCACCAGTCAAGGTAGACTCATCAATCCTTAAAGAAAATGATTCAATTAACCTCATATCAGCTGGTACTGTATCACCTGCATTTAAAAGTACCACATCCCCAGGAACCAATTCATGACTTAAAACCTTTTTTGGACTACCATTCCTTAAAACCAAGGCATGAGGAGCAGCCATTTTCTTCAATGCAGCTAGAGCTTCTTCAGCCTTGTATTCTTGAATAGTCCCTAATATTGAATTAAGAACAACAACAAATAAGATTATAGCAGCATCTATCCACTCTCCAAGAAAACCAGAAATTCCACCAGCGATTATTAAAATCCAAATCATAAAATCAGTAAACTGACTTAAGAAGATCCTAATTGGACCTTTCTTTTTACCTGTAGGTAATTGATTCAAGCCAAATTCATCCAATCTTTTGGCAGCTTCCTGATCTGTAAGACCCTCTCTGGTACTATCAACTATATCTAAGCAGTTATCTATGCTATTACAATAAAACTTGTTCTTATCCATATTATTCTCCCTTTGCCATTTTAAAATATTCATTACCTTAATTATACACAAAAAAGTACTCCCTAAAAGGGAGTACTAGTTATTTAATCAATAAGAATATTGTTAAACACTACTAAAATACATATATATTTTATATTTTAGATAATTTTTAAATAGAGTCTCTGTCTTTATTAGATTACATATCTATTGTGTTATTTTTTTTGTTCAAAATACTCAAGACTTCTTTTTTATCGATTGGAATTGTTCTTGGGTGTTCACCTATTGCATTGGCAACGGCATTAATTATTGTTTGACCTACTGGTACTGTTGAACATTCAGAAATACTTTTTGCACCAAATGGACCACCATTATCTCCTGTTTCAATAAAATCAATCCTAATATTTGGCATCTCATTTGCTTTTAGTATTTGATACTTTTTCAAATTATTTTCAATTAATTTACCATCAGTATCAAAAGTCATTTTTTCTTTTAATGCATAGCCTATACCCATATGAATACCACCTTCAAGTTGACCTTCGATTCCAAATCTGTTAATTATTGTTCCAGAATCGTGGACAGCGACATAGTAAACTACTTTAATCTCACCTGTATCTTTATTAACTTCAATCTCAGCAAAGTGTGCTCCATATGATGATCTTTCTGCTGTTGAATGATGATTCATCAATACGCTTAATTCCTTTTGTAAAATCTTTTGAGCAAACATTGCTATATCTCCAAAACTACCTAATAATTTTTCACCCAACCAGACTTTCTTCTCCCTTATTGATAGTGCTTCCTTTTGAACACTGTATTTTATTACTGCAGTTTCGAGAATTAAGTTCTTCATTGCTACGGCCAATTTATATGCTCCTTCTCCTTCTACGAATACTCCTCTACTGGCATAATCTCCTAAATTCCATGCACATGTTTCTGTATCTACTTGTGTAGCTTCAATATCATTTAAATTAGTTGTTAAAATTTCTGATATTATTATTTTCTGAGAAGTTAAAGATCCATTACCCATATCATGACTTGCTGACGAATAAATAAAAGTTCCATCTTCATTTAATCTTAGCAATAAATTTATACAATCCTGATGTGCAGGGTAAACTCCACTACCATGGGCACCTATACTCATGCCCATACCTCTTATATATCTATCATTCACTTCATTAAAATCACTAATAGCTTTCTTTTTTTCATCCCAGCCAAATAATTCTTTACCTCTGATTATACAAGCTTTTAATTCAGGATTGCCAAATGATACAATATCCTCTTCACCTTTATCACGTATATTCTTCATCAATAAGTCTATCGGATCCATATTAAGAGCCTTGGCAATTTTATCAATATGGATTTGCATTCCTAAATATGCCTGTGGTGATCCATACCCCCTCATTGCACCAGCAATAGGTGTGTTGGTTAGAACTGGACTACCTGAAAATCTGATAGGATATTTATATGATTTAAATAGTTTATGGCTCATTGCCCCAATTACATTCATTCCAGATCCAACATATCCACCTGTGTTAGTTAAAATTTGAAAATCTGTAGCTAATATAGTTCCATCCTTGTTAACTCCAGATTTCACCTTTATAGTTGCACCATGTCTATTTCTCGAGGCTACCATACTTTCTTTTCTTGAAAGAACAATTTTTACTGGTCTTTTAACTTTCATTGAAGCGCCAACTGCAACTAATTCTGTTATTAATTCTAGTTTACCACCAAATGCACCACCTAAAGTTGGTTGTATTATTCTAACTTTATTTAAAGGAAATTTATATACATCAGAAACAATAACTCTAAATGCAAAAGAATTTTGGGTTGTTGCATAAATAGTAATTTTATTTGCCCTATAGTCTCCTATAACACTATATGTTTCTATGGAAACATGATTAACAATTGGTGTTTTTATCTTGTCTTCAAATACATATTCCGCTTTGTTTATCAATTCATCTAAATATTTCTGCTCAGTTCCTGCAGTTATTGTACCAAACAGATTATTTATTCCATCATGAATTTTCTCACTTGCTTTTGCCGCTACTTCTTCATTAAATATCGGCTTATATTCCTCATACTCTACTTTTACTAGTTTTAGTGCTTTTTCTGCAATTTGTAAACTTTCTGCAATTATTAAACCAACCCTATCCCCAACAAATCTTACTGTTTCAGATAAAACTGTCTCTGTCTTTATGATTTCTTGATCCTTATATTCCATTGAACTATTATATTTTTCACTTGGAAAATCTTTATAGGTCAAAATATCAATAACCCCTTCAACTTTTAAGGCTTCCTGATAGTTTATTGACTTAACCTTTCCGAAAGCTACTGTTGATAGTATCAATTTACCAAAGCACATATTGGTCAAACTAATATCGCCTGTGTAAATAGCTTCACCAGTGGCTTTTGACATAGCATCGTCTATAGGTATTTTAGTCCCAATTATTCTCTTCATTGATTAAACTCCTTAATCCTTACTATTAATAATTTTGCTTCTGCATTCTTACATTTTCATTTTTCGAATATAACCAAATAGGTATGTATAATAAAAGCAATACAACACCTGCTATAGCAGGTATTAATCCATAATCCAAATAATTAATGATAACAAGGCCGGCAAAGTAAAAAGGAATATTAATTATACCAAATAAAAGTCCAAAAAACATATAGAATTTAGGAACCATTTTACTTGTTATCTTTTTCGCCTTATAGTACGCAAATAAACTAATTCCATTAGCAACAACATACCCCATTGCTGAACCTGCAAGAATCACAGTCGGTGTGCCGAAAAGGATTAGAACAAGATTAATCAATGAAATAGTTATCATTGCAACTACAGGAGTACCATATTTATTTGTTTTAGTAAAAACTCTAGGTAGATTACCTTCTTCAGCCATAGAATGCATAGATCTAGAGGAACCAAGTAAAGCAGTCTGTATTATCAATATCATAGCACCAATAAGCATAATCAATGCAATTATTGCACCAGAATTACCAAATGATAATTTGGCCATTTGAAGCATTGGTGAATACGGTTCCTTTAGAATTCCTTCAATTCCTAAAGTTCCAGTACATGCTGTTTGTACTAATATAAATGTTATTAGACAAATTATTCCACATGAAAATAGTGATTTAGGTAAATCTTTTTTCGGATTTTTATATAAAGGCGCATATACTGCAGCAGTTTCCCATGCACATGCACTCCACTGAGCCATTGCTAGTATGCCTAATAGAATAAGAATATGCCAACCATCCCAAATCCAATTTTCTGGTAAAAAACTACCAGTAATATTTGTAATATGGAACTGTCCTTTGAATATCGGCACAACAGATAGGATCAGTAATGGTGCAAGTGAAATTATTGCAAGAAAAGTTCCAATTTTCGCACCTCCAGCTAAGCCCTTCCAATTTATTATAATTAGTAAAGTGAAAATAATAGTTCCTGCAATGATTGAAATCATACGATCCGAAACATTACTGAAAGCTGGAATCATTCCATGAAGATATTTACCAATTAAAATTGAAAAGATTGCTAATACAGGATTCCATGCAAACCAATAACCCCATGCGCTAAAACCACCCAAAAATTTACTTTTGTCATAATCATTATGATTTTTACCTTTAAAAACTGCTTGGGCAAAACCAGGAAGGCCTGGAGCTTCAGGATACATTAACGCTAATTCACCATATGCCGTATTTTGTATAAAACCTTGAATAATTGATATTAGCCAAATAATAATTGCAAAAGCCCACATATAACTTGCAAAATATCCTATTGACGGAAGAATTAGCATAGGTACTCCTAAGGCAATTACTAGTCCTTGTTTCCAGTTAATTTTTTCTGATGATATTGTATTCATTTTTCATTTCACCTATCCAATTATTTATTTCTATTTTATTATAATTATACTAGAAAATATATACTAATTTCTATAATAGTAGAATTTTAGCCAAAAACTATACTATATTTATAATCTTAGCTCTCTAAACACTATGAAAAAAAGATAGTAGATTATACAATCTACTATCTTTTAATAATTCACTTCATGTGAATAACTTTTATTTATTTATTGCTTCTAGTATTTTTTGCGGAGTAAGAGGTATAGAATTTATTTCAATACCTAAAGCACTTGCAACCGCATTACGTATAGCAGGAGCAGGAACACTTAGCGGAGGTTCACCTAAAGACTTGTTACCATATGGTCCTGTAGGATCTATTGGCTCCACAAAAGCAACTTTCAAGTCTGGAACATCCATAAAAGTAGGCATCTTGTAGTCCAGCAGGTTATTATTCAAAGCCTTACCAGTCTTACCATCATAAAGTAATTCCTCACCAATACCATAGGCTATACCCATAGCCATTCCACCTTCGACCTGACCGCTGGCCAGTATAGGATTTATAATCTTTCCTGCATCATGAATATTCATAATATCAAGAATTTCAATCTTTCCTGTTAACTTATCAACCTCTACATAAGCCAAACAAGCTGTACCAGAATAGGCAGTAGTCTGGCAATTTATTGACACATCTGCAGTCAGGCAATGACCTTGATGTAAATCATAATAGGTTTTAAGTGAAAAGTCAGCCAGTGATTCCAATACCTCACCAGTCTTCTTAAGTACAATACAATTATCCACCAAATCAAGATCAATCTCCTTATACAGCTGATTGAATAACTTGTATGAAGCCAACACTTTTGCCTTAAGAACCTCTCCAGCCTTCTTGACAGCCATTCCTGAAACATAAGTCTGTCTTGAAGCGAAGGAACCTGGATCAAAAGGAGATACATCAGTATCAGTTAATTTATCACAATAAATCTTATCATAATCAACACCTAAGGCTTCTGCAGCCATTTGTGCCAATACTGTATCAGAACCCTGTCCAATTTCAGTGGCACCTATCATCATCTTGACACTACCATCCTGATTAAGCACCAATCTACAACCAGATGCTTCTATTGAAGGAGAATGTGGTCTAGTATTGGATGCATAAATTAAAGTTCCTACACCTAGTCCTCTTTTTTTATCTTCATTACTCATATTGAATAGCTTAGCTGCTTCATTTTTTTCTTTCCAGGCAAATGTGTCTCTGCCAACTCTTAAGCACTCAGCCAGTTCATTAGTAAAGAACTTAACATGAGTTCCATGACACATATCTCCAGACCTACCAACGTTTTTCATTTGAAATTCTAATTGGTCTATACCCATTTCACTACAAGCTTTAGCTACTAGTGAATTTAAAGCGAAAACAGCTTGTGGTGTTCCATAAGCCCTCATAGCCCCACCAACAGCGGTGTTAGTATAGACAGTTCTTGAATGTGCTCTAAAGTTTTTAGTGTTAAATAATTCCATGGCAGCTTCCTCGCCAACAAGGGCAATCGCATGGCCATGAGAAGTGTAGGCACCGTTTTGGGATATGACATCCATCTCTATTCCGGTAATCATATAATTTTCATCAATTGCTATTTTCATCTTATAGTCGTTGGCATGTCTTACTCTACTGCAAACAAACAATTCTTCACGAGTCATTTCCAGCACTACAGGTTTTCCGCCTACAGCCATGGACATTGCCATTACTAGTGGTTCAATTACTATGTCTTGTTTGTTTCCAAACCCACCACCTACAAAGGGTTTAATAACCCTAAATTTACCAAAAGGCATATTGAAGGCATCACCTAATATATGTCTGCAAATATGGGGTATTTGAGTTGAAGAAATACATACCCACCTATTATCAACATCTTTATAGGCATAGGCAACCATAGTTTCCATATGACAATGATGAACAGTCTGAGTATGATACTCATCTTCGAAGATATACTTTGCTTCCTTGAAGGCCTTATCAACTTCCCCAAATTCTGTTGTTGTATCTGCTACTAGATTATTTGTACCATCATGTATTTCCTTGGCTCCAGGTACCAAAGCATCTTCAGGTCTAAGATAGAATGTCCATTCCTCATACTCTACCTTTACTTTCTTAGCTGCTTCTTCGGCTGCAATTTCAGTTTCTGCTATAACAGCACCTATTGCATCTCCAAAATATCTTACTCTTCTTGTGAATATGTTAGTGTCCTTCTTGTCCTGGAATTTCTTATCAAGCTTATGTGGATGACCAGCTGTTGAATATGGATGCTGTGACACATCATCAGCTGTTAAAATCCTTATAACTCCAGGAACTTTTAAGGCATCTTCTAAATTGTAGCTAATTACTCGGCCATGAGCTATTTTGCTTCTAACTACTTTACCGTATAGAAGATTATGCATAGGTATGTCCCTTGTATACTCAGCTTTACCTGTTACTTTTGCTTCCGCATCCCATCTGGTTTGGCTGGTTCCTACTACCTTAAAGTCCATTATGACACCTCCCATTATTTATTATCTTATAGAATAGCACTTAAAGTGATGCTTTTCAATAAAAAGCTCTTAATTAGTATGATTTAATTTTGTGTTATAGATGAAAAAAGAACCAAGGAAAACCCTTGGTTCCAATAACTTATCCAATTGCAAAAGTCATATCAACATTAACTGCCAATTCATCACCAACATAGGCTTTACCTACGCCATAACCAACTGGTCCTCTAATCTTAACTAATTCAACTTCTAATCTTATAGTATCTCCAGGTAGGACCTGACGTCTAAAACGACAATCCTTGATACCTGCAAACAAGGCATACTTACCTTTAAACTCCTCTTTTGATAGTAAAGCAATGGCACCGGCCTGTGCAAGTGACTCAACAATCAAAACACCAGGCATAATAGGTCTACCTGGAAAATGACCCTTAAAATAGTATTCTTCCTCACGAACATGCTTTAGAGCAACAATCTTATTAGTAACATTATCAAGTTCAAGAACCTCGTCTACTAAAAGAAAAGGATCTCTATGAGGTATAATTTTCTTAATGTCTTCTTGATTCATAACCATGGTCTATTCCTCCCACTTCTTGAACAAGACAGAAGCATTATGACCACCAAAACCTAATGAATTGGAAATTGCATACTTAAGATCTTGATTAGGTCTACCAACATTAGGAACAATATCCAAATCACATTCAGAATCAGCTTCCTTAAAGTTGATAGTAGCAGGCACAAAACCTTCCATCAATGACTTAACACAAACAATACCTTCAACAGCACCAGCAGCACCAAGAAGATGTCCAAACATAGACTTACTTGAACTCATAGGAATCTTATAGGCATAATCACCAAAGACTCTCTTAACAGCTAAAGTTTCAGTTTTATCATTAAGTGGTGTACTTGTACCATGAGCATTTATGTAACTTATGTCTTTAGGTTCAATTCCTGCTACATCAATAGCTAGTTGCATTGCTCTAGCACCTTGAGATCCATTATCACAAGGAGCAGTAATATGGAAAGCATCGCATGTTGTACCATAGCCAGCTAACTCACCATATATTCTTGCGCCTCTTTTCAAGGCATGCTCAAGTTCTTCTAAAATTAAAATACCAGCACCTTCACCCATTACAAAGCCACTTCTTTCCTTATCGAAAGGAATTGAACCTCTATTAGCATCCGGACTGTCGCTTAAGGCTCTTAAATTCATAAAACCAGCAATGCTCAATCTTCCGATTGAAGATTCAGTACCGCCAGCAATTATAATATCTGCTCTATCACCTTTAATAGCAAAGAAAGCTTCACCCAGAGCATTATTACTAGATGCACAAGCGGAAACGATGTCTAAACAAGGACCATTGGCTTTTAGGGCAATGGCAACATTGCCACTAGCCATATTGCCTATCATCATTGGGATAAATAGAGAGTTAACTCTTCTTGGTCCCTTGGTTGTCAAATTTTCAATCTCTACTTCACAGTCGGATATGCCGCCTACTCCAGTTGAAACATATACGCCCATGCGATCATGGTCAAAATCACTTTCACCTAAACCTGAGTCAGCATAGGCTTCCTTAGCAGCAGCTACAGCAAACTGACTAAATCTTGACATTCTTTTTGCTTCCTTAGCCTCAATATATTCTCCAGGAATAAAATTCTTTACTTCTGCAGCCAGTTTAGTCTTATAGTCAGTTGTATCAAAATTAGTTATTTCACTAATTCCACATTTGCCAATCTTCACATTATCCCAAAACTCTTCTACGCCTAGACCTAGAGGATTAATTGTCCCCATTCCAGTTATTACAACTCTTCTCATATTTTCCTCCATTAAATAACCATACCACCGTCAACAGTCAGTACCTGTCCAGTAATATAGGTATTTTCATCACTTCCTAAGTAATAGACCGCACTGGCTATTTCCTCAGGTTTTCCAAATCTTCCTAGTGGAATCTTACTGTTGGCAGCTTCCTTGATTTCTTCACTCAACTTAGCAGTCATTACAGTTTCAATAAAACCTGGTGCAATTGCATTGACCAGAATATTTCTTGAAGCAAGTTCCTTAGCTGCTGTTTTAGTTACACCAATTAAACCAGCTTTAGCTGCTGCATAATTAGCTTGACCTATATTGCCAACAAGACCTACAACAGAAGCTATATTTACAATACGACCACTTCTTTGCTTAGCCATGTGTTTAGCAGCAAATTTAAGTGTATAAAACGCACCTTTAAGGTTAGTATCTATAACTGCATCAAATTCCTCGTCTTTCATTCTAAGAAGAAGACCATCTCTAGTTATACCTGCATTGTTAACTAAGACATCAATTGAAGAAAACTCTGCAACTGTCTTGTCAATCATTTCAGCTACTACTTTACTGTCTCTAATATCTCCATATAGCAGAAGAACTTTAACACCGTTACCTTCAAGTTCTTTTTTAACAGATTCTGCCTCTTCTTCTCCAAAAAGATAGTTCAAGGCTAAATTATAGCCATTCTTGCTGAATTTTTCTGCGATAGCTTTTCCTATACCAGTTGTTCCACCAGTAATAAAGACTACTTTCCCCATATTAACCTCCTAAACTTGTTAAAGTTTTTTCTAAAGTTGCCAAATTATTTACATTATATACTTTGTAATCATATGGCATTCTCTTTAAGAAACCAGCCAAAGTCTTACCTGGGCCAATTTCAATAAATGTATCTACCCCTGAATCAAGTAACTTAATCATAGTATCTACCCATAATACAGGTTTCATTACCTGTCTAGTAAGTAAATCCTTGATAGCTTCAGGATCCTCTTCTGTATCAGCAATTGTATTAAAATATACCGGTAATAAAGGTTTTTTTATTTCAACATCCTTCAACAGTTCTCCTAGACCAATACTTGCTGATTTCAGGAGTTTTGTATGAAATGGAGATGAAAGATTTAAAGGTATCACTCTAGCCCCGATTTCTTCCAGTTTTGGAATGGCTTTTTCAACTCCTTTAACATCTCCGGATATAACTATTTGCTCCAATGAATTAAAATTTGCAGGTACTACAAAATCACCAGTTATTGAAATTCTTCTACAGATATCAATTACTTTTTCTCTATCTGCTCCTATTACAGCAGCCATTTTACCTTTTTGACCCTGTAACATCAACTCGCCTCTTTTTTCAACAAGTGGCAGTGCATCTTCTAATTTCAAGGCACCACTATATATTAAACTGGAATATTCTCCAAGACTAAGTCCTGCAGTCACATCTCCAATTACCTTGTGTTTCATAAAGACTCTAAGCATAGCTATTTCAGCTGATATAATTGCGGGTTGGGTATTTCTGGTAATATTTAAATCATCTATTGTACCTTCCATAACCAGCTTGAGTATGTCTCTATTCAATGTTTCATTGGCTATCTCGAAAACTTCCCTTGCTTCCTGGAAATTATCTACAAAATCCTTAGCCATTCCAACTGCTTGTACTCCTTGACCTGGAAAAATTATTGCAGTTTTCATTTTATCCTCCTAGTGAAAATTAGCAGTATTTTTTTAATACTTCTAATCCTTGATTATATATTTCTTCAACGATTTCCTTAGCTGACTGTTTTTTGCAAACCATACCGGCAATCTGACCGGCCATTAATGCACCACCAGCAACATCACCTTCTCTGGCAGCTTTTTGCAGTTTACCTACTCCAAGTGCATCAAGTTCAGCAATAGAGGCTCCGTTTTTTTCTAATTTTATAAATTCTCTAGCCAATTTGTTCTTCAAGGCACGTACAGGATGTCCTGTAACTCTACCGGTTACTATAGTATCCGTATCTCTTGCCTTAAGGATTTGTTCCTTATAGTTTTCATGAACTGTGCATTCGTTGGCCACTAGAAATCTAGTCCCTACTTGAACACCGTTGGCACCTAACATGACAACAGCTGCAAAGCCTCTGCCATCTGCTATTCCACCTGCAGCAATAACCGGAATGTTAACAGCATCAACCACTTGTGGCAAAAGAGCCATAGTAGTCAATTCTCCAATATGGCCACCTGCTTCCATACCTTCAACTACAACTGCATCTACACCAAGTTTTTCCATACGTGTAGCAAGTAGTACACTTGGAACTACTGGAATAACTTTGATATTATTTTGATGCCAGCCTTCTAGATATTTCTCTGGACTACCTGCACCTGTAATAACTATTGGCACTTTTTCTTCAATAACAACTTTGGCTACTTCATCAGCAAATTCGCTAAGTAGCATTACATTAACAGCAAATGGTTTGTCTGTCATTTTTTTTGTCTTGATAATTTCTTGACGTACAATTTCGCCAGGTGCTCCTCCTGCTGCAATAACACCTAAGCCACCTGCTTCAGAAACAGCAGACGCCAAGGATGAGTCCGATATCCAGGCCATCCCACCTTGGATGATTGGATATTTAATATTTAGAAGCTTTTCTATAGTTTTGTCAAACATTATGTTTATTCCTCCAGTTAATAGGAAAACGACCTTTAAGGTCGCTTTCTTTATTTATGGCTTTCGATATAGTTAACGATATCAGCAACAGTGATAATGTTTGCTAGTTCGCTAGTGTCTACTTCTACGCCAAATTCTTGTTCTAAAACGTCTACTACTTGCATCATATCAATTGAGTCCGCGTTCAAGTCATCCTTAAGGCTAGTCTCCAATTTGATTTCTTCAATGTCTACGCTTAATTCTTCTGCTAAGATCTCTTTAATTCTTTGTTCCATTTTTTCTCTCCTTTAAATTACATTTTTATTAACAAAGATCCCCATGTGAAACCTCCACCAAAACCAACTAAAATTACTAGGTCTCCGGCTTCCACAAGTTTCTTTTGTCTAACTTCACTAAGTGCGATAGCAATGCTACCAGCGGATGTATTTCCAAATCTATCTACATTTATGTAGAACTTATCTTTTAATTTATCATTTTTATCTATGGCATAGTCGATTAATCTTGTATTTGCTTGATGAGGTATTATCATTTTAATGTCATCATAATTATAGCCAGTTCCTTCAAGGACCTTGTCAATTGTATCCATGATTACTTGCTTTGAGAATTTAAAGACCTCTCTACCATCCATGGTCATTTTATTGGTGTCATTCTCTTGATTAACAAAAGGATTATCTACTGGTAAAGCTTTTAAAACTAAGCTGCCTTTGACGTCATCTCTAGAACCAAGATAAGAATTTATAATTCCTGGTTCCTCTGAACTTTGCAGTACTACAGCACCGGCTCCGTCTCCAAAAAGAACTGCAGTTCCACGATCAGTAAAGTCCAAGGCTTTAGACATGACCTCTCCACCAATTACCAGTGCATTTTTAACTTTTCCATTTTCCAGGAATTCCTTGGCTACGCTCAAGGCGTACAT
>JBGSJN010000029.1:0-36734 GCA_041741995.1 Bacillota bacterium
TCTGAATATACCAATTTCAATTATATTAGGAATATTACTTGGAGTAGTTTTTGGTTTAATATTAGTTAAACTATTTAAGAACTTTCATATTAGAGACACTAGAAAAGTAATGATAATACTTGGAATAGCAATATTAATAACTGTAATAGAAAACGCCTTGAAAAATAAACTGGAAATAGCCGGACTACTTGGAGTAATGACAATTGGGTTCATAATACTGGAGAAAAGACCTGTGGTAGCTAATAGACTATCATTGAAGTTTGATAAACTTTGGGTATTTGCGGAGTTAATACTATTCGTTCTAGTTGGATCACAGGTCAATATACAAGTTGCTATTCAAGCAGGTTTGAAGGGGCTTTTAATTATATTTATAGGCTTATGTGCTAGAAGTATTGGTGTATTAATATCCACGCTCGGTACAAATTTGAATTCGAAGGAAAGACTATTTTGCGTTATAGCCTATATACCTAAGGCAACAGTACAAGCTGCAATAGGAGCTATTCCCTTAGGACTTGGCCTTCCATCTGGTGAGATAATATTGGCAATAGCCGTACTATCTATATTGGTTACTGCACCACTTGGTTCTATTGCTATCAATGCAACTGCAGAGAAACTATTGACATAAAGACAATAATGTTAAATTTCAGTATATTATACTAATTGGCTATGGTACAATATACACAAATAACTAATAATAGGTTGAAAGGATAAAAGTGATGATAGGGAAAATATTTAGCGTAATTAAGTACATCATCTTAATATGTATATTAATCTATAGCCTTCTAATACTTTCATTATTTATACTACCTTTAATGAAATTTTATCCATTAAGTGTCAATAATGAAGATATGTTACCAGACTATACTGTTGGCAGCCTGGTGCTTTTGAATGAAGTTGATGTAACTGAAATTTACCCTGACGATGTAGTTGCCTTTACTACTAGTGATAACGAATATAGTTATGACATTTCTAGGATTGCAAACAAAAATATTGAAAAAAGACTTTTTGAAATTAAAGGTGATAATAATGTAGATTCTGCAAAGGAAATATCCTATGTAAGTATCTTAGGCAAGGTAGTTTATAATGTCCCTTATTTAGGATATATAAATAATTTTATTAGTGAAACCAAAGGCAAAATCATATCCTCAACAATAATATTCGGTCTTCTAGTCGTTCCTTATCTAATAAAATTTTTATTAGATGATTAGTACAAGATTTATTTTAATCACCAATTAAATTAAAATTAATTGGTGATTTTTATTCATACATTTAACAACAGATAAAATGTGATATAATATGATGAAGTTATTAGTTTTTAGGAGTAAGATATGGAAAACAAAGATAGATTTATACAAATTTACAAGGAATTGATTACTAGAGAAGGTAGTGATAAACTACTGGAATATCTAGAAAAATCTGATTTTTTTTCAGCACCAGCAAGTACTAGATTTCATGGTGCCTATCCTGGTGGTCTTGTAGAACACAGTCTAAATGTTTACGATTGTCTCAAGGATTATATGAGTAGACCTAGAGTGGAAGAACTCTATAAAGTTGAAGCAACTGAAGAATCAATAGCCATAGTATCTTTGTTACACGATTTATGCAAGGTTAACTGCTATAAGCTAGGAAGTAGAAATGTAAAAGGAGCAGATGGGGTTTGGCAACAAGTACCATCTTATGATTATCTTGATAACCTGCCATATGGACATGGTGAAAAATCAGTATATATCATAAATGGGTTTTTAAGATTAAGTAGAGATGAAGCTTTTGCTATTCGTTTTCATATGGGATTCTCCGGTATTGAAGACAAAAGAATGATTAGTGACGCAATGGAGAAATTCCCTCTTTCTTTAGCACTTGTAACTGCTGACATGGAGGCAACATTCTTTTTAGAGAAAAATAAGAAATAACAAAATAGGTTTAAAAGGTATTCTTATTTAAGAAAACTTCTTTAAATAAATTTGGTCTAAAGCAAAGGGGTGGTTTTGAATCATTCCTTTGTTTGTTTTCATATGTTATTATGTAGATAATATGTCTAATAATGGAAGGGTGATAATAATGAACATCTGGCATGATATGCCTAAGGATAGGATAAAAAGCAATGACTTTACTGCTGTCATAGAAATATCAAAAGGCAGTAAGGCCAAATATGAAATGGATAAAGAAATTGGTATGCTAAGGCTGGATAGAGTTCTATATACCTCTACTCATTATCCTGCAAACTACGGCTTTATACCTTTGACCTATGGTTTTGATAATGATCCCTTGGATGTTCTAGTATTATGTTCTGAAGCTATAGGACCAATGACTCTTGTAAGATGTTATCCTATAGGTGTAATTATAATGGAGGACCAAGGTTACAAGGATGAAAAAGTAATTGCAATTCCATTTGATGATCCTATGTATAATAATTATCAAGACATTAGTGAGCTGCCTCAACACATGTCTGATGAAATGAGCCACTTCTTTACGGTATATAAAACATTAGAAGGTAAAGAAACTGCTCTTATAGGAATTAATGGCAAGGAAGAAGCCATTAGACTGATTGATGAATGTATAGAAGGCTACAAAAAACAATATAATAAGTAGTTTAATATACATAACTGATTAACATAAAAATATTCAATAATAGAATAAAGGCTCCTTATTGTAAAGTCCTTCAACTACTTGCTATACTTAAGGAAATGAAAAGGAGCTGATTAATAAATGAAAAAAATCTTAACTACAAAAACTCTCATTCTTATAGCTGTAGGGGTAGTATTTAATATCGTGCTAGCTTTACTAGGCAATACTATTGGTGGAGGTATATTATTCCTTGATACAGTTGGAACAATATTTATCGCCGCCTTTCTAGGACCAATTCCTGGAATACTTACAGGTGTTTTAACTAATCTAATAAACGGTGTAATTATTGGACCAACAGAAATTCCATTCTTACTAGTAAATGGTGCGATTGGTCTAATTGTAGGTTTAATTGCACAAAAACAAAAGAATTTCAATTTACCAATTGCTATAGTTGTTGGGTTGATATTATCAATTGTCGCACCATTAATCGGGACACCAATTGCTATCTTCCTATTTGGTGGCTTAACAGGCTCTGGTATGGATTTTATGGTAATATGGTTAAAAACTTCAGGTCAAAATCTATTTTCAGCAGTATTTCTTACAAAAATAGTAAACAATCTTGTTGATAAATTAGGTTCTGCTTTATTGGTATTCCTAGTATTAAAAGCACTACCATATTCGATTATCAAAGATTCAATCCTTGATAAGCTAATTGCAGAAAAATCAAATAGTAAGGGGAAATAAATTGCCTAAAATCGCCTTTATAAGTCATTGTTTATTAAATAACCTGTCAAAAGTTGAAGCCTTTGAAAACAAAAATAAAGTTCTGATAAAATATCTTCTAGACCATGATGTAGAACTTATACAAATGCCGTGTCCTGAATTCACTTTATATGGAGGACGACGGTTTGGTCAAGTTAAGGAACAATATGATACACCATTCTTTAGAAAACATTGCTCCATGCTTATTGAACCTTTGATTCAGCAAATGGAGGAATACAAAAGAAATGGACACCATATATTAGGCGTCTTTGGAATAAAAGGTAGCCCAAGTTGTGGGTACATCCATACTGTCTCAGGTCCAAAATGGTCTGGAGAAATTAAAGACAATACAACGGAGTTATTAAAAGATGTTAAACTAATTGAAGGATCAGGGGTTTTTATGGAGGAACTATTGAAAAAACTACCTGATGATATTTTGATTATTGAAGTTGATGAGGGTAACATTGAGGCAACAATAAAGCAGTGCCAAGAAATAATATAAACTTAGTAGTATATAAAATACAAAAACAGATATGTGAAGCATGTCTGTTTTTTTATGTAAAATTAAGTATTGCATATAGACTAATATATGGTAGAATTATATAAAATGTACATTATTTACCTGATACTCTATATTAAAAAACAGCAGCAACAATTTGGTATTTTTGTCTTGGAATTTTTTGTCTTTGATGGTTGTGAAACATCGGGATATGAAGTTGTAAAGACGATTATAAATGGACGGTATAGACCAAATTTATTTGAGAAAGGTGAAAAAAATGGAACAAGGATTAACAAAAAAATACGGCCTATTTACAGCAATCGCCATGGTTGTTGGAATCGTAATCGGTAGCGGTGTTTTCTTCAAGGCAGAGAAAATACTAGTAGCAACCGGAGGAGATCTACCACTAGGTATTTTAGGATGGATTATCGGTGGTATTATCATGATGGCATGTGCCTATACTTTTGCTATTATGGCAACTAGATATGAGTACGTAAACGGTGTAGTTGACTATGCTGAAGCAACACTAGGAAAGAATTACGCATATTATGTTGGTTGGTTTATGGCACTTATTTATTATCCTACTCTAACCTCAGTGTTAGCTTGGGTATCAGCTAGATTCGTAGGAGTACTATTAGGCTGGGATATTGTCGGAGCGCAAACAATGGTATTAGCAGGATTTTTCCTAGTAGCTAGTTATGCTTTAAACGCACTATCACCAGTACTAGCTGGAAAATTCCAAGTATCAGCAACTGTAATCAAATTGATTCCATTGTCATTAATGGCAATCATTGGAACAATTGTTGGATTAACAAACGGAATGACAGTAACAAACTTTACTACAGTAGTAGAAAACGTAGACCCACTAAAAGGCCTATTTACAGCAGTAGTTGCAACAGCATTCGCTTATGAAGGCTGGATTATTGCAACAAGTATCAATGCTGAATTAAGAGAATCAAAGAAGAATCTACCAAAAGCATTAGTTTTAGGATCATTCATTGTAATTACAGTATATATCCTATACTACATCGGACTTGCTGGAGCGGTAACAAATGAAGTAATGATGGCTGGCGGACAAGATGGTGCAAAAATTGCCTTCTCTACAATCTTCACAAACGTTGGAGGCACTTTATTATTCGTATTCATTATCATTTCTTGCTTAGGAACATTGAATGGCCTAATGCTAGGTTGCGTAAGAGGAATGTACTCTATCGCAGCTAGAAATGAAGGACCTAAAGTAGAAGCTATGAGTCAAATAGACAAAGCAACAAACATCCCAAGCAACTCAGCTATTTTTGGCTTGCTTCTAAGTGCTGTATGGTTAGTGTATTTCTATGGTGCTAATCTTACAGATCCTTGGTTTGGTGGATTTGGAGTTTTCAACTTCAACTTTGACTCATCAGAAATTCCTATTGTAACAATTTATGCTTTATACATTCCAATATTTGTTGCAATGATAATAAAAGAAAAAGATCTTACAGCCTGGAAACGTTTTATTGTTCCGATAATAGCTGTTTTTGGATGTTTATTCATGGTAGTAGCAGCATACTACTCACATGGTATGGAAAAAATACTTGGTTATCTTTTAATATTTGCAGTTATCATGATAATTGGTGTTGCGGTAAAAGGCGGCAAAGGAAAAGAACTTTTCAAAAAATAGTTTAAATAAAATTTAATAATTATAAGTACACCTCGGATATTAACATTCGAGGTGTACTTTTTTTAGTCTATGATATAATTATAATTGAATGCTTAAGAAAGTGTGTGTGCAATGGAAGAACAGTTTTTAAAAAATATAAATGAAAAAACAGATATCAGACCTGGTGATAGAATATTAATAGCTGTCTCAGGTGGAATGGATTCTGTCCTTCTTTTATACTTATTTAATAAGTATAAGGAAGAAATTGGAATAGAAATAGAAGCAGCACACATAAACCACATGTTAAGATCAAAAGAAAGCGACAAGGACCAACAACTAGTAAAGAAACTATGTAGTGACTGGTCTATCCCTTTCCATACTATAAATATAGATGTTAAAAAAATATCCAAAACCAATAAATGGTCAATCGAAGAAGGAGCTAGAAAACTCAGATATGAGTATTTAAATTCTCTTAAAGAGCAATATTTTTTCAGAAAAATAGCTGTAGCCCATCATCACAAGGACCAAGCAGAAACGATACTAATGCATCTAATAAGAGGCACAGGGGCTGAAGGTCTTAGAGGTATGTTCATAGATAAGAACAATATTGTAAGACCTCTACTTAATATCACTAGAGAGGATATAGAAAAAAAAGTAAATGAACTGGGACTAGAATATAGAACTGATAAAAGTAATCTGCAAACTAGGCATGCAAGAAATAAAATAAGAATAAAGTTACTACCAATATTAAAGAAATATAATCCGCAAATAGAAAATAATTTGGTCAAAACAGGCGAAATAGTAAAAGAAGACAATAACTATATAGAAACAGAAGTGAACAGATACTATCATAAATGTATTGATCTTAAAGATCAATACATAATCATCAATGAAAAGATTAAAGAACTACATCTGGCTATTAGAAGAAGATTGCTAATAAAAGCCTATAAGGAACTAAGCCATATGTACTTAGAATATAAATTCGTAGAGCAAGCTGATGAATATATAAAAAAAGAACAAAATAAGCAAAATAGAAAACTTGGACTACCAAATGGAATAAATCTATATAGAAATAAAGAAGGTCTTATATTAGATATTAGGAAAAAAACTATTGGACATCAATCTCAAGAGCTTTTAATTAAAAAACCAGGACTATATGAATTTGCAGATAAAAAGTTAAATTTGGAAGTCATTAATGAACTGCCTGGAAAAGATATCTATATAAAAAGAGATTCTTCTGAAGGTTATGTAGATTTTGATAAATTAAACTGGCCCTTAGTGGTCAGAAATAGAAAAGCTGGTGATTTATTTTTTGTTATAGGTGACAAGGGTGAAAGAAAGTTGAAAAAACTATTCATTGACCGAGGTATAGAAGCAGGAATTAGAGATGAATTACCTTTGATTGTATCCCGAGATGATAAATTAGTATTCATACCTGGTGTAGGAATTAGTGATTTATTTAAAATTGATGATAATACTGTAACAATTTTGCACTTTTCTTATAGATAAAATTGTAATGAAAATTCAGATATGTTAAAATGATAAAAGCAGTTCTATGCGCTGTAAAGGAGATAAAGATTTGAAAGAAAATATAAAGAGAATAATAATTGGATTGATGATATCTGGCTTGATTATCTTGACATTTATGTTCTACAACGGAGAAAACAAAGTAGAGACAAAAAGTAGTTTCTTGGAATTTAGTCAAATGGCTGAAAGAGGAGAGATAGATAAAGCCGAAGTTAGTGTTGTCGACAATAGTAAAGTAGTGGTTAGTTGGGAGACCAATGTTGATAATAGCAAGAGTTACGTCTTCGAAGATAATGTCAACTTGATCAATGATGCAGTTACTCAAGTGGCTAAGGATAATAGTATAGCATTACAAACTAGTAGTGTAAGCAGTGTAAATGTCTTTGGTATAATAAATATATTGCTTGTTGGAGGAGTATTTGTATTCGTCCTATTCATGATTTTCAATAAAAATGCAGGTGGATCCGGGGCAATGCAGTTTGGCAAAAGCAAGGCTAAACTAGCTAGCGAAGATGTGGTTAATAATACTACCTTTAAGGATGTTGCGGGAATTGATGAAGTGAAAGAAGAACTACAAGAAATAATTGAGTTCTTGAAAAACCCTGCCAAGTTTACTAGATTTGGAGCCAAGATCCCTAAGGGAGTACTACTATCAGGAGCACCTGGTACTGGTAAGACATTAGTTGCCAAGGCAGTTGCCGGTGAAGCTAATGTTCCATTTTATGCAATAAGTGGTTCCGAATTCGTAGAACTTTATGTAGGTGTTGGTGCTTCAAGAGTAAGAGACTTATTTGATAGAGCAAAAAAATCATCACCATGTATAGTCTTTATAGACGAGATTGATGCTGTAGGTCGTCAAAGAGGAGCTGGTGTCGGTGGTGGACATGATGAAAGAGAACAAACCTTAAATCAACTATTAGTTGAGATGGACGGTTTTGAAAATAATGAAGCAATAATTGTTATGGCTGCAACAAACAGACCTGATATTTTAGACTCTGCACTATTAAGACCAGGCAGATTCGATAGACAAATTTTCATATCAGCACCTGACGTTAAGGGTAGAGAAGAAATTCTATTAATACATAGCAAAAACAAGCCATTGGCAGACGATGTTGACTTGAAGATTATTGCAAAGAGAACACCAGGATTTAATGGTGCTGATCTTGCCAATATTATAAATGAAGCAGCCTTACTTGCTGTAAGAAAAAATGAAGTAAAGATTTCAATGGAAAGTGTTGAACAGGCCATAGAAAGAGAAATTGCCGGACCTGAAAAGAAAAGCAAGGTGATGAATGACAAGGAAAGAAAATTAATAGCTTTTCATGAAACAGGTCATGCGGTTACAAGCTATTTCCTTGATAATACTGATCCAGTTCATAAGATATCCATTATCCCAAGAGGCTTGGCTGGAGGTTACACACTAACCTTGCCTGATGAAGATAAGAACTATATTACTAAAAACGATATGTTAGACAGTGTATGTTTATTACTAGGTGGAAGAATTGCCGAAGAGTTGGAGTTAGGTGATATTAGCACTGGTGCTTCAAATGATTTGGAAAGAGCATCTTCGATTATAAGAAACATGATTACTGTTTATGGTATGACTGATGAATTAGGTGCATTAACTTACGGACACAAGTCTGGAGAAGTATTCCTAGGTAGAGATTTTGTAAAAGAGAAAAACTATTCCGAAGAAATTGCAGCTAAGATTGACAACACATCTAAAAAATATATGGATATGTGCTATGAGAAAACTAAGAGTATCTTGATGGCCCATAGAGAAAAATTAACCAAAGTAGCCGAAAAATTAATGGTGCAGGAAGTATTAAGCAGAGATGAATTTGAGGCTTTAATGGAATAATCTTTTAAGAAAGGGAGATAGCATGGAAAAGACATTTGTAATGTTGAAATCTGATGGATTGAAAAGAGGTTTGCTAGGTGAGGTTCTTGGTCGTATTGAGAAAAAGGGCTATAAAGTATTAGCACTTAAAATTCAAAATTTGACTAAAGATCAATTAGATAAACACTATTATGAGCATTTAGACAGACCATATTTTCCGTCTTTAGTGGAGTATTTGACTTCTGGTCCTGTTGTTCACATGGTTATTGGGGGAGATAACGTGATTTCAGGAATTCGTAAGTTAAATGGAGCTACAGACCCGGAGAAAGCAGAAATGGGTAGTGTGAGAGGTGACTTAGCCGTTAATATGACTAAGAACTTGATACACGCTTCTGATTCTTTAGAAAATGCTGAAAGAGAAATTGGTCTTTATTTCAGCGATGATGAAATTGTTCAATATTAATAAATATAAAAGGAGTGTTCAAAATGAGTTTTAAAAGTGACATTGAAATCGCTCAAGAAGCGGAGAAAAATCCTATAATTAATGTAGCTAAGAAATTAGGCCTTAGCGAAGAAGATTTAGAGTTTTATGGTAAATATAAAGCTAAAATCTCTATGGAAACTGTAAAAAGATTAAAAAATGAAAAAGATGGCAAATTGATTCTAGTTACTGCTATCAGCCCTACACCAGCTGGTGAAGGTAAAACAACTACTTCTGTAGGTTTGGCTGACGGTCTTGCTAAAATCGGCAAAAAAGTTATGGTTTGTTTAAGAGAACCATCACTAGGACCAAGTTTCGGCGTTAAAGGCGGAGCTGCAGGTGGAGGATATGCTCAAGTTGTTCCTATGGACGACATCAACCTACACTTTACTGGTGACCTTCATGCTATCACTTATGCACACAACTTGTTATCAGCAATGATCGACAACAGCATTCAACAAGGAAATCCTTTGAATATCGACCCTAGAACTATCGTATTCCGTCGTGTCATCGACTTAAACGACAGATCTCTAAGAGATATCGTTATTGGTTTAGGTGGAAAAGCTAATGGAGTTCCTAGAGAAAATGGTTTTGATATCACAGTTGCTTCTGAAGTAATGGCAATTCTTTGTCTAGCTGACGATTTAATGGATATGAAAGAGCGTTTCTCAAGAATCGTTATTGGATACACTTATGACAAGAAACCTGTAACTGCTGGAGACTTAAAAGCTCAAGGCGCTATGGCTCTTCTAATGAAAGACGCTATCAAACCTAACCTTGTTCAAACATTGGAAAATACACCTGCGTTTATACACGGTGGACCTTTCGCTAATATTGCTCACGGTTGTAACAGCGTTAACGCTACTAAGACTGCTTTAAAATTAGCTGACTACACAGTAACTGAAGCTGGCTTCGGTGCTGATCTTGGAGCTGAGAAGTTCTTCGATTTAAAATGTAGATTTGCTGGCCTTAAGCCTGCAGTGACAGTAATTGTTGCTACAGTTCGTGCTCTTAAAATGCACGGTGGCGTAGCTAAAGCTGACTTAGGTGCTGAAAATCTAGAAGCAGTTTCTAAAGGTTTTGCTAACTTGGAAAAACACATTGAAAACGTAGGTAAATTCGGTGTTCCAGTTATCGTTGCTATCAATGCATTCCCACTTGACACTAAAGCTGAACTTGATTTAGTTGAAAAGAACTGTAATGCATTAGGTGTTGAAGTTTCTCTATCTGAAGTTTGGGCTAAAGGCGGAGAAGGCGGAAGAGACTTGGCTGAGAAAGTTGTTAAAACTATCGAATCTAAAGAATCTAACTTCAAAGTACTTTATGACACAAAATTACCTATTAAAGAAAAAATCAACAAGATTGCTAAAGATATCTATGGTGCTGACGCAGTTAACTTTACAGCTGACGCAGAAAAAACTATCAAGCAATTAAATGACTTAGGATATGCAGAACTACCAATTTGTATGGCTAAGACTCAATATTCATTTACTGATGATCAAACTAAAATAGGACGTCCAACTGGTTTTGATATTACTATTAGAGAAATCAGATTATCAGCTGGTGCTGGCTTCTTGGTATGTATTGCCGGAGCTATCATGACTATGCCTGGTCTTCCTAAAGTTCCTTCAGCTTGTAACATCGACATCGACGCAGATGGCGTAATTACAGGACTATTCTAGGACCTAAAAGAATGAATAAAGAGCGGTACATTATGTACCGCTCTTTTTGTATTTTTTTGAATATTTAGTTAATTTGCTATTTTCATAATATCTTCTTTATTACCTTTAAAAATATTGAAATCAACTGGTCCTTTAATTCCATTGATACTACCATTATCAGTGTACTGCCATATAGTCCAATTTTCAATTGGTGGTTCAGATCCATATACAGCATACCAGATTATATAGTCTTTGAAGTTATCTCTAATATATAGTTCATATGTTTGTTTGTTGACATAAAATATAGGTTTTACGCCATAGTGTTCTTCGATTACATTTGCATATTCTCTTAATTCAACTATGAGTTTAGCTTGATCCTCTCCTACTTCTTCAATATCTATAACCGGCGGTAAGCTATTTTTTTCTTTGGGAACTGTTTTAATGAAATGTTCTGCTTGTTTCTTACCATCACTTGTTATTGTGAAGTAGTGATAGGCACCTCTTATGAAACCGGCTGCTTGTGATTCTTCCCAGTTCTTTGAAAAACTTTTATCAGTAAAACTAGTTCCTTCTGTAGCTTTAATAAAAACGAAGTTTACTAGATTCTGATCAATATCTTTCCAAATGATATTGCCTTGATGGTTTGATACATCAATTCCTTCTAGGGTTGTCCTATCTTCTGGAATGGATGTTATGTACCAATTTTCAAATGTTGGTTTAATAGCTAGAATTATTGCAGATATTATTATCAAGATTATTAGAACTGTAAAAAGAATATTATTCTTAATTCTATTTTTGTATCTGCTACGTATTCCTATTCTATTGTAGTTAGCTACCATTAAAACCTCCTGTAATGAGGCAGTATGTTTATTTAGTTGCAAATGATGTTGATTTGGTTTTGGTCATACTGCCGATAGACTGGATACCTCTTGCTGTCATGCAAGTGTGCTCTGCCTCTATTATAACCTCAACTGACCTTGCTTTACCATACTTTACTATTGCATCAGCTATTTGTTGTCCAAGACGTTCTTGTAATTGGAATCTTCTTGCATATGCTTCTACCACTCTTGGTATCTTGCTTAAGCCAAGTACAAAATTACCAGGTATATATTTGATGGTCATTCTACCAAAAAATGGCATCATATGATGTTCACACATACTATAGAAAGGAATATTGCCAATTTCTATTTCTTCAGGGTTCTTTGAGGTGTTAGGGAATAGCTTTATCAATTCCTGAGGGTGCATATGATAACCCTTTAACAGTTCATTACCCCACATTTTGGCTACTCTCTCTGGTGTGTCTGACATAGACTCATCAAAGGAGTTGCTGCCACTGCTATCTTCTAGCAGTTCGATTATTTCCTTAAATAGACTTTCGATTTTTTCTTTGTTTTTCATCATTCATAACTCCATATTAATAGTTTAAATTTAGATTATAATTATTATCCATGTGCGTATTCTAACATAAAAAAGCATGCTTTTCTATTATTTATTTTGATTTAGTGAAATTGATTGACACTTTCAATTAATTTATATATAATTAATGGTGAGTTTTTATGAATGTTTTTTAAGCAAAAGAGCCCAGCTTTTAAGATGGTCATAGGGGGTCATTTATTAATAAAATATAAATAAAGAGGAGGATTCCTATGAAAACATATATGGCTACGCCTAGTACTATTGAGAGAAAATGGTACGTTGTAGATGCAGAAGGACAAACTCTTGGACGTCTAGCTACAGAAGTTGCTACAGTTCTAAGAGGAAAACATAAACCAACTTATACTCCACATTTGGATACAGGAGACTTTGTAATTGTAGTAAATGCGGAAAAGATTAAATTAACTGGTAGAAAAGAATCACAAAAAATGTATTACAGATTTACTGGTTATGTTGGTAACTTGAAAAAAATCACTTATAAGACTATGATGGAAAAACATCCTGACAGAATCATTCAAATGGCTGTTAAAGGTATGATACCTCACAATGTCTTAGGAAGACAAGTGATGGACAAGCTTCATGTTTACGCTGGCAGCGAACATCCGCACCAAGCACAAAAACCAGAAGTTTTAGAAATTAAAGGATAAGGAGGAATACGATGGCTGATATACAATTTTATGGAACAGGTAGAAGAAAAAATGCTATTGCTAGAGTTTACCTCAAGCCTGGTACAGGTGCGATAACAGTAAATAATAGAGAAGTTAAAGAATACTTAAGCCAAGATATCTTGGTGATGATCGTTAAACAACCATTGGTTGTTACAGAAACAGAAAACAAATTCGACGTTATCGCTAAAGTTACAGGTGGCGGAGTAGCAGGACAAGCCGGAGCTATTCGTCATGGTATTTCTAGAGCTTTGCTTGAAGCAGATGCAACTATGAGACCAGCTTTAAAAAGAGAAGGTTTCCTAACAAGAGACCCAAGAATGAAAGAAAGAAGAAAGTATGGTTTGAAAAAAGCCAGAAAAGCTTCACAGTTTTCAAAAAGATAATTTTATATATCTATATAATAGAAATGACTCAGTTTTTACAACTGAGTCATTTTTTTATTCATTATCATATAGTAGGCTAGTTGACTCTTAGTATCAACTATTTCCCTATTTTCTATCTTCGCTAGATATTGTTCAGGAGTTACCCATATGGTTTCAGATACATCCAGATCATCGGGAATCAATTGATTTTCTCCTATTCCATCATATTTACAATAATACAGTCTATAGCTTCCTTTGCTAATCCCTACTTGAGGGCAAGTATCAATCATTAGTTTTAGAGCATTGACTTCTATATCAAGATTGGCTTCTTCTTTAAGTTCCTCAATCATTATTTCTTCTGGTGTAAGACCATCCTTGTCTATACAACCAGCTGGAATTTCCAGGGATTCACTACCAAGTGCAGTTCTATATTGCCTTACTAATAAAAATTTGCCATCCCTATCTTCTACTAAGGTACCAACTGCATCTTTATCTTCTAGTACTTCAAAACTCCTGCCATTTCTTTCCTTCGTATAGATCTTTAACCAACCATCATATAGATAATCCACTACATAACCTCCCATATTGTTTTATCATCAACAATAAGATCTTTAACACTATTAATAATCACGGTGGCACTATCTCCAAGAAGAGATCTTGTTCCAGTCCCAGATAAGACACCTACAATCAATCCTGCTCCACTATTGATACCAAAGTTCATGTCAGCCATTGTATCACCTACAACAACCACTTCTGAAGGTTTAAGAGTATACTGTTTACAGAAGTTATTCATATAGTCTGGTGCTGGTTTGGGATTGATTAGCCCGTCATCTGCTCCAATATAGTCGAAATAGATGGCAAGTCCTGTCTTCTCTAGAAATAATTTTGCATTTTCTAAAGAATCTGCTGTTGCAAGTCCAATGTGATAACCTTTTTCTTTAAGTATCCTTATAGTTTCAACTACACCTTCAACAGGATAAAAGGGCAAGGAGGCTGCTACTTTATTGAAAATTTGAGTAGACCACTTTATATGTTCCACATCTGTACATGCTATACATTCCTGTTGTAAGGTAGCGAGCATATCTAAGGCTACGTCCTTGTTGGTACCAGCAGATAAAGATCCGTTCGGGTCTATGGAATGTTCGAAGAGCCCTATTGATTCTGCTAGGGCTTTCTTGTCCTTGAAGTTATAGTGGCTTGCAACTTCATCAATAACTTGACTGGCAATTGGTCGCCAGGTTCTGTTGAATTCTAGCAAGGTTCCATCTTTATCGAATAAAATACCCTTGATTTTCATAGTTAAGCCTTACCGTTACAGCCGAGTACTTCTACTATCTTATGTTCAACTATTTCTCTGATAGCGTCTCTTGCTGGTGATAAATATTTTCTTGGGTCGAAGTTCTTTTTATCTTGGTCTAAAGCTTCTCTAACTTTAGCTGTCATTGCTAGACGAAGGTCTGAATCAATGTTTATCTTACAAACAGCCATAGATGCTGCACGTCTTAACATTTCTTCGGGAACACCTTTGGCACCAGCGATTTCACCACCATGTTCATTGATTAATTGTACATATTCAGGAACTACTGATGAGGCACCATGTAGTACTATAGGAAAGCCTGGTAGGCGTTTGCTTACTTCTTCAAGGATGTCAAATCTTAATTTGGCGTCACCTTTAAATTTAAAAGCACCATGGCTTGTTCCAATAGCAATAGCTAAAGAATCAACGCCTGTTCTTTTTACAAACTCTTCAACTTCTTCTGGTTTTGTATAACTTGCATCTTCTGCATTTACATTTATTTCATCTTCTACACCTGCTAGTCGACCTAGTTCTCCTTCAACGGTAACGTTTCTAGGTTTAGCATAGTCAACAACTTTTTTGGTTAAGGCGATGTTATCTTCGAAGGAAAGATGTGATCCATCAATCATTACAGAGGTAAAACCACCGTCTATGCATGCTTTACATAACTCAAAAGAGTCACCATGGTCAAGGTGTAGTGCTATTGGTAGGTCTGTTTCGATTAGAGCTGCTTCAACTAGTTTTATTAGATAGGTATGGTTTGCATATTTTCTTGCACCAGATGATACTTGTAGGATTAAAGGTGCCTTTTGATTTTTTGCAGCCTCTGTTATTCCTTGTATTATCTCCATGTTATTTACATTAAAGGCTCCTATGGCATATCCTTCTTCATAGGCTTTTTTGAACATTTCCTTTGTATTTACTAAAGGCATTTTATCAACACATCCAATCTATTTATTTTCTATATCTATTCTACAACTATTTTACCAAATAAAGTGAAAAAAGACCACCTAGGCGAATGCCTAAGTGGTCTTGATGAAAAGAAATTATTTTTTAACTTTTTTAAGATTACTCTTTTACTTTTCGAACATTGTCTTTGACTCTTTTACTTTTCAAACATTGTCTTTGACTCTTTTACTTTTTGAATATTGTCTTTAACATTTTTAAAACTTTTTAAGTAATCTTAAAATCTTTTAATTGATTAATTTTTTTCTATATATACTTTAATACTTTTTAAATATACATTAATATCTACTGTCTAAATATACTTTAATACTTTTCAATATACATTAATATTTACTGTTTAAATATAACTTTAATTCTTATTTTCTAAATATACCTCTAATTTTAATTCTATATACCTCCTTTATTTATTTTAACCTTTATTCCATTCACCACCTCCTCTTAACTTATGGCACAAGTATAGTCTTGTTATGTGTTGGATGTGTGAAAACTGTGAGAAAGTTATCTGAAATTACATATCGATACTTATAGATGTATATTACAATTTGATCTACTTGTGGTATAATTGTATAGGTGGAAACACTAAATATATTATAGGGAATATGGAAGTGAGCAAATGCTAGATAAAAGTAATAAAGAGTCTATGGAAAAATATTCGTCTGCAGTGAGTCTGTCAGATATGGAGATTTTTATCTTTCCAGAATTGATGTTTTCATTGGTATTAGCTAATATTATGTCACCAGTTATTTGGAAGTGGAAGGAAGATCCTTGGTTTAAAAATATAGAAACGATGAATTTAAATAAAAAACTACAAAGAATTAAGCAATTTATCATGAATCAGTTTGATTTTAATCTTGACCTTGATACCTGGGGTATGACTACCAAGGACAAGGAATTAAAAAGGTTTGATCAATTTGTGGATTTAGATACTTTAAGACAAAGTAATGCTTTGTTTGGTTATGAAGGAGATAAATACTATTTCGACATAGATATTAGAAAACACTTTGGTCTAGATAAATATACCAGTGAAGCGATACCATATTGGAAAACAGAAACAATTGAATCTATGACGGCCTTTCATTTAAAAGAGGGCTATCATAAAGGTGCTGGTGAGTGTGTTTCCTTATCTACAATGTATTATGCGGCCTTATATATAATTGGTGGTCTGCCGATGGAAGATATCTATATGATAGCAACACCACTTCATTCTCAAAATTTTGTTGATGTTGGAACTGGACAGATAACTAATAACAGACGTCTGGTTACGAAGAACATGTGGTTCAATGGAACTGAGATATCCATGAAGTCTAGAAGAGCAATTGAAAATGAGCAAATAACTTTTGTGGCTAATAACTTAGGTTATGTTCATAGGATATATAAGGAAGCTACAATGCCTAAGGAAACTTATTTAGGTTTCAAAGATAAGATTACAGATTACTTAGAAACTAAGGTTGATTATACGACTATTGCTAGTTATTTGAGAAATGCAGCCTTGAAGCAAATGTGTTTTCAGTTCGAGCATGAAATTTTTGGTAAGAAACACTATATTGAGGCAGAAAAAGTATTTCCCTACGAGCATGGTAGTCCATATTTGATTGGAACATCAACTCAAAATAAGTTGCTGGAAGATATTGATGCTATGGAATTCTATAGCAGCCCTCTTGAAGATAGAATTAATCTTAAAGATATTGAGACTGCATTTAAGAATAGTGGTTTGCGTGTTAGGGAACTTCAAGCTAATCCAGAGGTTCTAGCATCTATTGTTGCTAAGGTTTGTAGTAAACAAAAGAATTTAATTGATGAATTGATAGATTTTTGCAAAATTGCTCCTCAATTACCTGAAATCGAAGATAAGGATTTTGTAGAGACCAAACCTATTATCCTTGGTAATGATATGAGTAGGGAAGAAATAATTACTTATCTTGAAGGTAGACGGAACGATAGTGAAGTTGCCGATCTGGCCTTTCTTGCCTATAGAGATATAAAAGGCAAGGATTACCTGAAGGCCTTTATGAAAGCTGCCCTTGAGAGAAATCCGGTCACCTTGGTGGGATCTGAGTCAATGAGTATTGATGAGGCTTATGTCTACTTGAACGGTTTGGGTAATACGTCTATTTATAGTGATAATAGATTGGCTCAACCTGATGAAGTATGGAATTTTAGCACTGGTGATGGTTTGGAGAAAGCAATCGCTCTTCTTGATATTGTTAGAGATAGAGGTTTAGATAGTTGGTTGGAAACTTCACCTGGAAGTGCTAAAATAATAGTCGATGAAAAAGTTTATGAATTTAAGGCTGATAAATATGTTGAAATCGTCAAGGAAGATACTATTATATAAAGAGGTGAAGAATGAAAATCATTGCTATTGAAGATGCGGTTGGAAAACAATTATCTCATGAGCTAACAGGTATAATACCTGGAAATAGTCAGAATATTACTTTTTTGAGAGGTTATGTTGTTAAAGCTGAAGATATAGAAGTTTTAAAGAATATGGGTAAGTATCATGTTAATGTTATTGATGAAGATAGTAATCTGATTCATGAAAATGATGCAGCCAATATTTTAGGAGCAAAGGCCTGTGGAAAGGTTATAACCATTAGTGAACCTAAGGAAGGTAAAGTACATGGTTTTGCTGATCAAAAGGGTGTTTTGTTAACTAGTCGTAAAAAGTTAAAGGCTTTAAATATGATTGATGGGATGAAAGTAGCTACGAAAAAAAAATATTCTGTAGTTGAAGCTGGATCTAAGGTTGCAACTTTTTCTATAACCCCTTTGGAAATAGAGAAGGAATTATTAGAAACAGGCGTAGAAGTTCTGGAAAAGCCTATTGTTGAGATACATCCTATTAATAGCTTGAAGATAGGAGTAGTAACAACAGGTAGTGAAGTATTTGAAGGTAGAATAGAGGATGCTTTCCTGCCCTATCTACAAGAAAAGTTTGTGAATTATGGATATCAGGTCATGGAACAAAATATAGTTCCTGATGATCAGGGTATCATAAAGGCGGCTATAGATGATTTTATTGAGAGAGATTTTGATTTAATTGTATTAACTGGTGGCTTGTCTGTTGATGCAGATGATTTTACTTTAAAAACAGTCAAGGAGCATGAAAAGGTCGAGATGGTTATCTATGGCTCTCCTGTTTTTCCTGGAGCTATGTTCATGGCTGCATATTATGAGGGTGAAATACCTTTGATTGGTTTGCCGGCTGGTTTGTTAAGAGGTGGTATGTCTATACTAGATTTGGTACTACCGTTATTAGTGGCCAAGATAAAGATTACTAAGGACTTTATTGCTGAATTAGGTGATGGTGGTTTACTTTAATTTAGATGCTTTAATATTTTTTTGATTGTTGATTTATCGATTTTATTTATAAATAATTTAGGAGCTAAAGGGTTTTGACCTTTTAGTTCTTTTTTTTGTGCCCTTGTATATCCCTTATAGATGGTAAGTACCCTATTCTTTATCATTATTGGTTTTTCAGGGTAGTCAAAATATACGAGTGTTTTTATAGGTTGTTCTGATAAATAGTCAGAATACTTTAATTTTCTGATGATATATCTATTTTTTATGTTTAAATGTGTAAGAAGTTTTTCTAAATCATTAGTTTGTTGATTATATAGTAGATTGATAACTTCTTTATTATCATAAAAATCTGACGACTTATTAGTTTGTCTTTGTACATATTCAATGATAAAACGAGAAAACCTAAATCTGAGATTGTTGCTATGATAGTAGAAAATATTACTATTGTCAATATCCTTGAGTTTTTTGTTATTAGTGACTATCAGAAGATTATTAGGTATATAGAATGAAGGAACATCAACTTTTTCGAGTTGATATATTATTAAACTATCAACATTCCACCCAACAAAGTCTTCAATCTTCCATCCTATGAGTTGTAGACTCATTTCTAAATTTTCTCTTAAATCTGGACTTCCGATAAAGTATATTTTTTTATTCATATTGCACCTCCAATTTTAATTATATTCAGATTTTGTAAGATAGAAGTTAAATATTTGAAAAAAATCATTTTTTGTATAAAAAGTATTCAGAGGTGGTAGTTGTGATTGATGTTGAGATTTATGATTGTGGTGATTTGGTCATCAGGAATATTGGGGAGGAGCTGATTAGGGAGAATCATAAGAATATTAATTTCTATTTTATTGATGAATTGGGCTTAGGGATAAGTGGCTATACTATTGTAAGTAACAAGAATAAGAAGGCATTAAGTAATAGTAACATGATTGTCTTAACAGAAGAAAAGGATGATGACGGAATATTTCTTTACCAAGCAAAGGCAAATATTAAGGCAGAAATATTAAAAATCATAGGTCTTGGGGAAAAAGATTCGAAGATGGAGATTGTAGCTGGTGTTTCTCCATATAATTTAGAGGTAGCAACAATTTCAAACCATTTTATTGCTAGAGAACTTGCAGAAGAAGGGAATAAAGTATGCATGGTATCTTTCAATATTGATTTTCCTTTTAAGTGCATTGGATGGAATACAGGTAACAAAGGTCTATTGAAAGCTCTATATTATTACAATAATCAGGAGAAATTCAATCCAGGTATTATTAGTCATAATTCTATTGACCTATATCACTATATAGAAATTGATATTAAAGGTCAGGAGGTTGATGAGCTTACAAATATTTTTATAAATTATTTGATTGAGTTTTTTGAAACTCAAAACTACAGATATTTAGTCTTAGACTATGGTGTACTTTATTGGAAGATTAAAAAGATAGAGGATTATCTATACTATATTCAAATCGAGGGGAATGGGATTAATCTCGAAATGGATAAGATGCATATAAATAGCATGAAAAATGATGGGATTGAAGTGATTGAACTTGGAGAGTTGGATAAAATTATTTCTATAAAGAACGGACAAATAAAATTCAATAAGTTTAGAGAGGAGCTTGTTAAATGGAAAAGGAGCTTAAGAAAGAAATTATTGAAGAATTAAAATTACGAGAATTGCCGAGCGAAATGGAAATAAAGGATTTAATCATTGATAAGGTAATTGATAGAACCAGAGATATGACTTTACCTATTGAATGTAAGAATAACTTGATAAGGGATTTATTCAACAGTATTTGCCGTTATGATATTCTTCAGATTTTATTAGAAAATAATGATATTGATGAAATCATGGTTAATGGTCCAGATTGTATATTCTATGAAAAGGCAGGAAAAATATATAGAGAGAACAAAACATTTGAAAATACAGCTCAATTGGAAAATATAATTCAGACAATTGTGGGAAAGATGAACAAGTTAGTTAATCAATCAAAGCCTATTGTAGATGTTAGATTAGATGATGGATCAAGGGTAAATGTTGTGTTGAAACCTATTGCTATAGATGGTCCTGTAATTACAATCAGAAAATTCAACAAAAACTTTTTGAAAATGGAAGATTTATTGATTAAGGATACTATCAATAAAGAAGCTCTTGAATTCCTAAAATTACTTGTAGTATGTCGATATAATATTTTTATAAGTGGAGGCACAAGTTCTGGAAAAACTACTTTTCTCAATTTGCTGGCAGATTTTATACCGGTTGATGAACGTCTTATTACTATTGAAGATTCAGCGGAGTTAAGTATTAAGAATATCCCAAATCTTATAAGACTAGAAGGACGCCAAATTAATAACGATAATAATGATACCTTTATAGATATTAGAAAGTTAATTAAAACTGCTTTAAGGATGCGACCAGACAGAATAATCGTCGGTGAGGTAAGAGGGCATGAGGCCTTTGACATGTTAACAGCCATGAACACAGGGCATGAAGGATCAATGTCAACTGGTCATGCAAATAGTGCCAAGGATATGTTGTTGAGATTATTGACCATGGTGCTGGTAGGTAATGATTTAAGAGAAGATGTCGGGGTTAATTTGATCAAAAGTGGAATAGATATAGTCGTTCATCTACAAAGACAGAATGATGGGAGAAGGCTTATAGGAATCTATGAAATATTGAAGAATGAGTCTGAGTTAGTATTAAATAACTTATTTGAAAGAGACGGTTTGGGTATGTTAGTTAGAGTTGGTGAATTAAAAAATCGGGAGAAATTGAATATTTATGAAAATAACCAAAATTTTTAAACAAAATAAGAAAATATTTAGAATAATAATCATTACGTATACAGTGACTTTAACCTACTTTATATTACTTTCCAGTAATATAATATTTTCAATATTGGTTAGTTTTCTATCTTTAATTTTAGTACCTTATTATATTAAGTATTTAAAAAAGGTGAGAAAGGACAGAATGCTTTTAGAATTTCAAGATTTCATTTATTTATTGGATGGTTTTTTGAAAAGTGGTAAATCTTTTGATAATGCTTTAATTGATGTAAAATTCAACCTTTGTAATATGTATGGAGAAGATACACTTTTAGCCAAAGAATTGGATAAGATTATATATTGGAATAAAATAGGTATTGATTATGAGAAAGGGTTTATGTTATTGGAAGGTGAATATCAAATTGGTTTCTTCAAGGAGTTTGGTAATATTTTGGAAATTACAAGAAATAAGGGTGGTGACCTCAAGGAAGTATTGGAAAATACAAATAATGTATTAAGTGAAAGACTTGAAATTGAAAGGGAAATAAAAACATTGTTAGCTAAACAAAGAATTGAAGTTCTTATTCTTAGAGTTATTCCTTTTATGATGTTATTGGCTTTTCGTTTTCTCTATCCTGAAATGATAATGTTTTTAACATCTAATATTATTGGTATAGTCACTTTCTTAGGTGTAGGGTTTCTTTTCACTTTGTCATTTTATATTAGTAATAAGCTGATGGAGGTTGTATGGGAATAATATTTTTTTGCTATCTTGTGTTCAGTCTTTTTATTATTATGAAGAAAATATCCTTGAACTTCATTTTTGTATTAGAATTTAGACTGCCTATTAGTCTTAAAGAGAAGGAAATATTAAAACATTATTATGGCATTAATGGTTTAGCAGAAAATATTAAAGGTTATCGTGATATTGTTTTTCATAATGTTGTATTGATGCTTCCATTGGTTTTTATTGGAATGACAATTGATTCTGGTTTTATGTTTCTAGCATTATCCATCCTATTTGGAGTATCGAGGTTTAAATACATAAAATTAAGGAATATTGTTAATGGTAGGAGGGTAGAGTTCTTTAAAGAATATCCAGGTTTTTTAAATTCCTTGATGCTTTATCTGGAAGCGGGTCTAACTTTAGAGAAAGCTTTGTCAGTATATTTCGTAGCTGATAATTATGGTTACTATCTTTCTTTGATTAAGTCTAGTTTAGATAAGATTAATCTTGGTTATAATAGAAAGGATGCTTTTTTTGAAGTTATCCTTGGAACTAGAGAGCGTGAGTTGATAAAAATCGTAAATTTCTTTATTCAATTCTATTTAGTAGGGGGGGATGGAAATAGTTATTTAACGAAACTGGCAGAAGATGCCTGGAAATTAAAAAGGGAGACAATAAAACAATTGGCTGAGGAAGGTTCTGCCAAGATGGTCCTTCCTATGATGATCATTTTTATAGGTGTCAGTTTGTTAGTATTGATACCTAGTATTTTTTCTATTACTCATGGCAATGCATTATAGGAGGTATAATGAAAATTGTTATTAATTTATTTGCAAGTGTTAAAAGAAATTTCAAATCTATTCTAAAAGGTGATCGGGGTATTGAGACTATTGAAGTGGTTATTATTCTAGTTATTCTAGTAGCTTTAGGTTTTGCCTTTAGAAATGTTATTACTGGTTGGTATAATCATTTGATTAGTGGCATTGATGGTCAGATAATGAATGGAGCTGGTGAAGTACCTAATGGATTTTAGTGATGAAAGAGGGAGTGCTACAATTGAAGGCGCAATATTGTTTCCGTTAATATTAATTGTAGTTTTTGGATTAGTGTTATTGGTATTTCAATTTTATAATAGATTTTGTATTACTAATAGCTTGGGTCAGGCTTTAAGGGTTGGTGGTTATGGCTGGTACGAGAATAAAAAACTTTATGATGAGATTATCTATGATTTCAATAGTTCAAAGGCTTCTAGTAATAAATTTAAGAAGGTGAATAATTTATATAGCAGTCTTTTAAGACCTGTCTTTAAAGAAAAATCTGGAAATTTCTCTATGGATAATTTTGTTCTATATAGAAGATTGGTAGGTAGAGTGGGATTAGTTGAGGAAAACTATCCAATATTCAGGGGTTCGATGTTTATTAGGAATAGTCACTATTTAAAAGAAATGTTGGAGGATGCCTTCAGTCATTTGAAAGAAAATATGAATGATCAGCAAGAGGTTTATATTGTGGATGAGAATTGTGATGAGTATGAGTATGATCGTGTATATCACCTTTATAGTGATTGTAGTTACTTGAAAAATGGTTATAAAGCTAAGACTACTTTAGGCGAAGGGAGGAGTAACGGGTTTAGAGTTTGTAGAATATGTCTAGCCAGAAAAACGGGTATGGACTAATGGTTTGATAAAGGGTAAAATGGTTAGAGAGGTGAATATGATGTACCAAGAGGGAATGATAGTTATTATGAAAAAACCTCACCCTTGTGGTGGCTATAATTGGAAAATCTTGAGAATAGGTGCAGATTTTAGAATTGAATGTACTACTTGCAAAAGAAGTGTTATGATTTCTAGAGAGAATTTCACTAAACGTGTTAAAAAAATAGTAACAGAAGAGGAGTAGATGAAAAATGTATAATAGGGTTACTTTAGTAGGTAGATTGGTTAGAGATCCTGAGTTGAGGTACACACCTTCAGGAAAGGCTGTTGCTAATTTTACATTGGCTGTTGACAGAGGATTTAAAGATAAGGAAACTGGAGAAGGTAGTGCTGATTTCATTAAAATAACAACTTGGGATAAACAAGCTGAAAATGTAGGTAATATTCTTAAAAAGGGCAGACTTGTTCTTGTTGAGGGCAGCATAAGAACCGGAAGTTATGAAAAAGATGGACAAAAGGTTTATACAACAGATGTTCAGGCTAGTAGAGTGGTTTTCCTTGATAGAGATAAATCTGCTGAAGGTGCCGGTGGTGGTGGTGGAGCTGTCGAGGATGTATTCTTCCCAAGTCAGGCATTAGAGGATGACGACGTACCATTTTAGGCATAATTCTTGCATAATTGGATAAATATTGGTAAAATTAATTTGTTGCACTAATTATGAACTATTTTTTGGATTACTGAAGGTGAAATATATGACAAAAGGGCAAGTTGAAGCACTGTTAAGTGAAGCAATAAGCAAGTTTGAACTGGAATACATGGGCAGAGGTCCAGAAAAAATCCGTACTATTATCCTACAAGATATGATATTGATAAGGCATAATGGATTTCTTAGTATTTCTGAAAAGAACCTGGCAAAGAGTAAAGATGGGGTAGAACTTGTCAAAAGAGTAAGGACATCTTTGTTTGAAAACTCCAGGGATTTATTGGAAGATACTATTAAGTCAGTTATAGATATTAATATTATCAGTACCTATTCTGACGTTAGTACCAAAACTGGAGAAAAGATAATAGTTATTGTTGCAGATCAAGACATAGAAAAATTAATATTGTAAAAATTGGAAGACAATTAAATTGCATAAGCAAGTTATAGGTAAGCCAGTAATAGTCGAATGATTGTTGCTGGCTTTTTAATTATAGAGCTAAAGGAGAAGAAAATGAGAAAATATCCGATTAGTATGGGAACACAACATCCAGACAATTCAGGGAAATATATATCTATACAAAATGAACCTGAAGAAGCATTTCACATACTAGAAAAACAAGAACATGGCGGTTTAGGAATTGAAGAGATAATGATTGATTTTGAGGGTAAGCTAACGCCTTATCATCAAACATCACAAATAGCCTTGGGTTTAATTAGTAAGGGTATCATACCGGGTAAGGATGTTAAAATAACTCCTAGAATTCCCAATGCAGTCAAAGAACCAGTGTTCAGACAATTGATGAGTATAATGTCTCTTGTTGAGACTAATATTTTAGCATACAAAAAATCTTCGGTTCAGGCTATTAATGAAACAATTGTACCTATGATAGAAACTGGTGAGGAACTAATTACTCTTGGCAAGAGAATCAATTCTGTTATTGAACTTGGTAACAAGAATTATGATATTCAATTTCCTCTTGATAGCATTAGGATTATTCCGCTCGTTGAGACTGTACCTGCTTTGGTGAATATTGATAATATTCTAGATGTTTATGATAAGGAGCAAAGAAAAAACGGAATTAACAATGAAAGTTATAGAGTGATGTTGGCCAGGTCTGATTCAGCTATGTCCTATGGTATGGTATCTTCTGTTCTGGCTATAAGGATTGCCTTAAGTAAGTTGGCTAATTGGGGTCAGACTAATGGTGTTGAGGTTGCTCCTATTCTTGGGTGCGGGTCCTTACCTTTTCGAGGTCATTTAACTAAGAAAAATCTTAATGGATTTATGAAGAATTATGCAGGTGTAAAGACTTTTTCGATTCAATCCGGTTTGAGGTATGATCATGGTGAGGCTGAGACTCGTAAGGTTGTCAATGCTTTAGCAGAAGGTGTTAATTCTAATACTACACAAATTTTCAAAGAAGAAGAAGTAATTGAAATGCAGGAGATGATTGGTATTTTCTCCAAGCATTATCTTGGACTTTTCGGAAAGTTGATTTGCACAGTTGATTTTATCTCTAAATATATTCCTAAGAATAGGGATAGATTGGCCGGGGTTAAAACTGATTTACAATATTCAAGGGAGAGTATTGTAGTTGATGAGATAGCAGGTCTTGTCAGGGATGAGTCATTAAGAGATGAACTACTTAGTATTGATACTCATATAGAGTGTTCTGTTCCTAGAGCAATTTCTTTTACTGCAGCTTTATATACTTTGGGTATGCCTCCTGAATTTATAGGTGTTGGTAGAGGTTTAAGAGAGGTCTTGGAAAAGTTTGGGGAGGCTGGTATTACAAGATTATTAGAATATTACCCGCTTTTAAAGGCTGATCTTGTTTTTGCTTCTAAGTTTGTTAATTCCAAAGTAGCTAAGGGTATTGTTTCTGATGAAGCTAGGCTTTCTTATGACGAGGATTTTATTCTAGCATGTGATATTCTTGGAATCAGGCTTGATGGGGACGAGGTTCTTGAGGAAGGGTTGTATCATACTTTGTTAATGTCTGCTAGACCGATTATTCTTCATTTGATGGGTAAGAGTAAGGATTTATTTGATGATGTTGAAGAGGAGCAGAAGATTCTTAAGGACTGGATTATTAAGATGGGTAAGATAAGAAAAAGCCTTGGTTAAATTTAGAAATAAAAAGTATTGCCTTTATATGTATTTTTATGTATAATTGCAAAATAATTTAAAAATATTAGTCATGATAGGAGATATATATTGGAAAATATTTTAAAATTTGAAGTTAAAAATAGGTACATTGTACTTGTTGGTGTGTTGTTAGCAAATTTAACAATTGCAGGCTTGTATGCCTGGAGTGCCTTGGGTGTAGGTATGAAAGCGGAATTTGGTTGGAGTGACAATGCTGTTATTTTACCTTATTCTATAGCTCAAGCAGTATTTGCGTTATCTACTATTCTTTCTGGTAAACTTGTGGATGCAAAAGGTCCAAGGATTACGATGATGATAGGTGCGGTACTATATGGTGGTGGATTAATTATATCTGGATTCGCAAATCAACCATTTTTAATGACTATAACATATGGAGTGCTTACAGGAGCAGGTATTGGATTTATTTATGTTTGTCCTTTGGCTACTTTGGTTAAGTGGTTTCCTACTCACAAGGGTCTTGTTACAGGATTATCAGTAGCTGTATTTGCATCAGGTAGTATAATCTATAAGCAATTGATAACATTTTTGTTTAACAATATGAATATGAATGTCTCACAGAGTTTTATATTCCTAGGTTTGATATCATTTATTCTGATTTTAATAGGTGCATTGTTCTCAAACAATCCTCCGGGTTATGAAAGACATGAATCATCTATTGTAGAGACTGATGTTAGAACAAGAGATATGATTAAAACTCGTAAATTCAAGTATTTATGGGTCATGTATCTAATGGCTGCTATTCCTGGACTTTTTGTTCTTGGAGCTTCAGCTAATATTGGTATAGAGGTAGGTGGCTTAGAACGTAGTGTGGCATTGGGTCTAATTACAGTTCTTGCTATAACTAATGGAGCTAGCAGACTTCTTGCAGGTTATTTGTCAGATAAGTTTGGTCCTTTAAGAATAATTCAATTGAGCTTTATTATTACTATCATGTCAACTGTGCTTTTGATATCACACTTAAATCAAGTTATGTTTATCATTGGTATTGCAGGTATCGTTGTCGGTTATGGTGGATTCCTGGCATTATTCCCAGTTTATACAAACAGAGCTTTTGGTTCTCACTGGTATGGATCAAATTATAGTATTGTTTATCAAGCCTATGGTATTGCCTCATTGATTGGTATTGGTGGATTATTGGTACTCGGCGGTAACTTTACAAGTCTTTTCATTGCTTTAGTTGCTACTTCATTGATTGGTTTAGTTCTGGCTTTCAGAATCGAAGGGTTTGGAAAAAAGAAAACCGAAGCTTAAGTATCAAATGTTTAATAATTTTATATATTAGTTTAATAGTTATTTATGGTAGAGTTCCAGTTTTTACTGGGGCTCTATTTTTTTGTTAAAAATATATATATTAAATGGTATTGCCAAAATGTATTCGAATATAGTAATATAGTGTATAATGATACATATTAAATTGAAATTATATAATAATAATACATATTAAATCAATAATTACTGAGATTAATTCGCTTAAATAATAAAAGGAGAATATTTATGATTAAAATAAATAATCTAATATTTGCTTATAATAAAAAGAGTTTGGTCTTAAATGATATTAACTTGGATATAAAAAAGCAAAAAATAACTGCTATATTAGGTCATAATGGTGCAGGAAAGACTACTTTATTTAAATGTATCTTAGGTCTAATTAAGCCACAAAGTGGATTCATAGAAATTGACAGTAGTAGAAAAGATGGGGAATTATCAGCAACAAGTATATCCTATATGCCAGATTCAGGAGGCTTCTATCCATTACTTAGTCCCTTGGATAATCTACTATTTAGAGCAAGCTTTTATTATAAACAAATAGAGGCTAAGCAAAGTGCTGAAATTTGGTTAGAAAAATTAAAATTAAACAAGCTAAACCTCAAATTTTCTGGACAATTATCTCATGGGATGCAAAAAAGATTATCTCTTGCATGTGCTTTAATAAATAATCCAAACATCATACTTTTAGACGAACCAACAAACGGTCTTGATCCAGAGAGTATAGATCTTATAATAAAAATAATAGAAGAGTTAGAGAAAGAAGATACTACAATTTTAATAAATACCCACGATCTAAATTTAGTAAGAGAATCATGTTATAAAATAATATTTCTTCAAGATGGAACTGTAATAGGAGAGAATATTGTTAAGGAAATTGAAAATAATATTAAAGAATACTATCTCAAGATGGTAGAAGGATATAAGAGTGGAGTAAATAATGCATAAGGAAGTATTCTTAATAATTAGAAAAGAAATTATAGAAACAATTAGTAGTAAGAGAAAACTATGGCCATATGTATTTACAATAATACCAATACTAATGTTCTTTTATACAAAAGGATCAGAAAGTTTATTTCCTGTTGATTACGCAGTATACATTATACCAATTTTTATCTCTACACTAATTGCTATGCAAATTTCAAGTACATCTATAATAAACGAAAAGAGCACTAATATGCTTGATATTCTATTAGCTATGAAAATAAAACCTATAGTAATAGTTTTTGCAAAAAATATATTTTTGGTACTATTTGCTATACTAATTAGTTTGATTTTTATACTAATAATGAAAATAGGAATCATTTACTTTTTTAAAGAAGATTTATTGATATTAAATCCTGGATATTTAATTTTTTTAACTGCCATATCATATTTAGGTTCAGTAATAACATTTCTAATTTCCTTAATAATTAGAGAACAAAGTGTTATTCCAATGACTTCTTTATTTGCATTAACCATAGTCATTGGGTCTATATATTGGTTACTTAATCTTTATAGAATTTATGTATTTGAGAGTATTAATTTATTATTTATTAGTATAATTATTATAGTTCTAGATATTATATTATCTCAAGTTGGTGCATATCTATTGAAGAAATCGAAGTTTATTATATCTATATAGTCTATCAAGAGTGTCTGTAAGTGATTATTCAATAAATAGTAAATCTATGATATAATACTAAAAAACATATCAAGGTGGTGTATACAATGAAAATTACAGATATTGAACCCTGCATTAAAGTAACAAAAATAAATGAAAATCAAGAATTTGGGATATATATAGAATTTGGAGACCAAATCAGGATAACAGACAATGATGGAGTTAAAACAGAAGGTAGATTCTTTTTATTTGAATCAGGATCTGAAGTTGAAGATGATGATATGATTTTCATAGTATTAGAAGATGAGAACCAGCTTAGTATTGGCGTTAGCTTAATTAGTGATATAGAAAAAATAGAAAAACAAGCATAGATGAAGTTGTTGGATATATCAGATAAGTAAAAGGATTGAGCAAAAAACTCAATCCTTTTACTTATATCTTAATATTTATGGCGAGAGTGAATAGGAATCGAACCTACCAAGGATGGGTCCACCACCCAACATCGGATTTGAAGTCCGTGTCGCCCACCAGGACGAAACCACCCTCATATAAACCAATAATAAACTTAGACAAACAATCTTACTCTTTTCTTGGAAACCTTGATAGACAAAGGTAATCTTTCACCTTTTTCACCATCAAAAACAATAGGAAGATTCATAGGCCCATCAATGTAGAAAGACTCAGCCTGAAAGTACCTTACATGCTTCTGATTTGAAAACTGACCTCTAAAAATATTGAAAACAATATTTGGAAGCTCCCAGTAGGAACAATCATCAATAATAAACAAATCCAACTTACCATCTGTCAGTTCAGCCTCATCAAGAATATTATTAAAACCAGCTATCTGTGAACCAGTTCCAATAGCAAACATAATAGAATTAAACTTATGAAGAGTTCCATCAATAGAAATTGACAAGTCAAAAGGCTTAAAAGAGGTAAACTTGGTAGCAGCTCTAAAATAGTAGGCAAATTGCTTTATATTCTTCTTGGCATGTGATGGAGTATCATAAGTAGCAGGCATAAAATAACCACCAGCACAACTACTGAAAAAATAGGTTGTATCATTAATAACCCCAACATCGATAGCCAACTTCTTACCTTTTAAAGGCACAAGCGCCGCTTCCTTTATATTTCTTGGTAGCCCAAGGCTATTTGCCAAATCATTACAAGTGCCAGCTGGAAATATACCAATTGGTAAATCTATATCATGATCTAACAAGAAACTCAGGACAGACCGAATAGATCCATCTCCACCAGAAATCAAGACACCACTAAAATCATCATTCTTTAAAAGAGGCAAAAAATCCTCCTTGCTGCCTATGTTTAAGCAAAAAGGAGTCAAGATAATACCATGCTCCTGATAAATAGGAACAATCTCAGTTAAAAGACTATTTATATTATCTGAGCCAGAAGCTCTGTTATATATTAACAAGTATCGTTCAAGAACCATATTGATCCCTCCACATTGGACATTATAACATATTTTAATTTCAAAGTCTTTATATAAAAATCCTTATTTGATATAATGAGGACAATAAAAAAGAAGGCGGTACAAATAAAATGGTAAAAAACTTCTTTATCAGTCATGTAGAAAATGATAGCATCCTAAAAAAGGCCATAGAAGATATAAATCTATTACCAGACATAGAAAAAGTAACCTATCAAAGCTTTCAACAAAAATTGAAAGTAACCTTCGTCAAGGATGCTGACGATAAAATGGCAACCAAGGATATAATTGATGTTATTCACAACTATGACGACACTATCAATGTATCTGAAAAAATGTTGAATATAGACAAAAAAATAAACAAAAAAAACGTATCTCTATTTGTACTAGGATTAGTAATATACGCAATTAGCTATACCAAATACATACCTGTTGAATACAAGTGGCTAGGTTATCTCATTGGCTTGCTACTTTGTTCTATAGTCCTTATAAAAAAGGTATACAATACGGTCTTCATGGAAAGAAAAATAAATGAATCCTTGCTGATTGCCCTGGCTATTATAGGAGCATTTGTAATCAAGGATTATATTGAAGCATTAATAGTCTTAGCAATATATCTAGTTGCTGACTATTTAAGCTGGAAAGTTTCAAATCTAGCTAGAAAGGATGTTTCTGATATACTACATAAAGAAGAAACACTAGTATATAAGCTAAATGATAAAGTAGTCCTACCAACACCAATAAAAGAAATCAAGGAAGAGGACATTATAGTTGTAAGACCTGGGGAGGTTATACCACTATATTCCAAAGTACTAGAAGGTAAATCCACCATAGATATGTCTTCTGTATCAAATGAAAACTTTGAAGAAGAAGTAGGCCCTGGAAGCATACTAAAAAGCGGTGGTATTAATATTGCAAAACCACTAAAACTCCTAGTATTAAAAAGATACAACGAAGGTCTACTAAAGGAGATAATAACAAAGACTGAAGAAGCTATGGAACAAAAAAAAGGCTTTGCAAAAACAAGTGCTAAAATCGGCAGCATTTATGTTAAAGTAGTTGGTGCATTAGCTTTTATACTTTTCTTATTTAGTTTCTTTTCGGATAATCCATCACAATTGATTTACAAAGGATTAATACTTTTAGCAGTTTCATGTCCATGGGCAATGTTGTTGTCTACACCTATAGCCTATAACTTTGCTTTTAGTCAAGCTAAGAAATTAGGAGTTTTGATTAAGCATACAGGCTCGATAGATGCAATCGGTAAATTAAGCACCCTGTTCTTCACAAAAACTGGCATTCTTACAACAGGAGAATATAGAGTTAAAGAAATAATTCCATACAAGAACGTCAAGGAAGACTATATCCTAACCTATGCAGCAATCGGAGAACTGCAGGCAAGACACCCAATAGCAAATGCGGTAAAGAAAGCTATGACGAAGGAATTAAATATTGAGCTTCTTGAAAAGTACCGTGAAGAAAAAGGTAAAGGTGCCATGGCTGTATACGGCGGCAAGACAATAGTAGTTGGTACAGATGACTTCCTACAAGAACAAGGCGTTGAAGTTATAAATGACTATAAGGGAACTCAAATTCACGTGGGAGTTGACGGACAATATATCGGATCCTTGGCTTTAGAAGAAAACCTAAAACCTGAAGGCATTGAAGTTGTTGAGAAGTTGAAGCAGTTAAAGATTGAAAAAGTTTCTGTTTTAACAGGTGAAAGAAAACAAGGAGCTTCTGAAGTACTTGCTCCATTAAACATTTCAAACATTTATGGTGAGTTAAACTTAGAAGATAAAGTTCATAGAATAAAAAGAGAACAAAAAAGACTAAAAGGAAAGACAGTTGCTTTTGTTGGTGATACTATCAGCGATGGAATAGTCATGGCCGCATCTGATGTTAGCTTTGCCTTCTTAAAAGGTAGTTTAGACAGAGTAACTCAAATTGCTGATATTGTCTTGATGAAGGAAGATCTAAATCTAATATATAAAACAATACATTTAGGAAAAAGAACCTACAGTATAATTACCCAAAATATTATACTAAGTTTATTAACTAAGATTGGAATATTTGTGTATATTATGTTCAATAATGTTTCAACTGGATTCCTGATTATTGCAATCGGAATAGATTTATTAGTTTCTTTATTAACTATAATCAATTGTTTTAGAATCACCAAACGTGTAGGCGACATTATTGCTTCAATAAAAGATAAGCTTTCAAGAAACAAGGAGAAAAATAATTAAAAAAATAGAATTAAAAGCTGCTCTAAAAAGCTACTTTGCTTACGATAGTTTTAGAGAGCCTCAGGAAGAAATAATCAGTAACATTTTAAATAAGAAAGATATCATAGGGATTTTACCTACAGGAACGGGTAAGTCCCTATGTTACCAATTACCTGCAATTTTCTTTGATAATTTAACTATTGTCATATCTCCTCTTGTTGCCTTGATGAAGGATCAGGTTGATACTTTTAATGCAAGAGGTGTTCCTGCAACATCTTTGAATAGTCACCTCACACCAAAGCAGATGAGAGAAAGAATCCAAGAAATCAAAGATGAGCGTTATAAGGTCATATATATCGCTCCGGAGAAACTTTTCTCTGAGGATTTTATGGATGTTTTCACTTCATTAAATATTGATCATATAGCAGTTGATGAAGCTCATTGTATTTCCCAGTGGGGCCATGATTTCAGACCAAAGTACAAGAAGATAGCAATGGCCTTGGATAGGTTGCCTATTAGACCAGTTATTTCTGCCTTTACAGCTACTGCCAATGAAAGGGTGATTGAAGACATCTCCTCACTACTTAAGTTGCAGGAGCCGGTTATTTTCAAGACTACCTTTGATAGGCCTAATTTATTCATTGATGTGAAACTATATGAAGACAAGTCTGATTTTGTTTTAAAATATGTTAAGGATAAACATAGTAGCTTGGGAATAGTATATTGTAATACTAGACTAGATGCTGAACGTTTGACCAAGAAACTGGCTAAGGATGGTTATAGTGTCGGCCTATATCATGCCGGTCTTACCAAAAAGGAAAGAAACCTTGTACAAGAAGAGTTCTTTGCAGATAGATATCAGATCTTGGTGGCTACTAATGCTTTTGGTATGGGTCTTGATAAGGATAATATCAGATACGTTATTCATTTAAATATGCCTGCAAGCCTAGAGTCATACTATCAAGAAATAGGACGTGGTGGCAGGGATGGTCTTCCTTGTGAGTGTATACTTTTATTTGGGCTAAAGGATGTTATGGTAAATAGGGCACTTGGTAAGTCCCGGGTTTATTTTAAATGGCGTCTTAGAGAAAAAGAAGACTGGTTAGAAGAAATGGTTAGGTTTGCACACACCAGAGATTGTTATAGACAGATTATTCTTAAACACTTTGGTGAAGATATTGAACCATGTGGTAATTGTGGTAATTGTCTAAGTAATATTGTTGAGGTTGATCAGAGTGTAGAAGCTCAGAAGGTTTTATCCGCAATCTATCATACTAAGGGCTATTATGGCCAGGGAACTATAGCGATTATGTTGAAGGGTAAGCTTAATCAGCGTATTAAGGACAAGAAGTTAAATAAGTTGAGTGTCTTTGGTATTATGAAGGATATGACTGAAGGAGAGATAAATACTCTTATCACCAATCTTTTGTTAGATGGATATTTAGAGAAAGTTCAAGATAAGATGGAGGAACATTTCATTATCACTTTGGAAGGGATTAGACTTATAAAAGGTGATATTAAGTATATAAATAAGGTGAAATTAACAAATAAATAATAGAATTCATTGGAACACATTGACAATTGTCGATGTGTTCCTTATTATATTAATAGTGATTTAAATAAAAAATTAGGAAGATGACAATAAAAAAGGTGGTGATTATGATGGATGGTTCAAATACTAGTCAAATTTTTAAGGCTCTTGGTGATGAGAATAGATTACATATTTTAAGATTGTTAAATAAAGGGGAGTTATGTGGTTGCGAGTTGCTTGTAAGTCTTGATATTGGCCAGTCTACATTATCTCATCATATGAAGATTTTAAATGAGGCTGGATTGATAAACTGTAAAAAAGTTGGCAAGTGGTGTAGATATAGCCTAAATGAGTCTGGTTGGGAAAAAGCCAAGTCAGAAATTATGAAGATAACAAATAGTTTAGGAGATGAATAGATGGATAGTATAGTATTTTATATTTTTGCTGTAGTCTTTTTATTTTTTTCCTTCATAAAAAGCAAGGAAAAAACTAAAAGAGGACTAATGAAGGCATGGAAAGCTTTTGAAAATATATTACCTCAGTTATTGGTAGTATTGTTAATTGTTGGATTGATGTTGGCAGTAATGAATGCTGCTTTGATTTCAAAGGTAATAGGAGCAGATTCTGGTATTATTGGTGTAATATTAGCTGCTGTTTTTGGAGCTATCACTATGATACCGCCATTTGTAGCTTTTCCTACTGCTGCTGTTCTTTTAGATGCAGGAGCCGGTTATGCTCAAATTGCTGTTTTTGTCTCCACATTGATGATGGTTGGTATTATTACTTTACCATTGGAGATTAAGTATTTTGGAGTTAAGATTGCAGTTGCTAGAAATCTATTGGCCTTTCTTTTTTCTTTTATTGTAGCTGGTTTTATTGGATTGGTGGTGTATTAATGAAAAAATTGATATTAAGGTACAAAGCTTTTTTGATAATGTTTGTAGGAATGTTAATTTTCACTATGGTTAATTATGAAATTGGCACTAAAGCTCTTGGTATAGCAGCAAATTCTTTTTTAGAAGTTTTTATTGTTGTTCCTCCAATTTTCATAATTCTTGGACTTCTTGATGTTTGGGTTCCAAGAGACGTTATGGTTAAGTATATGGGTGAAGGTTCAGGTTTAGTTGGGGTAGTTATTTCTTTTGTAGTAGGTTCTGCTGCTGCAGGTCCTCTTTATGGGGCTTTTCCCATTGCAGCTGTTTTTATGAAAAAGGGTGTTAGTATTAGTAATATTTTAATTTTTATCGGGGCTTGGTCTACTACTAAGATTCCTATGTTTCTATATGAGTCTTCTGCTCTTGGTATGAAGTTTGCAGCAGCCAGGTTGTTGATTAACATTCCAGGTATTATAATAATTGCCATGGTACTTAAGAAACTGGTAAGTAAGAGGGAGTTAGAGGAGCTATATTTGAATGCTGAAAATGTTGACTGATTAAAAACTATTAAGTAAATAGAAAAACAAAAAAGCAGATTTTTGAAGTGCACCCCGAATCTTGGACAGTTTAATTAAGCAACTCTTAGGGACTGAATCCGGTATTGAACCGGGCTCAGTCCTTTTAATTTGCATTTAATTCGCCTATTGTTGTAATACTCTATATATTCTTCAACTTCCCTCATCAGATGTTCTACA
>JBGSJN010000030.1:0-25593 GCA_041741995.1 Bacillota bacterium
AGAAGTAGAATAGTTGCTGATAAGGTTAACCAAGGGGATGACCCAATGGAATTTCTCCTGCAGAAGAGTGGTGGCAAACTTGTTTGATGAGAGTAAAGCTAAACATGCCATAGATTTTATAAATAATCTTAAACATACAAAGGGCCAGTGGCGAGGAGTTCCTTTTGATCTCCTTCCCTGGCAAAACAAAATAATTGGAGATATCTTTGGAACTGTTAAAGAAAATGGCTATAGACAATATAATACTGCCTATATAGAAATACCAAAGAAGAATGGTAAGAGCGAGTTAGCTGCTGCAGTTGCACTACTTATGACGTGTGGTGATGGTGAATGGGGAGCTGAAGTTTATGGCTGTGCCTCAGATAGACAACAAGCCTCGATTGTTTTTGATGTAGCGGTAGACATGGTGGATCAATGTCCAGCACTTAAAAAAAGAATAAAGCCGGTGATGTCAGTTAAAAGACTTGTATACAAACCGACTAATAGTTTTTATCAGGTGCTATCAGCTGAAGCTTATACTAAACATGGATTAAATGTACATGCAGTAGTCTTTGATGAATTACATGCTCAACCTAATAGAGACCTATTTGATGTTATGACTAAGGGCTCAGGGGATGCAAGAACACAACCACTATTTTTTTTAATAACCACTGCAGGAACAGATAGAAATTCCATCTGTTATGAACAACACCAAAAGGCTACAGATATTTTAGAAGGTAGAAAGATAGATTCAACCTATTATCCTGTTATATATGGAATTGATGATAATGCAGACTGGGGTGATGAGAAGAACTGGTTTATAGCTAATCCTTCTCTTAACCATACAATTGATATTGAGAAGGTGAGAAATGCACATAACAGTGCAAAGGAAAATGCAGCTGAGGAAAATATCTTTAGACAACTTCGTCTTAATCAATGGGTCAAGCAATCAATACGTTGGATGCAAATGGAAAAGTGGGATGCTTGTGATGATTCTATTAATTTAGAGGAGCTTAAAGGTAGGGAATGCTATGGTGGCCTGGATCTTTCTAGTTCAACTGACATAACAGCTTTTGTTCTGGTCTTTCCACCAAGAAATGATACAGAGGAATATATAGTATTACCATACTTTTGGATCCCTGAAGAAAATATGAAAACAAGAGTTAGACGGGATCATGTACCTTATGATATTTGGGAGAAACAGGGATATATAAGAACTACTGAAGGTAACGTTGTTCATTATGGTTTCATAGAAACTTTTATAGAGGAACTTGGTGAGATATATAACATTAAGGAGATTGCTTTTGACCGTTGGGGTGCTGTGCAGATGGTACAAAACTTAGAAGGTATGGGCTTTACTGTAGTAGCCTTTGGTCAGGGGTATAAGGATATGTCACCACCTACTAAAGAACTTATGAAACTGACTTTAGAAAAGAAGTTAGCTAATGGTGGAAATCCAGTATTAAGATGGATGATGGATAATATTTATGTAAGGACTGATCCTGCAGGTAACATTAAGCCAGACAAAGAAAAAAGCACCGAAAGAATTGACGGAGCTGTTGCTTTAATTATGGCTCTTGATAGAGCAATCAGGAATGAAAATAGGGATAGTGTTTATGATGATAGAGGAATTTTGTTTATATAGCACAATTCGCACAATCGTAAACATACAAAAAACAAAACCTACATTTTATTGCAAAAAAGTATTGACAAGTAAATAACAACCGTAATATAATTGAACTATCAAAAATATGGAGGTTCAACATTATGAAAACCGTTGACATTGTTAATGTTATCGAGAAGGACTTTATTTCTACTTATAAAAATGCAACCCCATTTATTAATTCAGGTGAATTATGGGATTTTTGTATTGATACTATCAAGAATCCCATCACGATGAGCTGTATTGCTTTTGCAAATGACCTAGGTATTCCACCAGTTAAATCGCTTTTAATGCTATATAATCGAAAATTCAATCCGGACAAAAATTTTACTTTCACAGCACAGGAAAGCCAATTCATGGGTGCTCTAATGGGTTTTATTTTTAAATTTGTCTTAGATTATCAACATCAAAAAGAGCGTTGCACCGTTAATTTATTGGGTGTGAAAACTGCCACACGATTTTTGATGGGACCTACTGTTGAATTTGAAGCATAATGATAAAAAGGAGAGTTTATTATGACTAAAGAACAAGAATTAATGAATTATTTGCATGAGCGAGTATTTGATCCAATACTAAATTCTAAAACAGCACCAGCTAAAATTAAAAGTGGCATAAACTTAACTATTGCACGAATGAATAAGTTAAAGCCTGAAAAAATGGTGCAGTATTTTTGGTCATCACTTGTAACAGATAATGCAATAGCATTTTCAAAACATTTAAAAGAAGAAGAACTGACTAGGTTTGAAGATGTCATGGAGGACTTTCGTGATAAATTTAATGATAAATGGATTAGAGGGTAATTTTTATGAAAAAATTTTTATTTATAATTTTAGCTTTTATGTTAGTTATTACAGTTTCTGCATGTAATCATTCAGTAGAAAAAGAAAAAACAGAAGCTCCTTTACAACCTGCAAATACCAATACTGATATATTTGAAAACTATGAACCTTTAACTAGGGTAAATTTTATACTACCATCTATACGAACCCAAGCAGAACGCGCTTTGTTAAATTTAGAACTTGAAAAAAATGAAAAAGTTATAGCTGTTTTTTTAGGCGACGATGAAAAAACTGTTTTCATCACTACTAAAATTAACCAAACCGAACATGGTTGGAAGTATGATAGTGATTTAAATGAACTTTCAAGATTTGACTTTGAGTATGAAGATATTTGCAAAATAAACGATGAGAAAAAGGAAATGGTAATGAATAATATAGTTACACCGTATATCGAAAACAACATAATTCCAGATAATATATCAAAGTATATAAATGGTAAATCAGGAAATGTAAAGCTTTTGGGGTATGTGGGTTCTTATCAAAATTATTATGTTTTATTAGTGTATTATAGTAAAACTGAATATTTGTACATGTATTTTAATTATGAAAATCAATTACTGGAGGTTGAAAAATGTTATTATTCAACAGAAGGCAAAAATGTATATGTTGATTGGGAAAAAATCAATTGATTTAACAAATTACGAATCAAAGCATCTCTTGCGAGGTGCTTTTTTGTTACCAAAATATAGGAGGTGATTTATTGAAAGTACCATTTTTAACTAAATATCTAAATACTAGAGCTGGCCCAAGAAATAGTCTAAGTGGGAATAACTATAGTTTCTTTTTTGGCAGTACCTCAAGTGGAAAGGTGGTAAATGAGCGAACAGCAATACAAACCACAGCAGTCTATGCCTGTGTTAGAGTACTTGCAGAAGCTATAGCAGCACTACCACTTCATACATATAAGTATACTGATAATGGAAAAGAAAAAGCACTAGACCATAACCTTTACCATATACTGCATAATGAACCTAACCCTGAGATGACCTCATTTGTGTTTAGAGAAACGCTGATGGGTCATCTTTTGTTATATGGAAATGCCTATGCTCAGATCATTAGAGATGGAAGAGGGAAGGTAATTGCTCTCTATCCACTACTACCAGATAAGATGATAGTTGATCGAACAGAGAAAGGCAACCTGATCTACCAATACAACAAGGACGGATTAATATACCAACTTAAAAGTGAAGAGGTACTTCATATCCCAGGCCTAGGCTTTGATGGATTAGTGGGTTATTCACCAATAGCTATGGCTAAAAATGCAATAGGTATGGCGATAGCTACAGAGGAATATGGAGCCAAGTTCTTTTCTAATGGTGCTAATCCTGGAGGAGTCTTAGAGCACCCTGGAGTAGTAAAGGATCCGGCAAGAATAAGGGAAAGCTGGAACTCAGTCTATCAGGGAAGTGGCAATGCCCATAAGGTGGCGGTGTTAGAAGAAGGTATGAAGTTTCAAAGTATTGGCATACCACCAGAGCAGGCTCAGTTTCTAGAAACTAGAAAGTTTCAACTAAATGAAATAGCCAGGATCTTTAGAGTACCACCTCATATGATTGGTGATCTAGAAAAATCCAGCTTTTCAAATATTGAGCAACAGTCTTTAGAATTTGTGATGTATACCTTAGATCCTTGGGTAGTTAGATGGGAGCAGGCAATAAACAGAGCGCTTCTTTCAACACTTGAGAAAAAGGAATACTTTGTTAAGTTCAATGTTAATGGACTGCTTCGTGGTGATTACCAAAGTAGAATGTCAGGTTATGCAGTAGGTCGTCAAAATGGTTGGTTATCTGCTGATGATATAAGGGAGTTAGAAGATATGAACAAGTTACCAATTGGTAGTGGTGGAGAAAAATATCTAGTAAATGGAAACATGGTGGATATTTCTAATGCTGGGGCCTGGGCAAAAAATACAAGTAAGGAATAGGAGGGATAAGGTGAAAATGAAAAAATTCTGGAACTGGGTAGAAAATGGTGAGGAAAGAACCCTCTACCTAGAAGGAGCCATTGCGGAAGAATCTTGGTATGGGGATGAGGTAACACCAAAGGCCTTTAAGTCTGAGCTGTTATCTGGAAATGGAGATATTACAGTTTGGATCAATTCTCCAGGAGGGGATGTTATTGCTGCAAGCCAGATATATAACATGCTGAAGGAATATAAGGGGAGTGTAACTGTAAAAATTGATGGTATTGCAGCTAGTGCAGCTTCTGTTATTGCTATGGCTGGCACGAAAGTACAAATATCACCGACGGGATTACTTATGATACATAATCCCATGACAATGGCCTTTGGAAATGAGGGAGATATGGAAAGAGCTAAAGCAATGTTGGGAGAAGTTAAAGAGAGTATTCTTAATGCTTATGAAAACAAAACTGGATTACCCAGAACCAAGTTATCAAATTTAATGAATAGTGAAACCTGGTTCAATGCTAGAAAAGCAGTTGAGCTAAATTTTGCTGATGAGATTTTGTTTTCAGGTGATGGTGAAGCTATTTTAAGTATAGGAGCAAGTTACAGTAATCAGATGATGATGAGCAATATTTTAAATAAGCTGCCAAGGGATAAACCAAAGGTCGGCATGGACATTGGGATACTAGACAAGAGGCTAGACCTCTTAAGAATATAAGGAGGAAAGTATGAATAAAATTTTAGAACTAAGAGAAAAAAGGGCTAAGGCCTGGGACAAGGCAAAGAATTTTTTAGACAGTAAAAGAGGTGAAGATGGACTTATCTCAAATGAAGATACTGCTATCTATGAAAAAATGGAGGAAGAGGTAGTTAATCTTGGGAAGGATATTAACCGCCTTGAAAGACAAGAGGCGTTAGATATGGAACTTTCAAAACCTATTAATCAACCAATTAAAAGTAAGCCAACTGACGGTATGGAAGAAGAAAAAAATGGTAGAGCAGGAAAGGTTTATCATAAGGCTTTCTGGAAAGCCATGCGCAACAAGAATAGTTTTGATGTGCAAAATGCTCTCCAAATTGGAACAGATTCTGAAGGAGGTTATTTAGTGCCTGATGAATTTGAAGCTACCTTAATTGAAGCTTTGGAAGAAGAAAACATCTTCCGTCAACTGGCTAAGGTAATAACTACCTCTTCAGGAGATAGAAAGATACCAGTAGTAGCAACAAAAGGTACAGCTTCCTGGGTGGATGAAGAAGGTGCAATTCCTGAATCAGATGATGTCTTTGGTCAGGTTTCTATAGGGGCATATAAGCTGGCTACTATGATTAAAGTTTCTGAGGAACTATTAAACGATAGTGTCTTTAATCTAGAAACATATATTGCTAAAGAATTTGGAAGAAGGATCGGAGCCAAAGAGGAGGAAGCCTTCTTTGTTGGAAATGGCACTGGTAAACCTACTGGAATATTTAATGCCACAGGTGGAGCGGAGCTTGGTATAACTACTGGAACTGCTACAACTATAACAGCAGATGAAATTATAGATCTCTTCTATAGCTTAAAATCTTCCTATAGAAAAAATGCTATCTTTGTTATGAATGATGCAACTGTGAAGGCCATTAGAAAATTAAAAGATGGAAATGGACAGTATCTATGGCAGCCTTCACTTACAGCAGGCCAACCAGATACAATACTAAACCGTCCTGTTAAAACTTCAGCCTACGTGCCAACTATTGCAGCTGGTGCAAAGACAATTGCCTTTGGTGATTTTGGATATTACTGGGTTGCAGATCGTCAAGGAAGATCCTTCCAAAGACTAAATGAATTATATGCTCCAACTGGACAGGTAGGCTTTAAAGCAAGTCAAAGAGTTGATGGAAAGTTGATACTTCCAGAAGCAATAAAAGTACTTCAACAGAAAGCGTAGGTAAGTGTAATGAGTAATATTGCCAACTATACTGAGCAGGGTGGAGAAAGAACTGTAATTGAAGGTGAGCTAGCTATTGTTGATCCTGGTAAATTAACCTTTGAAGGTATAGAAATAAAACCTTCAGAAAATCAGGTGGAGAGTACAGCTTCAACCATAGCTGGTTTAGTCTTAGATTTTAATGAATTACTAAGTAAACTTAAAACAGCAGGTCTAATGAAAAATGAATAGTAAAGGAGATTAAGAGCCTTGAGCGTTACACTTGAAAAAACTAAAGAATGGTTAAGAGTCGAGTCAAATGACGAAGATGCTCTTATTAATAGCTATATACTAGCAGCGGAGGATATCATAACTGGTATTCTCCGTTTTCCTATATCAGAATTTGAAGTTATTCCTGAAACTGTGAATCAGGCTATGTTCTACTCTATTGCAGAATTTTATGAAAAAAGAAATGAACTAAGTATTATTGAGCTAATGGAGACCCTGAAGATTTTTCTTGCACCCTATAGAAGGGAGTCCTGGTAATGAAGATTGGACCACTTAGACACAGACTAAATATTTTAGGATACGAGGTTAGTAAAGATAATATTGGTGTTGAAAAAAAGATATATAACAGTATTAAAACTGTTTGGGGGAGTATTGAAGTATTAACTGGAAAAGAATATCTTTCACCACTTGGTATGAAGTCGGAAGTTAGTAACAAAATAACGATTAGATATCTTAAGGAAATTGATTCTAAAATGAGGATTTCTTTTAAGGATAGGATTTTTAAAATTGAAGCTATCTTAAATCCTAATGAGCAAAATATTATGTTAGTGCTACTTTGTAGTGAAATAAAGGGTAGTGATTAAAAGGAGTCAAAGAATATGTCAGATGAAATAGAAGGGATTAATAAACTATTAGTAGAATATACGGAGGCAGTTACACAGGGTATTGAAGAGGTGGCAGTAAAGATTGGTGATGAAGCAGTCACAACTCTTAAAGTAACAGGTCCTAAAAATACAGGTAGCTATAGGAAAGGCTGGAAGAAGAAGGTGGTAAAGGGTGATGGATACATTAATATTACGGTACATAATGCTAAGTATTATAGGCTGACTCATCTTCTTGAGTATGGGCATGCAAAAAGAAATGGTGGAAGAACTAGAGGCTTCCCTCATATTGAACCAGTGGAAAGAAGAGTCAAAGATGAATTTATAGATAAAGTGGAAGAGGTTATTCGTAAAGGAGGAAGCTGATGGAGGAAGAAAAATTATATCAATTGCTTGGGTCCCTTAGTATTCCAGTAGCTTATGATCACTTCATAAATAATGAAGAGTTAATTGTAGAGCCACCTTTTATTCTATATAGAAATGACCAAGCTGAGCAGTTTAAGGCTGATGATAAGATCTTCTATAAAAACAAACAATATATTGTGGACCTCATTACAGACATGAAGGATACAGTTTTAGAAAATACTTTGGAGGAGCTCTTTAATGATAATAATTTACCCTGGGATAAAATAGAAGCATATTTAGATACAGAGGAAATATATCAGATTACATATTATATTTGATGAAATTATATATATGGTGTAAAATATGAAATATATTAGCAAAGCTAAAGATTCAATAAAAGGCCTATGGGGTAAGAAATGATAATCAATGATGAATCAAAAGAAACATATCAGTGCTTAAAAGATTATATTAAAGAATTGATACCTGAAATTGAAGTCAAATTATTAAAGGAAGATATCAATTTATTTAATTTAGGATTAAGTAATTATATTCCATGTGACATTGAGATTATTGCTACAGATGTTCAAATTGATGAATTGATGGATATGATCATACAGTTTGAAGTAGATGCTTATGATACTCCAAATGGGTGTGAACCTAAAGAAACCGATGAAAGCTATATCAAATATCAGAGATATAGTTGGATATATAGTTTGTTATCACAATTATGATTAAGTTTGGAGTGGTGAAGATGTTTGAATATATTATATGCAATCCTGCAGATAAAATAATATTTGAAGACCAATGTAAAGCATTAGAAAAAAATATACCAAATCTAATAAAGTGCAAATTATTAGTTGATGTTGACGAAAGTATGATTCAAGAATACATTCTCTTTGGCAAAAAAATTGATATTCATAATGATTACTATACAAATGGAATATATATAATATCAGAGTTAGATTTAACTCCATATTTTAATAAAGTTAAATAAATTAACATCTAAATAATTGTTATCAAGACACTATAAAAGGTGTCTTTTTTGTTGGAAAAAATATGTAGATGAGGGGAATCTACCCCAAGAAAGGAGACAACATGTCAAATAAAGTTAAATTTGGTCTTAGGAATGTTAGGTATTCCAAGATCACCATAAGTGGTGGTGTAGAAACCTATGCAACACCAGTTCCTATACCAGGAGCTGTAAATATAGCTCTAGCGCCAGCAGGAGATACAGCAGAATTTTATGCTGATGACTCTCTATACTTTACACAAGCAAATAATCAAGGATATACAGGTGATTTAGAAATTGCCTTAATACCTGAAGCCTTTATGTTAGACATACTTGGTATGACAGTGGATGATAATGAGGCCTTAATAGAAAGTGCTGATGCTGCAACTAGTGCCTTTGCCTTATGTTTTGAAGTACAAGGAGATACTAAAGGTAGAAGGACCTGGCTATATAACTGCACTTGTGCAAGACCAAACCAGGATGCTGCTACTAAAGAGAAAGGTATTACTCCAAGTACAGATAAACTTTCATTAATTGTTGCACCAAGAGTAAGTGACAAGAAAGTTAAAGTTTCTCTGGTGCTAGGTGATACTAATGCAACGGCATATAACAGTTTCTTTACTACAGTATATACAGAAGTACTAATAATTTAATAGGAAACAAAAAGGCACTCTTTATTAAAGGAGTGCCAATTTTATTAAGGAGGAGAAATGGTAAAAACGATAAAGATAGGCTCAAATGAATACAACATGAAATCTAGTGCCTTCACACCTTTTAAGTATAAAAGTGATTATGGTACAGATTTATTAAAAGACATTGGAAAACTAAATACTAAAAACAAAGAGATAAGTAAATTACCTAAAAACCAACAGGATGAAGCTTGGCTTAATGAACTTAGTGATATTTTAGAGATGGCTTTAAGGATTGCCTATACTATGATAACTGAATATAAGAAGGACTTTAAGCCTTATGAGAATTGGCTAGAAGAAATAGATAATTTATTCAATAATACAGAATGGATTAAAGAGGTAATGGAACTTGCCATGAGTACCTTTCGTGGGAGAGTATCTAACAAAGAGTAATTCAGAAGGAGAAGAGTTAAATATGTATGAATTACTAGCCTTAGCTAAAAGATTAAACTTTAGTTTTGATGAGTTAAAAGAAATAAGCTTTGTTAGTTTAATTAATATCTTATTTAGTAGTATTACTCCTGAGGAAAAAGATGCCACACAAAAAGATATAGATACATTTTTTTAAGGAGGTGAAATTATGGCATTAATCAAAGGCATAACCATTGAAATTGATGGTAACACTAAAGGTTTAAATGAAGCATTAAAAGATGTAAACAAAAATATTAGTAGTGTTAGTTTTGAATTAAAACAAGTTGATAAACTTCTTAAACTAGATCCTGCTAATACAGTTCTTATGGCTCAAAAACAAGAGTTATTATCAAAAGCCATAAAAGAAACTTCAGAAAAATTAAGCACCTTAAAGGAAGCACAAAGACAAGCTGACGAGGAGTTTTCAAAAGGTAAAATTACTGAAGAACAATACAGATCCCTAACAAGAGAAATTGCAAAGAGTGAACAAGCATTAAAAGGTTTAGAGGGCCAGCTAACAAATACAGCAGGTGATACTAATAAGCTGGAAAAAGAAACAGAGGATTTAACAGAATCACAAAAAAAGGGAACAAAGCAAACTTCTGTATTTGGTGATGTTCTAAAAGCTAACCTTATTTCTGAAGCACTAATATCTGGTATTAAAGCAATAGCCTCAGCAATAGGAAAGATTATTAGTTCTATAGTGGATTTCATTAAAAAGGGTGTGGAGTTAGCATCTAATCTAGGGGAAGTAGAAAACGTTATAGATACCACCTTTGGAGAGGGTGCTGATACGATTAATAAATTTGCACTTTCTGCTGCAGGCTCCTTTGGACTTAGTGAATTAGCAGCTAAAAAATATACTGGAACAATGGGAGCCATGTTAAAATCAATGGGCCTCACAGGTCCAGAAGTTTCTGATATGAGTATGAAAATAACAGGACTAGCAGGAGATTTAGCCTCTTTTTATAATCTTGATGGAGAGGAGGCTTTTAATAAGTTAAGATCTGGAATAAGTGGAGAAACAGAACCTTTAAAACAACTGGGTATAAATATGAGTGTAGCTAATTTAGAAGCCTATGCTTTAGCTAATGGAATTACAAAAAGTTACAAATCTATGTCAGAAGCAGAGAAGGTATCACTTAGATACAATTATTTAATGCAAGTAACTGCAGATGCACAAGGTGATTTTGCCAAAACCAGTGATAGTCTAGCAAACCAACAAAGAATATTATCATTAAATTTTGAATCCTTGTCAGCTTCAATTGGTAAAGGCTTATTACCTGCTATTACAAATTTAATTAAACCCTTAAATGAAGCGATGGTTAGTATTACTTCAATCTTATCTGATGGAGTGCAAGCAGGAGATATGGACCAAATAAGTGGTATTATTAGTGGCTTGGTGGATAATATTGGTAGTCAATTAAATGAAATGTTACCTCAGTTAATAGAATTTATTATACCAGTAATTAATTCATTAATTACTAGCATAGTTAATGCAGTCCCTACTTTCATACCTTTACTCATAACTGCAGCTGGTGATTTACTCATGGACTTTATAGGTGCCATAACATCTAATACACAAGCAATAATGGAAATGGTAACCACCTTAATTAAAACCATAGCTGACTTCTTAGTTAATAACTTAGCTAATATTATCCAGGCTGGAATTGATCTATTAGTGGCTTTAGTTAAAGGAGTAGTTGAGGCTTTACCAGAGATAATACCTCAACTAATAGAAGTTTTAATTGATATAGTAGCTTTATTATTAGACAACATTGATTTAATTATAGAAACAGGAGTTGAGATATTAATTGCCTTGATTGAAGGGATAGTAGCCTCTATTCCAATGTTAGTTGAAAAAATGCCAATGATAATAGAAAAGATTGTAACAGCCTTAATTAAATTAACACCACAACTTATAATTGCAGCCTTAGAAATTATTATTGCCTTAGCAAAAGGTATTATAACTAACCTACCAACCTTATTGACCTATATGCCAAAACTAATAGTTGCAATAGTAAAAGGGGTAATGGCTGGAATGGACTCTATACAAAATACAGGGATTTCCTTAGTGGAGGGTATATGGGAAGGTATCAAAGGATCATTTGTCTGGATCAAAAATAAGATTACTGGTTGGGTGGGAGATATTATGAAGTTTATAAAAAAACTATTTGGAATAGCCTCACCCTCAAAAGTAATGAAAAAAGAAGTTGGATTAAATTTAGGATTAGGAATTGCAGCTGGTATTGAAGATAGTTTAGGAGCAGTAAATAATGCTATGGGAATATTAAATAGCGAAGTAATAGCTTCAGTAAATCCTATTATTAATCCGACTGCTAATAGCAATCCTTTAATACTTCAAATAGAAAACTTCATCAATGACAGAGGAACAAGTATCCAACAATTAATGCAAGAGGCAGAGTTTTTAAGAAGAAATGCAGCACTTGCAGGAGGTGCTAAATAATGTTTTATTTTAATAATATAAGTAGTAATGATATGAGGATTGTTGTTTCAAGACAGCCCCAAATCTCCAAAGGTGAAAAACAAATTGAAAAGATAAAGATACCTGGCAGGAATGGTTTTTTAGTGATAGATAATGGAACATATGACAGTTTTATTATTGGTATTGAATGCCACTTAAACAAAAAAACTGCTAATCTTGATGATATTCTTACTTGGCTAGATGGAGTTGGAAAACTAAGCCTTGATAATGTAAGACAATGGGAGGCGGTAATTATTAATAGTATAAGCCTTGAAAAAATAGTTGATAATTTTAGATCATTTTTAATTCAATTTGAATGTCAACCGATATCAGAAAAAATAGCAGAGACAACATCAACAATAACTACTTCACCAACTACATTAACGATAACAGAGGCGACAACGAATATGACACCACTTGTTGAGGTTGTCGGAAGTGGTGATGTGTCAATCACAGTCAATAATAAGACCTTTAATCTATACTCTTTAAGTGGCACTTATTATTTAGATAGTAAATTAAAAGTAATAACTAATTCTTTAGGGAAAAATATAAGCGATAAAATGCTTTATGACTTCCCTATTTTAACACCAGAAAATAACGTTATTAGTTTTATAGGCACAATAACAAGCATTAAATTCAAATACCATAAATCATTCTTATAGGAGGTTGAAATGTATATATATAGTAAAGAAATTACTAACTTCCTGAATAATGGATTAGGTGTGTTAAATGATGTAATAAGAGCAGAAGTTACAGAGGTCTTAAATGGGGAAATGAGCATTAGCTTTGAGTACCCAATAGGCTCTTTATTAAGTAATTATTTAGTTGAAGAAAACATAGTTAAAGTTAATGTTGGTGAGGGAAACTTACAATTATTTAGAATTAAATATGTTGAAATGACTAGCACAAGAATTAAGGTTTATGCTATCCATATATTTTATGACTTAGTAGATAATATGCTAATTGATGTTGCTCCAACAGGGCTAAATTGCCAAGCTGCTTTAGCTTGGATATTAAGTAGGACATCAACCTTAAATAGTTATACAGCTTTTTCAGATATAGCAATAACAGCATCTGCTAAGTATGTAAGGCTAAATCCTATTGAAGCAATATTGAGTGCTGAAAACTCCCTTGTGGCAAAATATAGTGCAGAACTTGAAAGGGATAATTTCACTATAAGATTATTAAACAGAAGAGGTGCAGATAATAAAGTAAAACTTCTATTCGGCAAAAATATCAAAGAGATAAATATATCTACAGACAGCACAACAATATCAACTAGAATAATGCCTTTGGGTTTTGATGCTCTAATGCTCCCAGAGGTATTCGTGAACAGTCCTAAAATAAATAATTATCCTAAACCGAAAATAGCAAAAATAGAGTTTTCAAATGTTAAGTATGATCCAGCAGATGCGGAGGCTTTTCAGACAGAGGAAGAGGCTTTTGAGGAATTAAGAAGATTGTCAAATATTCTATTTAGTGATTTTAATATTGATACACCTCAAATTAACATTAAGGTTGATTGGGTGGAGCTATCAAAAACAAAAGAATACTTTGATAAATATTCAGCTTTAGAAACAGTAAGATTAGGTGATACTATAACAGCTGAATTGTATGGAATTAATTTCAAAACAAGATGTATTAAGACTATATATGATGTATTGCTTGATAGGGTAGTTAAATTTGAAATCGGCACTTTCCAACCAACATTCATTAGTAGTACAGCACAACAAATCAAGTCAATTAATGATGCAATTACTCAAATTAATCCAGTAAGTTTACTGAATAAAGCACAGGAAAATGCGACTAATCAAATAACTACTGCAATGGGTGGATATGTTTATAAAACGCAGAATGAATTATTTATTATGGATACAGACAACACTACAACAGCAATTAAAGTTTGGAGGTGGAACTTAGGGGGATTAGGCTATTCTTCAAGCGGTGTCAATGGACCTTATGAAACAGCCATAACCCAAGATGGAGCAATAGTTGCTGATTTTATCACAGTGGGTTCAATGGCTACTAGTAGAATTAGTGGTCTTAACACAACTTTAAGTGGCTTATCTGCCGATATTGTTCTTAATAGTCAAGACATTCAGTTTAATGTATCTTCAATAGGTACAGCACAGACTACAGCAAATACAGCTATTACTAATGCTAGTAATGCTCAAGCTAAAGCAGATACTGCTTTTACTAATGCAGGTACTGCTCAAACTACTGCTAATACAGGAGTAGCAAATGCTTTGACTGCAAACAACTTATTAGCTGATATAGCTAATGATGATAGACTAACTCCTATTGAGAAACAAGATGTTAAATTAGAGTGGGATGTTATTTTATCAGAAAAAGCCTTAAACAATACTCAAGCAACAAACTTTGCAGTAACTACAGAAAACACTAATTATAATACAAGTTTTCAAACATTAGCAACTTACTTAAATAATGGTACTACTTGGTCTAGTGGAACTCCTTCGTGGCTTGCAACATTGACAACTACACAAGTAATAGTAGGAACTACATTTAGAGCTAACTTCAAAGATTATTATGATAAGAGAACATTGTTACTCAATGCAATAGCAACAAAAGCTAAAGCTCTGGCAGATAGTAAAGCGGAATATGCACAAGTGGTAGGGTTAGAAACTTCCTTAGATGGGTTACAAACAAATGTAAATGCCAATAACACAGCTATAGGGGCAAATGCAACTTTAATAACTAATAAACTAGACAGTTCAACCTATACAGAATATGTTAAACTATCTGATGCACAAATTGGAGTTATCAACGCAAATGCTCTAATAGAAAAAGGGAAAATTAATGTTTTAACGGGTTTAGTTGATGAACACGCAACTACTGTTGGTAATATTAAAACTAACTTTATCTTTGATATAAACGGTATGGAAATTGGTAAAAGTAACTCACCTTTTAAAATGCACTTAAGCAATACCTCATTAGAGTTCAAGAATAGTGGAACTTTAGTCGCAGGAATAGGCACAGGCTCAATGTTGATACCTAATGCAATAGTGAATGAGTCTGCAATAGTAGGAAAGCACAAAATAGAAAAACTTGCAGGTAACATCACTATTGTAAGATTTATAGGATAAGAGGTAAAATATGGCACTTAGTGGAACAATAACCAATGTATTTAGAACGGGTTACGATTTAAGATTAATTTGGTCAGCAACACAAGATACTATTAATAACCAAAGCACAGTAACAGCTAGAATGTATCTAAGGTCATTAGGTAGTAGTTATACTATTTCTTCTACGGCAGTTAAATATGGAGCAACAGTTATTGATGGTTCTTCATATCCTTTTAGTGGTGCAGGATTAGCAAGCTTAGCTGGAAATCAAGATAAACTACTTTTTACTTGCAGTAAAGTTATAACACATAATGATGATGGTACTAGAAATTTTAATTTAAGTGGAACATTCGATATAAATGTTGATTTATCACCGTATGTTGGAACAATTACCTTAGCTAATACCTTATTCACACTAGACAACATACCTAGAATGAGTTTAATCACCAATTTTGGAAATATCACAATGGCAGGTGCAACTCAAAATTTAAGTGTAACAACAACATCATATTCTAGCACTTATAACCTAGATTTTACACTAAAAATTGGTGCTACAACTATAGCAACTTGGAATGATATAGTAGCTAACGGTGGTTCACAATCACATACATTGTCATTAACATCAGCACAACAAGACGCAATAATGGGATTAATACCTAACAGCACAACAGCAACTATGGTAATGTCTTGTCAGACACAATCAAGCACAACTAACATAGGAACACCTACAACACTATCAGCGACAGCGACAGTGGGAACAGGAATAATACCTACCTTGACAAGTGTTACGGCTACTGAAAAAGCAACTTTAGGTGGTATAAGTTTAGGTGCTAATAGGTTTTTACAAACAATATCAGATTTAATATTAGATATAACTGGTGCTACAGGTATAAAAGGTTCAACTATAGCAGGATACAGTATTAATATAGCAGGTAGAAATTATACAACTGTCAAAGTGGACTCTACAGGTGGACTAAATGTAACAGGAACACAGGCATTAACAGCAACTGTTACAGATAGTAGAGGTAGAACATCAAGTACAGTTTCAACCAGCTTAACTTTTCTAGCTTATACAGTTCCGAATATATCATTATTCACAGTGGTTAGGGCAGATACTTTAACACCGTTTGCAGACAATCCTATTGGAACAACTGCAAAGATTAACTATAATTGTTCGGTTAGCACTGTTAAACCTGTTTCAACTGAATTAAATACTCTAACCTACAGTTTAGAAAGTAAACTAACAACAAGTGGAACATATACAAACATATCTAGTGGAGCAGTAACTGTTCCAACAATAACAAGGGTAGTAACTAATGCTACTCATACAACTTATCTAGTTACAGGTGCTTATGATTTTAGACTTACAATAACAGATAAAGTCGGTGGAGTCAGTAAAACAGATGTAACAATGGCACTCGGTAAAGTGGCAATGTCTTGGGGAGTTGATGGAATAGGAGTAGGCAAAGTTATAACTCAAGGTGTATTAGATGTCTTAGGAGATAGTTATTTTGATGGTGCTATATATAACAAGGGAGTAGATTTATTTAAGTTAATATATCCTGTTGGTGCAATTTATATGTCCGTTGTAAGTACCTCACCTGCAACATTGTTTGGTGGTGCTTGGGCAGTATGGGGAACAGGAAGAGTTCCTGTTGGAATTGATACAGCACAAACAGAGTTCGACACAATAGAAGAAACAGGTGGTGCTAAAACCCACGCATTAAGTATTGCAGAACTCGCCTCACACAATCACACACAAAACGCACATAGTCATTTAGCCACAACAAGAACAACTTCATACGCTTCTGGAACACAGAGTTCGTGGAGATGCATGTCCTTTGTAGGTACTAGTAATGATTATGCTCAAAATGTAAGTACTAGTAGTGATACTGCTACTAATATCGCCACAGGTAGTGGGACAGTCCACAACAATTTACAACCCTACATAACTTGTTATATGTGGAAAAGAACAGCATAGGAAAGGAGGAGGTATATGTGTGAAGTAACTCAGGATAAAGAATGTGGCAGAGCAATTCTTGCTACAGAAAAGAAAGTAAATGCTCTCATAGAAAATATGAATGAAACTAAAACTGAATTTGCAGTATTTAAAGAAAGTTTTTCAAGATTTAAAGCTTCATTAGATAAATTAATCAATAAACATGAAACTGAATCAGCTGAAGAAAATATTACTCTAAAGAAAAAACTTCAAGAAAAGGAAAAACTAGCAGAAACAAAAAAATGGCAAATAAAACTATTAGCCATAACAGCATTATTTAGTTTTATATCTTCACTCGCAATGTTCATTATAAGTTTAAAATAAGAAAGGATGTTAAAAATGAAAAATATTAATAAAATTGATAAATTTACAATAATGAGGACAATGTTTCTATTTGTTGCTCTGACAAATCAATTTCTGGCAGTTGCTGGGAAAAGTCCACTACCAATAGAAGACTCTCAAATTGAACTATTAGTTTCTACCACCTGGACCTTAATAATAGCGATATGGTCTTGGTGGAAAAATAACAGTTTTACTCAAAATGCTATAGAGGCACAGGAAGTTTTAAATTATTTAAAAGGTGCAAATAATGAGGAAAATCAAGAAAACACACAAGTATAGGAGAGAAGATTATTTCTTCTCTCTTTTTTATAGGGAGGTAATAAAATGAAAATTATAAAAATGTTATGTACACAATCAGATTGCTATAAGGTGGGTAGAAAGATAACTCCAAAGGGATTAATGCTTCACTCAGTTGGCTGTGCACAACCAAACCCATATATATTTCAAAAGATATGGAACAAGCCTGGAGTAAAGGCTTGTGTGCACGCTGTGCTTGGTCCTGATGGAACAGTCATTCAATGTTTAGAATGGAACTACAGAGGTTGGCATGCAGGGGGTTCAGCTAATAACACTCATATTGGCACAGAGATGGCAGAACCTGCAACTATTAAATATTTAGGTGGTTCTACTTGGAAAGATTTAGATCCAGTTAAAACAAAGGTTCATGTACTTAATACATACAAGACTGCAGTTGAGTTATTTGCTAAGCTATGTAAGGATTATAAACTAGATCCTTTAAAAGATGGTGTTATATTAAGTCACTCAGAGGGACATAAAAGAGATTTGTCATCTAATCATGGTGATGTTGAACATATCTGGAGTAGGTTTGGGCTAACAATGAATGGTTTTAGAAATGATGTAAAGAAAACTATAGAGCCAGTAGTGGCTAAACCTGTTGCATCAGTTTCTAAACTAGTTCAACCAAATGTTAAACCTCTCGGATATTTAGTTAAAGTTACAGCTTGGGTTTTGAATTATAGGACAGGACCAGGAGTCAACTATAAAAAAAGAGGAAGTATTCGTAAAAATCAGGTCTATACTATAGTAGAAGAAAAGAATGGTTGGGGTAAATTAAAGAGCGGTGCAGGTTGGATAAAATTAAAATATATAAAAATATTTTAATTTTTATGGGGAGATTGATAACTTCTAAAAAGAGAAGGTTGTTGAAGCATAGTCTGTAATTATGAGCGGAGGGTGCAGACATAGTCTTGGACTAGCTAGCTGATAATCCAAGACTATGCCTGCAATCATTAGGACTCATATATCTTAATGATTTTTTATTCGTTTTGAGCCTGTGAAGAAAAGTCTGAAAATAATGGAAAACAAATAGCCTCCTATGTTATAAAAAACAAAGGAGGCTATTTCACAAATCCGATTTATATCTCAGCTGCTATTTTTCCCATATCACTTGTGTCATATCCGCCAATAAGTTCAAATTCGTTTTTGAAAGCATCAGAACGAATAATTTTTAAAAGCATTTCTATTTCTTTTGTATGAAGATCTTCTTTTCTTATTACAATATCATATCTTTCTTTTTTTATAGGGATAAATTCAATATTGTCAACTTGTCTGGCAATTTTCTCAGTTCCAACAGCCACATCAGCTTTACCACTGCTTATTGCACTAGCAACAGCTAGATGGGATGATATTTCATTATTATAACCTTTTATTGAATTAGCATCAATGTCAAGCAAATTAAGGTTTTCATCTAAGAGTACTCTAGAACCTGCACCCTTCTCTCTGTTTACCATAGTGATATCTTCTCTGCTAAAATCTTCCCAAGAACTGATTAATTTTGGATTATCTTTTGCAACATATAACCCTTGCATACGCCAAGTGAGATGTATTATAACAGTCGGAATTCCTGGCAGTAATCTTCTTACGTATGGAATGTTATAAGTATCTGAATCACCATCCCACAAATGAGCTGTTGCAACATTTATCTTTTTTCTGTATAAAGATATAAGGCTGTCATAACTTCCGATATATGCTCTAAGGGCCGAGACTCCATGCAATCTCATATAATTAGAAAGAACATCCAATATTAAATCTTGGCCACAGATTATAAATCCATCTTTTATAGAATCATTGCCGGAAAGATTAAAGCTTGATGTCTCAGTAAGTAAACTCCTTTGAGCCTTACTACTTTTTGAGTTAGAAATATATTCCTTTACATCATCTTCTGTAAAACGAACTTTTCTACCAACCGTATAAGAACTAATTTCACCTTTTCTAATTAAGTCATAAATTGTGCTTTTGCTCACTTTGAGCATATCTGCAACTTCTTGAGTGGATAATGCGTGCTTCTTATCCATAGAATCCTCCTTTTTTTAATAAAATTTACCATTGCTAAAATGCGTGAAATGATATAATATTAGTCTTAGATGCAATATAAAACGTATTTATATACTATTTAATATCATATCACACAATTATTATCATTTCAAGTGTGAAATGCTGCGAAATCATATGAAAATTAAACTATTGCATAATAATTATTATATTTAGGAGGGAATTTTTTATGTTCAGTTCGAAAAAATCTATTATTTTCAAAAAAACAACCCTAATCTTATCGATTTTAACATTATCTATCGGTATAGCTTTAACTGGATGTTCAAAAAGTACGGCAACCAATAAAGACAATACAACACAAAAAAGTTTATTAGTCTATGCTGGAGCTGCAAGCAAACCACCAACAGAAGAGGCTGCTAAAGCATTCGAAAAGGAAACTGGCATTAGAGTTGATCTTATTTTTGGTGGTTCTGGGACAGTTTTATCTCAGATGGAACTCAGTAAAAAAGGAGATTTATATTTCCCGGGCTCATCAGACTTTATGGAAAAAGCTATTCAAAAGAAATTGGTTTATCCAAAAACAGAATCAAGAATAGTTTATTTAGTAAATTCAATAAATGTCCAAAAAGGTAATCCGAAAAATATACACAGTTTAAAAGATCTAACAAAACCTGGAATTAAGATAGCGATAGCTAATCCTGAAACAGTTTGTGTAGGGTTATATGCTACAGAAATTATTGATAAGACTTTCACGGATCAGGAAAAAGAATCTTTTAAAAAGAATCTGTTAAATTATACTGAAAGCTGTGATAAAACCGCAACTGCTATATCATTGAAAACTGTAGATGCTGTAATTGGGTGGAGTGTATTTCAAGACTGGGATCCAGCAAAAATTGAGAATATCCCACTAAAACAGAATGAAATTCAAAGAATAGGATATATTCCTATTGCAGTATCAACTTTTTCTGAGAATAAAAAACTAGCACAACAGTTTATTGATTTTTTGAATTCTAAAGAAGGTAAGTCCATTTTCAAGAAATATAAATACTTTGCCACTCCTGAAGAAGCTACTAAGTATGTAGGTGTGAAAAAACCTGTTGGTGGTGAATATAAATTAAATGAGGAATGGATTAATATAGGTAAATAATATGGGCATGAAAAAAGTTTCGATAACTTTCTCATTTATCACTTTATTATTTTATTTAACATTGATCTTTTCATTACTCTCTTTTATTTCAAAGGATAGATTTTTTGAAATACTATTTTCTGAAAGAACATTGTTTTCAATTAAATTAAGTATGACAGCTGCTTTTGTTGCTGTCTTACTTTCTTTTATAATTGCACTTCCGGCTGCTTATGCACTATCGCGATATGAATTCTTTGGGAAAAATTTTGTAGACTTAATTTTAGAATTACCTATGATTGTTTCACCTGCTGCTTTAGGTGCAATTTTATTGTTATTTTTTTATAACAATCTAGGAACCTGGATTCAGGGCAATATACAACAATTTGTCTTTACTTTTTACGGTATAATTTTAGCTCAGTTTACAACTATTTTAGGAATAACCATACGTATGATAAAAAATGGCTTTGATGAAATACCGAGCAGGTATGAAAATGCAGCAAGAACTCTTGGAGCCAGTTCATTTCAAGCTTTTCGCTCTGTTTCTCTACCATTGTGTAGAAGAAGTATTCTATCTACATTGATATTTGCCTGGGCTAAGGCTGTTGGAGAGTTTGGAGCAACAATTACTCTTGCTGGTACTATGGCTATGAGAACTGAAACACTACCGGTAGCGATATTTATGCGACTTTCAGTTGCAGATATTCAAGGTGCAGTGGTATTAATAACTATATTACTGGCAATTGGTTTATTTGTATTATTCATAGTTCGTCAAGTTATTGGAGGTAAATCAAATGCTTCAAATTAATAATTTGAGTATGACAGCTGGAAAATTTTCTATTGATGATATAAATTTATTGGTACCTGATGGTTGTTGTCATGTTCTTCTCGGTGGTACCGGTAATGGCAAAACTTTAATTTTGGAAGCTATTGCAGGGTTGAGATCAATCAAGAGTGGAGAAATATATTCTGATGGAATCAATATAGAAGGAGAATTTCCGGAAAATAGGTACATAAGTTATGTTCCTCAGGATTTAGCCTTATTTCCTCATTTAAATGTTGAAAAAAACATTCTATATCCGAAAAGATTTAAAAAGAACCATATTAGGAGTGATGAAGAAATAAGAGAAATAATAAAGTATTTGCAAATTGAAAATATTTTACATAGATCAATTAAAAATTTAAGCGGTGGAGAAAAGCAAAGAGTAGCACTTGCCAGAGCTTTTGTTTCTGGAAATAAAGTTCTTTTGTTGGACGAACCATTTTCAGCATTACATTTCACTTTAAAGAGAACCCTATGGGGAATGTTGACTGATATACAGAAGAGGTTTAATATATCAATATTGATGGTAACCCACGATCTTGAAGAAGCGGAATTTCTAGCTGATTATGTTAGTATCTTGTACAAGGGTAGAATAATGCAATCAGGTATCAAAGAAGAAGTTTTTGAAAATCCAACCCAAATAGAGGTTACTAAGATAACTGGACATTACAATTATTTTTCAGGAGAGGTTATTGGTATTAATGATGATAGTTGCATTGTATATATAAGTAGTCTTGACTCAATATTTAGTGTGAATAATATTGCTTTTATTAAAAGTGATAAAGTGACTATCGCTATTCGTACAAATAAAATAAAAATAAATCCATTAGATGATAAAATTCCCAATACAATAAAATGTAAAATGCAAAACCTTTATAAAACTAGCAATTACAATCAATTGGCTTTGCTTCCAGATAAGATGAAAGGTGAGAGGATTGATGAAGTTGAAGAAATAGTTGTTGATTTTTATGATGATAAAAATCTCGATTTTGAACAAGGTCAAAAAATTACAATTCATATTCCTATTAATGACATATATGTATTCAAAAACAATTAAATCTACTAATATTTACTTATCAAGTAAAAAAGGTACGAAAATGATAGAATTTAATATATGACTCCTACATTTTTTAAAATACTTGTTATGCTATTTATAAACATAACAGAGACTTTCAATACATTGTGTGAAATTTAATATATAAAAATGCATAAAAAATCATTGTAAATATAAAATCAATGTTATATAGTAATATTAAGTATTACTTAATATTACTATAATTAGTATTCATGTGAAAAAACAAATACTAATCGTAGATAAAACAAATACAGATAAAACAAAAAAACTAAAAAAATAGTGACAAAAAATTACAGTGACTTTTGATTTGCAGCCAGTTACCAAAAGTGGTTATTTTATTTATTACGGCTATTAGAGTGAGCTGAATAAGTTAGGAGCAATAAGCGATGAATGAAAATGATTATGAAGAAAAGATTAAGCAAAATGAAGAACTCTATAGAAATATATTCGAACAAGCACCTTTTGGCATTTCTTTAAACGATTCGTTAACTGGTAAAATATATGAAGTTAATCAAAAATATTCTGATATCGTTGGCAGGACAAAGGAAGAATCTTCGAATATTAACTGGATGAGTCTAACGCATCCAGATGATCTTCAAGAAGATCTTGATAATATGAAAAAAATGAATGCTGGTGAGATAAATAGTTTCACAATGCAAAAAAGATATATCCGACCTGACAATTCTATAGTTTGGATTAATATGAAAATTGTTTCAATAATTAATGGAAATTATAAATCATTGAGACACTTATGTATGATTGAAGACATAACCGATAGAAGAGAAGCTTACATGTCTTTAAAAGAAAGTGAATTAAGATTTCGAGAGGTTTTTGAAAATTCGACAGAGTGTATCTTTATAATAGAGGAAGGAATTAACGGAAATTTTTATTATAAAGGTATTAATCCAACTTTAGAAAAAATTGAAGGTATTAAAAATGCTGAAATTTTTGGAAAGTATGTACGCGAAGTTTTTTCTCCTGATGAAGCAGAATCTGTAAATGGTAAATTTAGAAATTGTATCGAATCAGGAAGTATAGTCAGTTATGAAGAAGCCTTAAATTTTTCAACTGGAGTTAAAAATTTCTCGACCAAACTAATACCCGTACGCAATGATAAAGGTCATATTTATCGAATCATTGGGATAGCCAAGGACATTACTATACAAAAACAAGCAGAAAATGTCATAAAATATAAGTGTGAAGCTCAAAAGCTGCTTCTAGATATATCTGTTAAATTTGCTAATGTTATATTTGAAGATATTGATAATTTAATCAATTCAACCTTAAAGCGAATAGGAAAATTTGAAAACGCCGACCGTAGTTACGTTTTCTTTTTCTCAGAAGATGGGTCATTCATGAGCAATACTCATGAATGGTGTAATGAAGGAATACAATCTGAAAAGCCTAATCTTCAAAAAATTCCCTCAGAAAGTTGCCCTTGGTGGCTGAGTAAACTAAGAAGTTTTGAAACAATTATAATACCGAGAGTTTCCGAGATGCCTTCTGAGGCCCATAATGCAAAGGAAATTTTACAGGCGCAGTTTATTAAATCAGTATTGGTTATTCCTATGATTTTTGAAAATAGTTTAATTGGTTATGTGGGTCTTGATTCTGTCAAAAATGAAAAAAACTGGACAGAGGATACTAGTAATATGTTAAAACTTATAGCAAACATCTTTGGCAATTCAATACATCGTAAAAAAAAGATATTAGCTATGCTTAACCAAACTGTGAATGCCTTGTCTACTTCATTAGAAATAAGAGATCCTTATACTTCGGGACATCAGAAAAGAGTGGCTAATATAGCAACAAAAATCGCTGAAGAAATGGGATTGTCGGAATTTCAAATACAAGGAATTTCTATGGCTAGTTTGCTTCATGACATTGGAAAAGTTGTTGTACCTAGTGAAATTCTTAATAAGCCAGGTAAATTATCAGTAATTGAATTTTCCCTAATTAAAATACACAGTCAAGCAGGCTATGATATTTTAAAAGATATAGAGTTTCCTTGGCAGGTAAAAGAAATTGTATTGCAACATCATGAGAGAATTAACGGTTCTGGTTATCCAAATGGCTTAACTGGTGATAAACTACTTCTGGAAGCAAAAATAATTGCAGTCGCTGATGCTATTGAAGCGATGCTATCTCATAGGCCATACAGAGCTGCATTAAGTATTGATGAAAGTTTTGAAGAACTTATAAAAAATAAAGATATTTTATTTGACTCAGAAGTTGTAGATTGTTGCATAAAAGTATTCAATGAAAAAGTGTTATGCGTTGAAAAACGTCTACCATGAAAATATTGTATCATATGCATAATATGATAAATTTACAAATAAAGGATAGGAAACTTGACACCCTTTTTGACACCCCGAGTTGAAGAATATAGCCATATATGGGTGAGTATAGCATATTCAAGAATGCCCTAACAGCGGGGAAAGCCCACTGCTAGGGCATCTTCAATATAACTCAAAATCGTACGAGAAATCGTGGGGGTTCAAGTCCCCCCTTCGGCACCAATAGGGCGTTTCAGAGATTTTCTGAAACGCTTTTTTTGTGCTTTTGACACCCTTAATGACACCCTAAACTTGAATTACTATCTTTCTAAATGATAACATTTGATGGATACTTTAGCGGGTATCTATTTTATTGCTGAATTATCACTGTACAATAAAAGCACCTTAAATCTTTATTCTACTATTTTATACAGTTAAATCTAATAAATATACTCTTTAT
>JBGSJN010000031.1:0-14221 GCA_041741995.1 Bacillota bacterium
ACTGCTCCACCTACTGTTGATAGTGTGTAGGTGATTGCTGCTGTTAGCGTTGTCTTGCCATGGTCTACGTGTCCTATTGTTCCTATGTTTACGTGTGGCTTATTTCTTTCGAATTTTGCTTTTCCCATTATTGTTTCCTCCCGATTTTTATCATCTGTCTTTAATATTAATAAATACAATATAGTTTGTCAATAATTAAAATATTATGAAGAATAATGAAGAAAAATTATGAATAAAAATAGGAACCCCTATTTTCCAATAGGGGTTCCCTGATGATATTTATGTTCTTATCTTTCTTCTCTATCATATGGTTTTGATAATGATTCAGGTTCTCCGATATCTTTTTGTTTTGAGAAGATGAAAGTAACTAAAAGTACTAAGATTGTTACTATGTAAGGTATCATCTTCAAGATAAAGATATTGTCAAACCATCCATAAATCTGAGCTCTTGACTCTAGAGCCATAGCTATACCAAATAGATATGCTCCCCAGATTACCAATTTAGGATTCCATCTAGCAAAAATTACTAAGGCAATAGCAATCCAACCACGACCGGCAATCATGCCTTGTCCCCATTGTCCTACACTACTTGCAGAAATAATCAGTGCTGATCCACCAACACCAGCGAATGCTCCACCTATCATTACATATATATATCTTGATAATTTTACATTCACACCAACAGCATCAGCTGCACCAGGATTTTCACCAATTGCTCTAAGGTTTAAACCTTTTTGAGTCTTGTAAATAAAGAACCAAACTACAAACACCAGGATATATGCTAAATAGACCAGTAAGTCCTGATTAAGGAAAGCTCTTAATAATTGACCGAAAAAAGGTATATCTATACCATCTGCAAAATGAAATCTTGTCAATCTGTCATTTAAGATAGCAGTAGCATCAGTAATAAATACCTTGCCTAAATAATAACTAAGGCCAGTACCAAAGATAGCTAATGCTAAACCAGAAACAATTTGATTAGCTCTAAGTGACAAACAAACATATGCGTGTAAAAGAGCAATCAAGGAACCAGCTAAAGCAGCAAATACAATAACTAATATCATTGCTGTTAAAGTCGGCATTCCAGTAGCTGTTAAAGCTAACCCAGATAAAAACGCAGTTATTGCACCAATATACATCATACCTTCAAGACCTAGGTTTTGAACCCCGGACTTTTCTGTAATTATCTCACCTAAAGCAGTAAAAAGAATAGGAGTACCCATTGCAACTGCAGAGGCTAATAAATCTTGAAAAATATTTAATCCATTCATTTTTATACCCCCTTATTCCTTCACATACTTAACTTTGTATCTAGAGAAAAAGTCTCCAGCTATAACAAAGAATAATATACTACCTTGTAACAATTTTGCAATTTCACTAGGTATGCCAGCTGCTGGTAAGTTTGTCTCTGCAAATAGAAGAGCACCCATAAACACAGAAACTATACCAATTACCAACGGATGTAATCTAGACAACCAAACTACAATAATGGCTGTGTAACCAATATCCGTATTCATATGAGGGCTTAGTCTACCTTCTAATGCTGAAACATGTATAGCCCCAGCAAGTCCTGCCAAACCACCACTTACAAACATAGCAATAATTATATTTTTTGATAAGCTCATGCCGCCATATCTAGCAACATTTCTGCCTTCACCTATAACTCTGATTTCATAACCCCATCTACTCTTGTTCAACAAGAAATAGAAGATAATAATAATAGCTAATGCCACAAACAAACCATAGTGTAATCTGCCTGTTGCAAATATTGTAGGAATCTTTGCTGCAGCAGGGAATGGATCTGTTTGAGGAAATCCACTGCTTGTTACGCCTTTCCAAGGTCCAAAAACCAGGAACTGCAAAATGTATAATGCAACATAGTTAAGCAATAGTGAAGTGATAACTTCATTAACATTCCAAATTGCCTTAGCTCCACCTGAAATTAAAGCCCAAAGTCCACCACCGATTACAGCTGCAACAGTCATGAGGGGTATTAAAAACACTGAGTCTCTAAGTTCGATAGGTGCGAATAAGGCTATTCCAGCGGCACAGATCATACCAATCATCATCTGACCGGCTGCACCAATATTCCAAACAACCATTTTAAAGGCTACTGCAACACCGATACTAAGTATCATTAAGGTGATACTATTAACCAGCACTTCTTGCCAATTTATTAAAGAACCACCAAATATTGTATTCATGGCTCTTGCTGCATCTTCTCCAGTAACTAATAATAAGATGGCTGAAAAAAACAATGCTACCAAGACTGATACTATCGGAGTTAAAATTTGTAGATATTTAGGGGTTTCTAATCTTTTTTCAACTTTAATCATTATGCCTCACTCCCTTTCGCACCAGCCATCATTAGACCAAGATCGTTAATATTGGCATCCTGTGTCTTAACTATACCCATGATCTTACCTTCATATAGAACAGCGACTCTATCTGTCATTTTGTAGATTTCTTCTAAATCCTCAGAAATCAACAGAACTGCTTTACCATTTTTTCTTTCTTCTGCTAACTTTTGATGAACATAGTCAATAGCTCCAACGTCTAATCCTCTTACAGGGTAGACAGCAATAATCAACTCAGGATTATCAAAAGTTTCTCTTGCCAAAATTAATTTTTGAAGATTACCACCTGACATCAACTTAACATTACAATGAATATTAGGAATCTTTATTTCAAAATCATCAACCATTTTTTGAGTGATTTCATCAACAACCTTTTTATTCATCAATATTCCACCACATCGTTTATTACGATATGATTTTAAGATAGCATTGTCTGTTGCTGGTAAATTATTTGCCAAGCCCATTCCATGTCTATCTTCAGGAATAAAAGCTACATTTCTATCAATAATCTGTTGAACTGACTCTTTGGTAATATCATCATTTTTAAACATGATTTTACCTGCCGTAACTTTTCTCAAGCCAGTAATTACTTCAGATAGTTCTTTTTGACCGTTTCCAGCTACTCCAGCAATTCCAAGAATCTCTCCACCTCTTATTTCGAAAGAGACATTATCCAAGGCAGGTAAACCTTTATCATTCATAGCTCTAACATCACTAAGTTTTAAAACAACTTCACCTAGAGGAACATCATCAGCTATCATTCTTTTAGCATCCAACTGTCTTCCAACCATCAAGTCGGCCAATTCTCTATCATTAGTATCCTTGGCATTTAATGTCTTAATGGCAAAGCCGCCTCTTAGCACTGTAATTCTATCTGCATATGATAAAACTTCATGCATCTTATGAGTAATGAAGATAATTGAAATACCTTCTTTAGTCATAGCTTTCAATATATCGAACAACCCCTTGACTTCATTTGGTGTCAAAACAGCAGTTGGCTCGTCCATTATTAAAATTTGAGCTCCTCTGTAAAGCATTTTTATGATTTCAACTCTTTGCTGTTCTCCAATAGATAATTGCCATATTTTAGCCTTAGGTGAAATTTGCAACTGGAATTTTTTAGAAATTTCTTCTATTTTACTCTCAATAATTTTTCCATCATAAAGAAACTTACCCTCTGTTCCTAATGCCATATTTTCTGATACTGTAAATGGTTTAACTAGTCTGAAATTCTGATGAACCATACCAATTCCCTTAGCAATTGCTTCCTTAGGACCATACTTACCTTCTATTTTTTGTCCATTTACGAATAAATCTCCACCGTCTTGTCTATATAGTCCAGTTAAAATATTCATAAGTGTACTTTTACCTGCACCGTTTTCTCCTAATAGAGCATGTATTTCTCCCTTTTCAATAGTCAAATCAACTTTGTCGTTTGCTACTACGCCGCCAGGAAATACTTTTCGAATGTTTTTCATCTCTACAACAGCATTTGCCATATTTGCCTCCTCTTAATAATAATGGCTAAATAGGGTAGATTAACCCCATTTAGCCATATTAATTATAATTTATTTAGGAATAGTACCGATTACGCCTTCAACAAAATACATCATTGATAATAATTCTGCATCTGTATGAGATTTACCAGCTTCTAGAACCATATTACCAGTATTGTCTTTTAAAGGACCAGTAAATATGTTGTATCCACCTTTGATCTTAGCTTCCTGTTCATCAACTTTAGCTTGAACAGTTTTATCTTTCAATAAATCAACATTTAGTTTTGAATAAGAAGCAATGCCTTTATTCAAACCTTCAAAGTATTGTTGTGAAGTGAAAGTTCCATCCATAGCAGCTTTGATAGCAGGCTCATAGAAAACTTCCCAGTGCCATACAGCTGAAGTCAAAGTTGCTTTTGGAGCAAATTTTGACATATCAGAGTTGTAACCGATTGACCATTTACCTACATCTTGTGCAGCAATTTGAGGTCCTGCAGTATCTTGGTGCTGAGCTATAACATCACAACCATCTTTCAATAGTGCGTTAGCAGCATCTTTTTCTACTTGAGGATCATACCATGTATTTGTCCAGATAACTTTTACAGTAGCTTGTGGGTTTGCATAACGAACTCCCAATGTGAATCCATTTATTCCTCTTACTACTTCAGGAATTGGCATAGCAGCTACATAACCGATTTGATTGCTCTCAGTTTGTGATCCAGCAACAATACCAGTTAAATATCTAGCTTGCTCAATTTTTCCAAAATATGTGCTTAGGTTATCAGCGGCCTTGTAACCTGAACAGTGGTAGAAGTAAACATCTGGATATTTAGCAGCTAGGTCTACAATGTAGTCCATATAGCCGAAGCTTGTTGCAAATATAGCCTTAGCTCCTTGGTTGATCAAAGCTTCCATAGCTTGAGTAGCACTTTGGTCTTCTTTGACATTTTGTTGAATTACTAATTCAACTTTGTCTTCACCAATAGCTTTCACAGCTGCTTTGAATCCTTGGTCATGTGCATAAGTCCAACCTGCATCTCCAGGCTCACCAATGTAGATAACTCCTACTTTGAACTTGTCACTTTTAGCTCCACCGTCACAGCCCACAAGAGCTATACCGGAAATAACGGCTAATGCAAGTCCTAACCATAATAATTTTTTCATTTTCCATCCTCCTTCATATTATTGAAAATTCTTTCAATCAACTTAAAGGTATTCGTCACAAATCCTAAAGTAATAATCTTACTTTGAAGTAATTATACTCCTTAGGAATAAATAATACTATATGAAACTAGAAATTTCTTTTTATGAAATCGTTTTCTAATTCCTATTATTTATTGCATCAAGTACTTTTTCCTTAGTAATTGGAAGACTTCTTACTCTAACGCCTATAGCGTCAAAAATTGCATTGGAAACTGCTGGTGCAACAGGGTTAACAGGAAGTTCTCCCATACCCTTGGCTCCATACGGTCCCTCAAGTTGAGGTTCCTCTACTAGTATAATATCCATTTCAGGTAAATCTGTTATCTTAGGAAGCTTAAGCTTGGCCAAATTATCAGTAACGACCCTACCTTCCTTAGTTATAAACTGTTCACCCCTAGCATAACCAACACCCATCATTACGCCTCCAGCAATTTGTCCTTCGGCTTGTAATGGGTTAATAGCAGTACCTAAGTCATTTGCAGCGATGATTCTTAGAATTTTATAATCACCAGTCAAGTCATCAACTTCTACTATAATGGCATGAGTTGCAAATGTGTAAGAATAGTGAATCTTATATTCAACTGGATCATCTCCAACTTTAGGAATATTTATTTGATTCAAAGGACTTGTTTTTGGTGGAATATATTCATACTCAACTTCAAAACTACCTATTTTAGCTGCAAGTTCCTTATATGTTACCATCTTACCATCAAGAACAACTTCATCTTTTTTATACTCGATGTTGTCATACTTATTCCCAAAACCAGCTTCTATTTTCTTAGCCAATTCATCCTTGAATTTCTCTCCGCAGCCTTTTGTAGCGTTTCCAGTAACAAATGTTTGTCTTGATGCTGTTGTTTCTTCTCCATCTGGACAATCAGGAGTTATATTATTTATAACTTCAAACTTGCTGTAAGGAATTCCTGTTACAGTTGCAGCAATTTGTGCAAATGTAGTATCTGGTCCTTGACCCATTGAAGCAGCACCATGTTTTAACATAATTGTTCCATCAGCTTTAAGTTCCATCTTAGCACCGGCACCGTCATGTAGACCTATACCTATTCCAACATTCTTGTATGAAGATGCAACACCAATGCCAATTTTCTTGTTAGGTCCACTTGGTTGATATTGGTCTTTAACTTTTTCAAGTTGTTCTTTTACCATTATTAAACTTTTCTTTAAACCAATACCAGTACCCATTGTTTGTCCAGTAATACCTTGCTTTCCATCTTCTAAGGCATTTTTCATCCTAATTTCAAATGGATCCATTTCAAGTTTTCTAGCAATTTCATCAATTAGTATTTCTGTACCAAAGCATGGTTGTGTACTACCAAAGCCTCTGAAGGCTCCGCCAGGAGGTGTATTAGTATAATGTCCTACACTATCTGTATGTGCAAATGGAACTGAATAAGGACCATTCATAGTAACACCTGATCTAAAGACAACAGGTCCGCTTAATGAATCGTAAGCTCCACATTCAACATCTGCTCTACCTCTAAAGGCATGGAATGTTCCATCATTTTTGACACCATATTTCATGTGCATTATTTCTGCGTGACGTTTGGTAGAAACCATGATTGATTCTTCTCTGGTCATTACTATTTTACAAGGTCTTCCAGTTAAAAGTGTAGCTAGTGCACATTGTAGGTGAATAGTTGGTTCTTCTTTACCACCAAAGCCACCACCTGTTGGGCAAGTATCCATTATAACCTTATCTTCAGTCAAGTCGAGAGACTTCAAAAACATGTTTCTCATATCATAAGCACCTTGGTGTGACATATGAACATGGATTGCACCATTCTTATCCATATTAGTTACACAAGACTCTATTTCCATATATGCATGCTCTACACTAGGAACATAGAAATCATCTTCAACAACTAAATCACATTCTTCAAATGCCTTATCTGTGTCACCACGTCTTATTTTAGTGTGTGAAGTAATGTCTTCCTTGTTCCAGATTTCAAATCTTTTATCTTTTAGAGCATCTTCCACAGACCATACACCGTCAAGCACTTCGTACTCAACTTCGATTAGTTTGGCTGCTTCTTCAGCAATTTTCAAGCTTTCAGCTAAGACTGTAGCTATTGGATCTCCTATATATCTGACTCTACCACCTTCACCAACCATAACCGGCTGATGAGGATTTAAAAGTCCATATCCTTTTCTACCAGGAACATCCTTTTCTGTAAGAATTCTAATAACTCCTTCAATGGCTTCTGCTTTGCTAGTGTCTATTTTTTTAACAATAGCTGATGGATAATCAGTGTATTTAACTTTTCCATACATCATGTTTGGAAATTCTCTGTCTTCTGCATATATTGGAAGTCCTAATGCTTTTTGCACAATATCTTTACCTATAGGCGATGTTCCAACTCCACCTTCAGTAGGTAGATATGTTACATCTTCTCCTCTAAGTATCTTTGCTGCCATTTCAACCGCATCAATAATAGCTGTGTAACCTGTACAACGGCAGATATTGAATTTCAAGGCATTTTGAATTTCAGCTTTTGTTGGGTTGAGATTTTTGTCTAATAGTGCCTTGGATGACATAATCATACCAGGTGTGCAAAATCCACATTGAATCGCCCCAGTATTAACAAAACCAACTTGTACAGGATGAAGTTCTCCACCTTTTGCCAAGTTTTCAATAGTTTCTATTACAGCACCTTCAACCTTGTTCATTTTTACTGTACAAGCTCTTTTTGCATCACCATTTAATATAAGTGTGCAAGCTCCACACTGACCTTTACCACAACCATTTTTTGTTCCATATAATTGTAGTTCATCTCTTAGATAGTTAAGCAGGTTCTGAGTTTCATCAACTTCAACCTCATAGCTTTTCCCGTTAACTATAAAACTTGTTTTAATCATATTTATTTATTCCTCCTCTGTTCTGCAGTAGCTTCTACAGCGTCCAGAATTTTTGTATAACCTGTACAACGGCACAGATTTCCTGATAGCCCTCTCCTTATTTCAGCTTTTGTAGGATTAGGTTTTTTATCAAGTAAGGCTGTTGCAGATACCACAAATCCCGGGGTACAGAATCCACATTGAATAGCTCCCTTGTCAACAAAGTTCTGTTGTAGGTCTGAAAGACTGCCATCAGTACCTGTTAAGCCTTCGATGGTTACAACATCCTTACCATCAGCCCAGACAGCCAGATAAATACAAGAATCCAAAGTCTGTCCATCAATTAATACTGCACAGGCTCCACACTCTCCAACTCCACAACCTTGTTTGGTACCAGTCAAGTGTAGTCTATTTCTTAACATATCAAGTAAAGACTCTCTAACATCAACTTGAAGTTCCATAACCTTACCGTTTATTGTACAATTAATTGTCTTTAACATTATTCTCCACCTCCAAGGGCAATCTTGATAGCTCTTTTTGGAAGCTCTCTGATCAATTGTTGTCTAAAGGCTTTTGATGCTCTCCAGGAATCTCTGGCACTAGCATTTTCCAAACATTTCTCACCAATTAAGTCAAGATTTTCAGTAGTGATTTCCATCCCTTTTGCTATAGCTTCAGCTTCAGTTGCTCTTATAGGGGTAGGTCCTGCCACACCATAAGCAATTTTTAGTTCATCTATCTTGTTGCCGGTTGTTTTAACCATTATAGAACAACCTAGAGTAGCAATATCCATTGCCTTTCTTTGACTGAACTTAATATAGTGACCTTTAAAGCACATAAAGTTCTCTTTCAAAATCTTTATATGTGTCATTAATTCACCTTTGTTCATAGCTACTTTACCTGGTCCAAGATAAAATTCCTTAATCGGTATTTCTCTCTTGCCTTCTGGTCCTTCAAGACAAATAACTGCATCCATGGCAAATAAGGTTGAAGCACTATCAGCTGAAGTTGCACCGTTGGCAACATTACCACCGATTGTTCCAATATTCCTTATTTGTGGTCCACCAACACTACCGCATGCGGCTGCCAGTGAAGGTATATTTCTTTGAATTATCTCATCTTCTTCTACTTCTGTAAAAGTCGTTGTACTACCAATCAAGATGTTACCATCATCGTCAAGATTTATACCCTTTAATACAGGTATTCTCATAATGCCTACTAAGTCTTTATCTGTATAACCAGATTTTCTTTCTCTAGTCTTAATAAGAACATCTGTTCCACCAGCTATAACTTGAGAGTTTTCATTTCCTACTAGATAGTCAATGGCTTCCTTGATAGTTGAAGCTTCAAAATATCCATTAATTTGATACATTTCCTACACCTCCCTATTTTCACTTAAAGCCTCAATAATCTTTTGAGGAGTTACAGGTATATCTTTTACATATATTCCTAAAGCGTCAATTATTGCATTTCTTAAAGCAGGTGCCGGACTACATAACGGAGGTTCTCCTAAAGACTTATTGCCATAAGGTCCTACTGGATCATCAATTTCTACAAAGGAAACTCCTAAATCTGGAATATCCATAAATGTTGGCATCTTGTAGTCCAATAAATTGTTATTTAACGGCTTTCCTGTTTTTTCATCATATTTCAATTCTTCAGATAAACCATAACCAAGTCCCTGAGCCATTCCCCCTTCAACTTGTCCGCTAGCTAATAACGGATTAATGATTTTGCCTGAATCATGTACGTTTAAGATAGATAATACTTCAACTTTACCAGTCTTCTTATCTACTTCAACTTCAGCTAAAGTAACACCATAAGGATAAGCATTCTTAGTACATCTGTTTGACACATCAGCTGTTAGGCAATGTCCTTCGTGCATGTTATAGTAGGTTTTAAGAGCAAGGTCTCCAAGGCTCTCAATGATTTGTCCATCATGTTTCTGTATAATGTTACCATCAACTATGTCCATGTCATCAACAGTAACCTTATTGGTTTTCTTAGAGAAATGATAGGATGCCTCAAGTATCTTCTCCTTCAGTTCAACAGCTGCTTTTTTTACAGCCATTCCAGAGACAAAAGTTTGTCTTGAAGCGTATGCTCCAGTATCGAATGGTGCTATATCGGTATCAGTTACCGCATCAGCTATAACCCATTCAAAAGGAATTCCAACTGTATCAGCAACCATCTGACTAAACACAGTATCTGCACCTTGCCCAATTTCTGTTGCCCCCATCATCATCTTGATACTACCATCTTGATTTAGCACAAGTCTGCATCCAGCAATCTCCATTGTTTTCGGATAGGCTCCTGAAGTATAGGCAAACGCTGCCATTCCAAGGCCTCTTACAAAATCAGAGTCTTTACTTTCATCAATTGATTTTCTCTTTTCATCCCAATTGAAAATCTGTCTACCCTTATCGAGGCACTCTCTTAAACTCATCGAATGTTGAGTCATGTGAAGAACAGGATTTTCATCATTTACTTTAGTAAAATTCTTCGCTCTAAGTTCAAACTGATCAATACCAGTCATAATACTAAATTTATTCATGAAAGTTTCCAAGGCATAAGTAATCTGTGGTGTTCCATATGCTCTCATGGCGCCTGCAGCAGCGGTATTTGTATAAACCGTTCTTCCTCTATATCTGTAATTTGGCACTTTGTATATAGCTGTAACAATACCACTTCCCTTAGAAACAATCGAATGTCCATGGGATGCATATGCACCATTATTTGAAATGGCATCAATGTCCAAAGCTGTAATAATCCCATCATTAGTGAAGCCCATTTTTATCTTATAGCTTATAGCATGTCTAACACGAGTCCAGGCAAATACCTCTTCTCTGTGAAGGTCCAGCATTACTGCCTTTCCACCAACTGCCATTGACATTGCTACAGCTAAAGGTTCAACAACAATATCTTGTTTATTACCAAAACCTCCACCGATAAATGGTTTTATTACTCTGAATCTGCCCCAAGGCATTCCAAATGCTTGTCCCAGTACTCTACGTACAATATGTGGAATCTGAGTTGATGATACACATACCCATCTGTTATCAACATCCTTATAGGCGTAGGCAATCTGATTTTCCATCTGACAATGTTGTACTATTGGAGTAGCACAAATATCTTCAATTATAATATCAGCTTCCTTGAAACCTGAATCCAGGTCACCTATTTCAAGTGTTGTGTCAGCAATAATGTTCTTTGTTCCTTCATGAATTTCCACTGCACCCTCTTTTAATGCTTCTTCAGGGGTCAGATAAAATTCATACTCTTCATATTCAACTTTTATTTTTGATACTGCTATTTCTGCGGCCAATTCAGATTCAGCAATTACTGCAGCTATCTCGTCACCATACAGGCGAACATTTCTAGTTAGGATTCTTCTATCTGCAACATCTGCAAATTTCGGATCCAGGCTATACGGATGTCCTGCTGTCGGGAAAGATATCTCTGGTACGTCATCAGGTGTTAGTATTTTCACTACTCCAGGCACTTTTAAAGCTTCACTTATGTCCATATTCTTGACTCTTCCATGGGCAATCTTTGCTCTGCAAATCTTACCATAAAGAAGTTCCTTTTGAGGAATATCTCCAGTATAGTTAGCTCTTCCTGTTACCTTGGCAATAGCATCCCATCTTTCAACACTTTTACCTATTACCTTATGTTCCATTGAAACTCTCCTTTCGAGAAAACCTAGATTCTGTTCCAAAGAGATGTTGCCAACTCTCTGCTTCTTGCCATTATAGCTTCTTCATCTATGTTTACTAGTTTTCTCTCATCCATTAATATTTTACCATTAACAATTGTTGTGTCTACATGTCTTCCAGTTACTCCAAATAGAATATGTCCGTTAATATTGCCGGCATCCATTGGTGTTGGAGGATTGTAGTCAACGATAATAACGTCGGCATAAGCACCTTCTTTTAAAGTCCCTACATTTCCATCCAAATATCTGTTAGTAATGATTTTGTTGTTTTCAAATAGCATAGTTGGTACTTCGCCCCAAGCTACGAAAGGTTTAGCTTCATTATGTCTTTGTAAGATACCAGCAACTTTATATGACTCAGTCATATCAGCTGTGTAACCATCAGTACCAAGACCAAGCAATACGCCTTTATCCATCATCTTAAGTATTGGAGAAACACCTACAGCATTTCCCATGTTTGATTCTGGATTGTGTACTACAGCAGTTCCACTATCTTTCAACATGCCGATTTCATCGTCAGTTACGTGGATACAGTGAACAGCGATACTTTTTTCATCAAGAACGCCTTTTTTATACCATCTTTCAACAACTCTCATTTTGTATTTAGCAAGTGAATCAGCTACGTCTTCAATACCTTCAGCTGAGTGTACGTGTATACCAGCGTCTAAGTTTTTTGCAGCAGATACAACTTCATCTAAAGTTTTATCTGAAATAGTCATAGATGCGTGCATACCGAACATTCCTTTGATCATATCATCTTTTTGTTCTTGGCAATATTTAACGAAATCAACGCTCTCGGCAATACCTTCATCTTTGATTTTAGCACCATCTCTATCAGAAATCTCATAACATAAGTTACTTCTGATTCCTAGATCTTTAGCAGCATCAGCGATTTTAAACAAACTGCCTTTTACTGCATAAGGGCTGGCGTGATGGTCGATTACTGTGGTAACACCTGACTTGATTTGATCAAGCATTGGTCCTGCAGCACTGTAGTAGACATCTTCTAAAGTTAGTTGTTTGTCTAGTTTCCACCATAAGTTTTCAAGAATCATACTGAACATTGTAGCTGGAGGGCTGTCTAATGACATCCCTCTAGCAAATGTACTGTAGTAGTGCATGTGTGTGTTTATAAATCCAGGCATAACAAGTCTTCCTCTAGCATCTTTAAATTCTGCTTGTGGATATTGTTTTTTTAGATCTTCAGTTTTGCCTATTGCTTTAATAACTTTACCGTCTATTAAGACAGCACCGTTTTCTATAAATTGATTGTTTTCATCTCTGGTAAATACTTTACCATTTCCAATTAATAACATATTGTTTCTCCTTTATAGGTTCTTAACATAATAGTCATAGTTTTCTACGACAGTGTTTAACATAGCTTCCAAAGGTAGTGACAATTGTCCATCACCTAGTTTATGCTCAATCACATTTCCATTTTCAATTCTAACTAAGAATGTATCTTTGCCAGTTGGCAAGAAACCTACATTAGTGCTGTCCTTGAAGTCTTCTTCTGTCCAGAAAATTGTTACTTTGTCTTTGTATGGGTTGCCAGTATGTGGGCAGAAAATTCCGCAGTTTCCACATTCGTTACACATACCATCAACATGAAGTATTTGGTGTGTATTGCCAACCATAACTTTTACATTTGCTCTGTTAGGACAAACATCAACGCAGATTTCGCAAATTTGGTCACAAACTAAACAACGATCTCCGTCTTTAGCGTCCTTGGCAGCTTCTTTAAGAATACCTTTTCTTGCATATATGTCAGCTTCGTCTTGTTTAACACTGAATCTAACAAAATCGTTTCCTAGGTGTGTTTTTCTTAAAATTGCTTTAGCAACTGTTTTGCCGTCAGCAACAGCTTTAACTATTGTTGAAGCTCCAGTCTTACAGTCACCTGCAATAAATACCCCTGGCATTGAAGTTTCGTTATCAGCTGTAATTTTGACATTACCTCTGTCGTCAAGTTCTAAGCCCTTGAAGAATTCTTTTTGTACCTTGGCGCCTGTTGCTCCAATAACTGAGTCAGCTGCAATGTTAATCATATTACATGAACCTGTAATTGCACATTTGCCACTTTCTCCTTTTTCTCCAAGTTCCATAACTTCACATGTTAGATGATTATTGAAAAATGACATAGGAGCCAATAGTTCTTTAAATACTACTCCATCTTCCATAGCCATTTCAATTTCTTCTTTTTCTGCAGGCATACTAGCAATGTTTCTTCTGTAGACAATAGTTACTTTTTCTACACCAGGAACTCTCTTGGCAGCTCTAGCACAGTCCATGGCAACGTCTCCACCACCAATGACAACTACTTCTTTACCTAATGTAACATTACCTTTATTTGCTTTATAGCTTTCTAGGAATGCTAGTGAGTCCATAATAGATGTTACTCTTTCATTGATTGGGTTGGTGCCTTTGCCCCAAGCTCCAATAGCTATTACTACGTAAGCATATTCTTCTTTTAGTTTTCCTAAGTCGAAGTTTTCATCAACTCCGAATTTGAATTCAACACCTGCTTTTTCGGCTAAGGCTGCATCTCTTGCAATCATTTGGTCTGAGATTCTGAATTCTGGTATAACGTAGTTAAC
>JBGSJN010000032.1:0-13612 GCA_041741995.1 Bacillota bacterium
TTAATATTTCTAATTATTCGAAAAATTGCCCTCTAAAATTTAATTTTACAAGAGGTACATATAAAGACGAGAAAATCCCGAGAGTAGCCTAGATGATGAAATTAAGGCTTTTAAAGGCAACTATAAGAAATAAATGAGGAGTTTTAATGATAAGTATTTTATTAGGCTCAGGTTTTGAAGAAATTGAAGCTATTACAGTATTTGATATTCTAAAAAGAGCTGGAGCAGATGTATTGCTAGTTTCAGTGACTGGAACTTTAGAGGTAAGCAGTGCAAGGAACCTAGTTCTAAAGGCTGACTACTTAATAGATGATATAAAGGATAAAAAACACCAGATGGTAGTTATACCTGGTGGTATGGGTGGAGTTAAAAGGATAGTCAATTCTCCTTCTGCCAAGATATTTATGCAAAAACTTTATGTTGATAAATCAAAAATAGCTGCAATTTGCGCAGGTCCTCTTGTACTTGATAAATTTGGCTTATTTTCGGATGAAACAAAATATACCTGTTATCCAGGAGTTGAAGAAGAGATTACAGTTGGAAATTATTTAAATGAAGATGTTGTTGTAGATGGACAATTTATTACATCTGTTGCACCAGGAACTGCTGCAGAATTTGCATTTAAACTTGTAGAAATACTTTATGATAAGAACATTATGTTGAATGTAAGAAAATATTGGTTTGGAAAAAGGTATGAAGAATAATTTTAACTTAGAAATGATGAATTTAATTAAAGGATTTAATGGAAAAAGACAGAGTCTTTTACTTCATAGCTGTTGTGGCCCTTGTAGTACTAGTGTTATAGATAGGCTTAAGAAATATTTTGAAATAACAGTTTACTATTATAATCCCAACATATTTCCTGAAGAAGAATATTTACGTAGGGAAGAAGAGCAAAGGTTGTACCTGGAATCATTAGGGATAAAATACATCCTGGGAGAGTATGAAAATGATAAATATGAATCAGCAGTATCTGGGTTGGAAATGGAACCTGAAGGCGGATTGAGGTGCAATCTGTGTTTTAGACTGCGTCTAAATAAAACGGCAATGATTGCTGATGAATTGAATATAGACTACTTTACAACTACCTTGACGGTTAGTACCCATAAAAATAGTAAAGTAATTAATGAAATTGGGCTGGAAGTTGCTAAAGATCATAGAGTGGAATACTTAATTAGTGACTTTAAAAAGAATGATGGTTATAAGAAATCAGTTGAAATGAGCCAAGAACTTGGTATGTATCGTCAAGATTATTGTGGCTGTATATATAGCATGAAAGAAAGAGAGAAAAAAATTGAAAAAAAAGTTTGATAAAATTCTATTTGACTTAGATGGTACAATTACAGATTCCAAAGAAGGAATTTTCAAATCAATTAGATACGCATATGAAAAAATGGGCTTAGAACAACCTGAAGATGATTTTCTGATTGATTTTCTAGGACCTCCATTATGGGATTCATTTGTACATAAAGTAGGATTAAGTGAAAAGGACGCAGAAAAAGGAGTAGCCTTTTTTAGAGAAAGGTTTCAACCCTTGGGTATTTATGAAAATAAATTATTTCCAGGAATGTATGAGTTATTACATTTACTAAGCCAAAGAAATGATTTTAAAATTTATATCGCAACAGCCAAACCACTACCTAGTGCAATAAGAGTTCTAGAATACTTCAAGATAATCAAGTATTTTGATGATATTAGTGGAGCTACCTTTGATGGCACTATAACTGGTAAATCACAGGTTATTGCCAATTTAATCAACAAGTTTGAACCTGATTTTGATCGTGAAAGAACTATTATGATAGGAGATAGAGACCATGATATATATGGAGCTAAGGAACATGGTCTTAAGTCATTAGGAGTATTATATGGGTATGGTAGTATGGAAGAAATTAAAGAGGCAGATTTCTTAGTAGAATCAGTACCTGAATTACAAAAATTCTTATTGGGAGGTAAATAATGGAGTTTGATATAAAAAAATCCCTGCTGGACCAATTAGAAAAGCAAGGTTATGGCAAGTTGCTAGATGTACAAGAAAAGGTTATACCACATATGTTAGATAAAGAAAATATTGTTGTAGAAGCACCAACTGGATCAGGAAAAACATTAGCCTATGCTATTCCTATACTTAATATGATGACTGATGACAAAAACGTCAAGTTTATAATAATGGTACCTACAAAAGAATTAGGAGCTCAAATTACTAATGAGATTAAAAAGTTTACAGATAAGGTTTTGTTTCTACCAGACCAGGTAGGCAGAGAAAGACAAATGGATAGTCTTAAGAAAATTAGACCAGAGATCTTGGTGGGAATGCCTAACAGGTTATTTGAATTGATAGTTCTTGGAAAGATAAAACTGAATCATCTTGAATATCTGATTATTGATGAAGGTGACAAAGTGCTTAAGAGAGAAAATCAACAGTATGTGGAAGAAATACTAAAGAGTTCATTGAAAACAACTCCTTTAGCCTTTTTTTCAGCAACCTATAGGCCGATAGATCAAGAAACAATAAACCAATATAGAAAAGACATTGTTTATATTGATTCAAAAGTAATTGTTGGAGATGTTAAACATTATTATCTGATGTCTGATGAAAAAAGAAAAATTGAAAATATGTTCAAGGTTCTTAAAGGACTAGATGCAAAAAAAAGTATAGTTTTCATTAAAAGATCTGTTGGAGTAGAAGGGCTCGTTGCTAGATTTAATCAACAAACCAGAGAAGTTTTCAAATTGCATACTGACATGGACATGCAACAGCGTAAAACAGTATTGGAAAGATTTAGAAAATCCAATTATTCAATATTGATTACTACAGATGTTTTTTCTAGAGGTTTGGATATTCCGGATACTGATTGTGTAATTCACTATGACCTGCCTAAAACAGGAAATATATATATACACAGAAGTGGGCGGACCGGTAGAGGTTTCAGAAAAGGCTCGGTAGTATCACTTGTGGCTGAGGGCGAAAAGCAGTTATTCTATGATGTGCGTAGTATGTCGAGGTTACATATTGGACAAATAGGCTTTAGAAAAGATGGAAGTATATTCTTTATGACTAAAGGTGTAAATAATAGTCAAAAATAGGAGGTTGGGGTGCTAAAACCCTGACCTCTTTATTATCCCTGAAATGATTAAAGATATATATATGAGAATGGAGAAAAAGTCTAGGAGCATTTTCTTCACCATATAAAAAATCTCCTACCAGTGGATGACCAATATGAGAAAGATGGACTCTGATTTGGTGAGTTCTTCCAGTATGGAGGGTAATTCTCAAGAGGCTATACTTATCACTCCTAGACAAAGTGAAGTATTCAGTCCTTGAATCCTTACCTTTACCTGTTACAATCCTTCTAATAGAAGGGGCGTCAATCTTGGCTATTGGTTCATCAATGATTTCATGATCCTTTTCAACCACACCTTCAACTAGAGCAATATACTCCTTATAAGGTCGCTTAATTGTAAGGGCATGCTGGGCAATTGGATGTTTAGCAAATATGATAACGCCAGATGTAGTTTTATCAAGCCTGTTAATAGGGTGTAAGGATTTAAAGCCATTATTTTGGATATGATAAAGAACACCATTAGCAATAGTGTTGTCCATATGACCGGAAGTAGGATGAGTTGCCATATTATATTCCTTAAATAAGGCAATATAGTCATAATCTTCATATAGAATATTTAAATCCATCTTAACTGGTAGGACATTTGATTGTTCATCCAAATATGGGTTTATACAGATTTCATCACCTGCTGCTAAAGGGTGCCAGAATTTTTGAATTATTCCATTAACAAGAACTTTGTCGTTATTTCTTAGTTTTATTAAATAATGACTTGAAAGTTCTTTCCTCTTTAAAAAATCCTTGAGTGATAAACCTTTTTCTTCTGTATTTACAATATAATTAATAAATCCTGCTTTATTCATGTTACCTCACTTAAAAATCTAATTGTCATTATACTATAGACTATAAACTTTGTCATTTTACTTTCATATGCTTAAGTAAGATTATATAATTAAGAATGAGGTGATTATTTAATGATAAAAAAAATAATAGATATCAAGTTTTTAGAAAAAGTATTCTTCATAACATTAGGTGCCTTTCTGGCAGCCTTTTCCATTGAAGTCTTTTTTCTACCAAATCAAATAATAGATGGTGGTATTGTAGGTATTTCGATGATTCTTCATGTAGTATCGGGATTGCCTTTAGCGATATTCACATTCTTATTTAATATAGTATTCCTGGTATTTGGATATAATCAGATTGGAAGGAACTTTGCTTTAACATCTGTATTTTCAATTAGTATGTTTTCATTTTTTCTTTCAGTATTGACATTCATGCCGGTCGTAACCGATGATGTAATACTTGGCAGTGTTTTCGGGGGTATAGTTTTAGGCCTTGGGGTTGGACTTATCCTAAGATACGGTGGCTATGTTGATGGTACAGAAGTGGTAGCTATGATATTAAATGAAAAAACAATTTTTTCAGTAGGACAAATACTAATGATCTTTAATTTGTTTATTTTAAGCGGAGCTGCCTGGATATTTGGTTGGGACAGAGCCTTTTATTCCATATTGGCCTTCTTTATAGTACAAAAGACCATTGATGTTGTACTGGAAGGTCTTGATCAGGAAAAGGCTGCTATGATTATTTCTGATGAAGCTGAGGAAATTGCCTCGGCTATTGAATGTAGACTCGGGAGGATGGTCACCTATATTGAAAGTCATATTGGTGAAGTCAAGGATAAAAAAACACTTTTGTATGTAACTGTAACCAGATTAGAAATGCCTAAGTTATTAAATATTGTTCATGAAAAAGATCTGGATGCTTTTGTAGCTGTTTCTGATGTTGCAGACGTTATGGATGGAAAGTATAAGAAAAAATCTATTCACTAGGAGGAAATATGAAAGACTATATAATTGAAAAAGAAGATGTCGGGATGTCAGTATATGACTTCTTTACAAAACAGGAATTAGATTTTGTTCCTTTTGCCTTTAGTATCAATAATCGACTAGTAACACATGATACTATAGTTGAGTTAAATGATTTAGTTGTATCTTATTCTATGACTCATAAAATTGGCTACAATGTCTATAAAGAAAGCCTGGGTTTTCTTTTAACATATGTGGTCAAGAGTTTGTTGCCAGATGGTAGTTTCGAGTTGTCTCATACTATATCTAAAAGCACATATGGTTGCTTCAGAGATGGGAGAATAATTACAAGCGATGATACTGTCAGGATTAAATCTAAAATGAAAGAAATCATCAAAGATGACCTGCCATTCAAGGTTAAACATATGACTAGAGATGAGGCGCTGGTAGTTTTTAAAAATAATTCAAATCACAATGAAAAATATCAATATGGAGATAAATTTCCTGAATATATTCCTATGTATAGCATAGGTGATGATGAAAGCTTCATGGACAACTACTATGGCCCTTTAGTACCATCAGCCAAATATTTAGAGATGTTTGATGTTCAACATTTTATGCCAGGTGTATTACTTAGACTAGCTAAAAGAAATAATCCTAATAAGCTCTTTTTATTTGAAGAACAACCTAAAATATTCGATATGATAGAAGAAACAAACAGAATAGTAAATATTTTAGAATTATCCTATATAACTTCTCTAAATAGACAGATTATAGAAGGTCGTGGCAAGGAAATGATTTTGATTGGTGAAGCTTTGCAAGAACAAAAGATTGCACAGATTGCCAGACATATTTCTAGTAATAGCTACAAGTATCAATTAATAATGATTTCTGGTCCATCGTCTTCAGGGAAAACAACTTTTTCTAAAAAAATGAAAGTTTCCTTGATGGCTCATGGACATAAACCTATATTAATGTCACTTGATGACTTCTATTTAAATAGAGATAACACCCCTTTAGATGAAGATGGAAAACCGGATTTTGAAAATATTAATTCAATAGATATTGAATTGTTCCAGGATACGTTAACTAAATTAATAAATGGTGAAGAAGTTGAAACACCTGTTTTTAATTTTAAAACCGGTATGAGAGAACATACTGGAAAGAAGATAAGGAAGGATAAAGAGAGCCCAATTATAATTGAGGGCATTCATGGTATGAATCCAATCCTCACAAGTAAAGTTCCAAGACATATGAAATATATTGTCTATGTTACTGCTTTGACTCCTTTAAACTTAGATCCATCAAATCATATAAAAACAGCAGATGCAAGAATAATAAGAAGAATGGTTAGAGATAACAGAGCAAGATCACTAGATATAGAGAAAACCTTCAGTTTATGGCCAAGTGTTAGAAAAGGTGAAGAAAACAATATATTTAAGTTCCAGGAGTTAGCAGATATTCACTTTAATTCTAGTCTTCCACATGAACTTAATGTTTTGAAAGTCTATGCTGAACCATTATTAAAAACGGTAACCCCTGATTCCAAGTACTATATCGAAGCGCAACATTTATTGAATATCTTAAGGTATTGTGATCCTTTAGATGCCATGTGGGTTCCTTCAAATTCTATTTTAAGAGAATTTATAGGGCAGGGTGTCATGGGTGGATTGGATGTTTAATATCGGATGTCATATGTCCGTTTCCAAAGGATATAAACATATGGGTAGTAGAATATTGGAACTTGGAGGTAATACATTTCAATATTTCTCCAGAAATCCGAGAGGCGGTAGTGTTAAGGCTATTGATAAAGCTGATGCTGAGGCATTAACAGAATTGATGTTAGTTAACAATTTCGCTCCAATATTGACTCACGCACCCTATACTTTGAATATGGCAGCAGCCAAGGACGACACCTATGATTTCGCGAAAAGAGTCTTTAGGGAAGATTTAGAAAGACTTGAAGAACTTCCAAGCAAATTATATAATTTTCATCCAGGTAGTCATACAGGAATGGGTGTTGACTGGGGTTTAGAAAGAATTATAAAAGGCTTAAACGAAGTTGTCTTTAAGGAGTCTACTTCAACTATACTATTTGAAGTAATGGCTGGCAAAGGAAGTGAAATTGGCAGTAATTTCGAAGAAATAAAGATTTTGTTGGATAATGTTAACTTTAGAGATAAATTTGGTGTCTGTCTTGATACATGTCATCTTTACGAAAGTGGCTATGATATAGTTAATGATCTTGAAGGTGTTTTGGAAGAAATAGATAATTCATTTGGTTTGAATAAGGTCAAGGCAATTCATCTTAATGATAGTAAAAATCCACTAGGTGCCAGAAAAGATAGACATGAGAAAATTGGAGAGGGCACTTTGGGAATAGGAACAATTTTGAATATAGTTTCTAATCCAAGGTTAAAGGATATACCCTTTTTTCTAGAAACTCCAAATGAAGAAGAAGGCTATGCTAGGGAAATTAAAATGATTAAGGAAATGCTAAAAAATGAGAGCAACTAAAAAGAGAAAAGAAATCATAGATCTCCTTAAATCTATATACTGGGATGCCAAAGCTGAACTTGACTTTAATACACCTTTTGAATTATTGGTAGCAACCATACTTTCAGCTCAATCAACTGATGTACAAGTAAACAAGGTTACCAAGAATCTTTTTAGGATAGCCGGTACTCCAGAGGCGATGGCTTCCATGAGTGTTGAAAAAATGGAAAATAGCATTAAGAGTATAGGACTTTATAAAAATAAAGCAAAGAATTTACTTGCTATGAGTAAGATTTTGATAGATGATTACAATAGTAATGTTCCTGAATCTATCGATGAGTTAATTAAGTTGCCTGGTGTAGGGAGAAAAACAGCCAATGTTGTTGTCAGCAATGCATTTAATATTCCAGCAATAGCTGTTGACACTCATGTTTTTCGAGTTTCTAACAGACTTGGGCTAGCAGATGCTAAGGACGTGGTTGAAACTGAAAAACAACTTATGCAGGTTATTGATAGAGAAGACTGGAGCAAATTACATCATTGTTTGATATTCCATGGCAGAAGAGTCTGCAAGGCAAGAAAACCATTGTGTGATATTTGTGCCTTTAAAGAATATTGCAAATATTTGAAAATACTTTCAAAAAAAATATAATAGTGGTAAAATATAAGATAGATTTTTTTATAAGGAGAAGTACATGTTAAAATTCTTAGACAATCTAGTAAATGACAGTAAAAAGACAATAAAAAAAATAAGACCATTAGTTGATAGGATAAATACTTTAGAAGACAGCATCTCTAAGTTAAGTGATGCTGATTTATTGGCCCAAACAGCCATGTTCAAACAAATGCTGGCAAATGGTGCAACTGTTGACGATATTATGGCTGAAGCTTTTGCTACAGCAAGAGAGGCCTCAATACGTACCTTAGGCATGAGACATTTCGATGTTCAATTAATTGGTGGAGTAGTATTACATCAAGGTAGAATAGCCGAGATGAAAACAGGGGAAGGTAAAACCTTGGTTGCTACACTTCCTGTTTATTTGAATGCATTAACAGGTAAAGGCGTTCACGTAATAACGGTCAATGATTACTTAGCAAAAAGGGATAGTGAATGGATGGGGCAAATATATAAATTTCTTGGAATGGATGTTGGCCTTATTGTACATGATATTCACCCGATGGCTAGACAGGCTGAATATTCCAAGGACATTGTTTATGGAACTAATAATGAATTTGGTTTTGACTATCTAAGAGACAATATGGCAGTGAGTAAAGAAGCTATGGTTCAAAGAGAACTTAATTATGCCATCGTGGACGAAGTAGATAGTATATTAATTGACGAAGCTAGAACACCTCTAATCATATCCGGAGAAGCTGATAAACCAACTGAAATGTATGAAACAGTTGCTAAGATTATGCCAGTCTTGAAAAAAGAAACTGACTTTACGACTGATGAAAAGCAAAGAATTGCAACCTTGACTGATGACGGGTTGGTTAAAGTTGAAAAAATGCTCGGAGTCAAGGGTGTATATGAAGATAATAATGCAGAATTAGGACATCATATTAATCAAGCATTAGTTGCTCAAGCTGTAATGAAAAAAGATGTTGACTATATTGTCAAAGACGGTGAGATAGTTATTGTAGACAGCTTTACCGGGCGTCTTATGTATGGTAGAAGATATAGCAATGGCTTACATCAAGCTATAGAAGCTAAGGAAAGAGTAAGAATACAAAAAGAATCACAAACTTTAGCTACTATTACATTCCAGAACTATTTTAGAATGTACAATAAGATTTCAGGTATGACAGGAACCGCAAAAACTGAAGAAAATGAATTTAGAGAAATATATGGCATGGACGTAGTTGTTATTCCAACAAATGTTGATGTTAATAGAAAAGATGAAGATGATAAGATTTACAAGACTGAATTTGGTAAATTCAATGCTATTGCAGATGAGTGTGCCGAGAGATACAAGATAGGACAACCGGTTCTAGTAGGAACAATTAGTATTGAAAAATCTGAAGCATTAAGTGGCTTGTTAAAAAGAAGAGGGATACCTCACCAGGTTCTAAATGCAAAGTATCATGAAAAAGAAGCTGAGATAATTGCTATGGCTGGTCAAAAGGGCGCAGTTACTATTGCAACTAACATGGCTGGTCGTGGTACTGATATAGTATTAGGCGAAGGAGTAAAGGAAACTGGGGGCTTATGTGTTTTCGGTTCGGAAAGACATGAATCAAGAAGAATTGATAATCAATTAAGAGGCCGTTCAGGTCGTCAAGGTGACCCAGGTTTAAGTAGATTCTTTATATCAAGTGAAGATGATCTTTTAAGAGTATACGGCGGAGAAAGAATGCAGAACCTATTAAAAATGGGTACTGATGATGACTTGCCTGTAGATAACCCGATTATTTCAAAGGGGATTGAAAGAGCACAAAAAGCTGTGGAAAATCGTCATTTTGAAGCAAGAAAACATGTTCTTGAATATGATAATATCATGAATCAACAAAGAGAAATCATCTATAGTCAAAGAAAAGATGTTCTTTTCAAAGAAGATCTTAAAACAAATGTTATCTCAATGATTGAAGATGTAATTGATAATTCAGTCTACAGATTTTCTGAAGGTAAAGAACAAGTTTCAGAATGGGACTTGGACGGCTTGTTAATTTATGGTGGTCAAACATATTTACCACATGGTGGCATAAAGAAAGAAGACCTATTGAGTTTATCTGAAGAAGAAATCAGAAGGAAGTTCAGAGAATTTGCTGTTGCAGCCTATGAGAAAAACGAGGAACAAGTAGGTTCTGAAATAATGAGATTTTTAGAAAAACAAGTTGTTCTTAGATCAGTAGATAAATTCTGGATGGCTCATATAGACAATATGGATGAATTGCGCCAAGGTGTTAATCTAAGAGCTTATGGGCAAAAAAATCCGTTAACTGAGTATAAGTTTGAAAGTTATGATATATTCCAGGTAATGGTAGAAGATATTAAAGAAGAAGTTGCAAGACTTATATATAGAGTCAAAGTTGTTGAGCCTCAAGAACGTATTAGAAACATCAAAGAAAATCGTTCTGAAGAAGAAGGCGGTCAGACGGTTAAAAACTCTGATAAGATTGGCAGAAATGATCCATGTCCATGTGGCAGTGGTAAAAAATACAAGCAATGTTGTGGGAGATAAAAATGTTACCTGAAGATTTACTTGAACAATTTAATACCCTTAAAAAAATATTCAGCGATATCAAGGAGTCTCTTTGACTTAAATAGTAAATTGTCGAGAATAGAAAAGCTAAGTCTTAAAAGACTTGACCAGGATTTTTGGCAAGATCAAAAGAATGCAAGTCAGATAAATAAGGAAATCAATACCTTGGAAAATGAATTATCTGAAATTGAAAATATGGAGAGCTATATTGGGAACATAGAAGCTTCAATAGAACTACTAGGTTTTGATGAAGACAAGGAAATGCTTAAAGAGTTAAAACTTTCAATTGTTGACTTAGAGACTAAAATTAGCAACTTGGAGATAAAAAAATTATTCAAGGATAAAGTCGACTATAAAAATGCTATATTGACCTTGCATCCTGGTGCTGGAGGAACTGAAGCCCAGGATTGGGTGGAGATGCTATACCGTATGTACTTAAGATGGTGTGAAAAAAGAAACTTCAAAGTTAATATTCTAGACTATCTTGCTGGTGATGAAGCTGGTATAAAAAGCATATCTTTTGAAGTAGTGGGTGAATATGCATATGGTTATTTGAAATCTGAAAACGGGGTTCATCGACTAATTAGAATATCTCCATTTGATACAAATAAGAAAAGACATACAACTTTTGCATCAGTAGATGTAATTCCTGAAATAGACGATGAGGAAAATATCGATATAAGAGAGGAAGATCTACGTATAGACACCTATAGAGCCAGTGGAGCAGGTGGTCAACATGTAAATAAAAAGGATTCTGCAGTAAGAATTACACATTTGCCAAGTGGTATAGTTGTACAATGTCAAAGTGAAAGAAGTCAACTAACAAATAAATTAGCAGCTTTAAAGATATTAAAAAGTAAGTTATTAGAGTTTAGCAGACAAGAAGAAGAAAATAATCTAAAGAATTTAAGAAGTGATCAAAAAGAAATTGCCTGGGGCCATCAAATCAGGTCTTATGTATTTCAACCATATCAATTGGTTAAGGATCACAGAACAAACATTGAGGTCGGTTCAGTAGAATCAGTTTTAGACGGAGAATTAGATCAATTTATTAAGGGCTTTCTTTATGGGGGGAATAATAATGAGAATAACAAGTAATGAAGAGCTAAAATTTGAGGAAGGTCGTGACATAGTATTCTTTCTTGGTCAGGATTTCTCCTTAGAGGGAACCAACCTATTCAAAATAGTCCCAAATTTGAAATCAAAGAGCTATATTATAAATGAAAGTGGATATGATTTAGATAAATTATGCCCATTTTACAATATTGAGACAGTCATTCTTAAAGTTGATCATCAACTAATAGAGGAGGCTGTCTATTTATTCATACAAGTAAATAATAATGATTTAACTAATGTTAGAAAAATAATAGAAAGAAGATCAGCAAAGGAAAAAAATCATATATTACTAAATAATCCTGAACTTTACTACTATTATCTGGAAAATTTGAAAAATTTTAATGTGGGTATACATGTTCCCAAGCTTGCAAGTCAGAATCCTATAAGAGTTGAAGGCGTAGAAAAAGTTGAGAATCCATTCTACTATAGTAATCTTTTTGGTATAAAAAACTACATCGATCTATACTGGGGTGATATTCTTGAAAAAGAACTAGGTGTAAAGGGCACGAAAGGTAATTTATATAAATATTTTGATAACGTTTATATAGAACAGAAAAGTCAACTTGAAAATTTATTGAAATATAAGATTCCTAGTAAAGCTTTAGATTTAACTATTGAAAAATTCAAGGCTAGACCTCTGACAATAAAGGAAAGTATTGAAAAGTCCATCATGGAAGGTGAATATGAAAAACTTCCAGAGTTGACTGCTAGTTTAATTAAGGGTGATAATAGTCAATTTAGCAATATTTACGACTGGGTCAAATACCTAGAATGTAAAGCTCCGAATAAAGTTATTCAAGGTATATTAGAGTCAATATTGAAATCTGATGATGTTATCATTGATAACAGTTATTTACCTTTGGTTTATGAAAAACTAGCGATTTCTTACCAAAAGGAAGGAAATTACAAATCAGCTGCACAAGCGTACAGGCAATTTTCAGATTTAGAAAATATAAATGGTGAATTAAAAAACGTAAGCAGTGACTTTTTAAGAAAAGAAATAGAATTACTATATCTTGCAGGTGATTATAATGAGATTTTAAATCTTTGTATTGAAGAGAAATTATCACTTCTTGGAAGTGCCGATGCACCTACCGTAGCGCTTTGTCTTTCTTTGGCCCATAATGAACTTGGTAATTATGAAAAAGCACTTCAATCACTTAAGGGTGAGGGTGAAGAAAAAGAGTTTCTTAGAAATATATATAAATTAAATAAGGGTGAATTAGGGTCACACTTCACTGTCAAGCCAAGTGGCTTTTCGAAAATAGCCTTGTACAATGAAATGTTGACTGCTATGGCCTTAATGAAGGATAATCAATATCTTGATACTATAAAAGTTTTTAATAGAATGAAGGAAATTCTAGGTAAACCACAAAATCTTATAGGCAGAAGAGCACTACTCTTAGTTTCTCTTTTTAAAGCCAGAGCACTGAAAAAAATTGGTAATGTTAGAGAAAGCTTGAATGAATATTATAATAATCTAGAGAATCATAAAAATGAATTCATTGGAGAAAATCGTAGTGTAATTTTGGAAATAATGTATGAAATAGCTGAATTAGAAAAGTCAATGAACAACCTTAGTAAAAGTTTAGAATTTATTAAAAAAGGATTAGCTTACAATATTGAGCTTGAGGAAGACTATGATATAAAAGCAAGAGTTAATCTTCTTTTACTTAAATTAGAGATATTAAATAGCTTAGGTGAAGATGACAAAGAGGTAGTCTCAATTCTTGAAGATATATTAAAAGATAGAAATAAATTAAATGAATTCAAACCATTACAAGTGAAAATGAATACTATTCTCGTTAAAGCATATATTAATAATTGTAGTATTGGAGATGCACTTGAATTAGTGGAAAGCAGCTATGAGAAATATAAATATGAAACTGATAAGGAAATTGAATTAAATCTTCTTGATATGCTAGAATTA
>JBGSJN010000033.1:0-16953 GCA_041741995.1 Bacillota bacterium
GGTAGTGGAACAGAGGTTCAAGATATAAACAGATTATTAAAACAATTTGATAGTACAAAGACAATGATGAAACAATTTGGTAACATGAGTAAAAAAAGAAAAGGTTTTGGCCCGAAGTTTTTTTAAACTCTTTTATAATAAAAAATTACAAGGAGGTGAAGATATGGCAACAAAGATTAGATTACGCAGAATGGGAGCTAAAAAGGCACCTTTCTATAGAGTAGTAGTAGCAGACTCTCGTTCTCCAAGAGACGGAAAGAGTATAGAAGAAATTGGTTACTACAATCCTATTGCAAAAAAGGATGATATTACTTTAAAGATTAATGAAGAAAGAGCTTTATATTGGTTAAGCACTGGAGCTCAGCCATCTGAAACTGTTAAAGCCCTATTAAGAAAAGCTGGAGTTTTAGAGAAACTTAACAACTAAGGAGATTAGTTATGACTGAACTGATTAAACTAATTATTAACAATATTGTTGATGAAAATGTTTCAATTGAAATTGAAAGCAAAAAAGATAATGGTAATGAAGAAATTACTGTAATTGTTCCTGAAGAGTACATGGGTAAAATAATAGGGAAAAACGGTAGAATTGCCAAGGCCATTAGACTTATTGCCAATGCCAATAGAAATAGAGAATCAAAAAAAGTATATGTTAATATTATAGCTAAAGAAAATTAATGATTAAATTAGGAAAAATTGTTGGTACATTTGGTATCAAGGGAGAGCTCAAGATATATCCCCTTACAAATTATAAAGAAATGTTTCTTGAATTTGAATATTTGTTAATATCTACAGGTAAAGATTTAATGAAAGTTAATGTAGTTAAAGCAAGAATTCAAAAAAATACGATTATTATCCTTTTAGAGGGTATAAATTCTATTAATCAAGCTCAAGATTTTATAGGTAAGGATATATTAATAGAAGAATCTTTATTACCTGAACTAGATGAAACGGAAGAATATGTTTACAAATTACTTGGAATGAAAGTTTATCTTGAAAACAATGAACTTCTAGGTTCCATTTCTGATGTTTTTGATAATGGGGCCCATGGTATTTATGAAATCAAGGATGAAAATGGAAGAGAAATAATGATTCCTGTTCTTGATGATACTATCATTAGCAGAGATTTTGATGAAGGGAAAATGGTGGTAAAATTACTGCCAGGTTTATTAGATTAATGAGAATTGATGTTATGACCCTTTTCCCAGAAATGTTTGAATCACCCTTGAAAGAAAGCCTTTTAAAGAAAGCAATTGAGAAGTCGGTGATAGATATTGGATTTACAAATATCAGAGACTATTCTACTAATAAGCACCATAAAGTTGATGACTATGCTTATGGTGGTGGTAAAGGTCTTGTTATAAGTCCTGAACCAGTAATACTTGCCTTCGAATCAATTGATAAAAAACCTAAGACAAAGACAATTTTCTTATCTCCAGGTGGAAAAGTCTTGAACCAAGAAAAACTCAAGGAACTTAGCCAATTTGACCAATTAGTACTATTATGTGGTCATTATGAAGGCATTGATCAACGAGCAATCGATATGATTGTAGATGAGGAGATTTCTATTGGTGACTATATTCTTACAGGGGGAGAGCTTCCAGCATTAGTTTTAATTGATGGTGTTAGCCGTTATGTAGAAGGTGTTGTTGGATCTATGGAATCTGTATTAGAAGATTCTTTAAGTGATGGTTTGTTAAAATACCCACAGTACACAATGCCAAGAAACTTTAGAAATATTGAAGTGCCAGAAGTATTGCTATCTGGTCATCACAAAAATATTCAAGAATGGCGAAAAGAACAAAGTTATAAAAGAACAAAAATTAATAGGCCGGATTTATGGCGAAAATATTTAAAAAACAAGAAGGAGGTAAAATAGATGGATATCATTCAAGTAATTACTGATGAGTATTTGAAAAGTGACCTTCCTGAATTTAGACCTGGCGATACTTTAAAAGTTCACGTTAAAGTAGTCGAGGGAGAAAAAGAAAGAATTCAGGTTTATGAAGGTGTTGTTGTTAAAAGACAAGGTAAGGGAGCCACTGAAACTTTCACAGTTAGACGTGTTGCCTATGGAGTTGTAGTAGAAAGAACTTTCCCAGTGCATTCACCTAGAATTGATAAGATTGAAGTTATCAGACAAGGTAGAGTAAGAAGAGCAAAATTATATTACTTAAAAGACAGAACTGGTAAAGCAGCAAGAATTAAAGATAAAAAGTAGGGAGTTGAAAATGAGTAGCAACGATAGTACTAATAAAAAAGAATATTTCTTTAAGAGTGTAATATCTATTTTTAAAATAGTAATAATTGCACTTATGATTAATATAATTATAAAAGCGTTCTTAGTTCGTACTTATACAGTAGATTCCTCATCAATGGAAACTACACTTATGGTAAATGATAAAGTTATTACTGAAGTTGTTACGAAATTTTTTACTGAACCTAAAAGAGGCGACATAATTGTCTTTGTTTATCCAGAGACAGATATTGTTAACTCTAAACAAACTTTAAGAAGAAACCCGATTGATTATGCACAATATGTATTTCAATTTCTTATTAAAGGTCAATTGCCGGTTGATGATGAAATTGAATATGTTAAACGTGTAATAGGTTTGCCTGGAGACACTGTAAACATAAAAAATAATACAGTTTATGTCAATGATATAGCGATAGAAGAACCATATCTAGATGATAATGTTTTTACAAATGTTAGTGGTTCTGTATTATCATTTCCGTTTAAAGTGCCAAAAGGGCAGTATTTTGTTATGGGTGACAATAGAGAGAACAGTGCTGATTCTAGACAATGGGGGACTGTACCTGAAGAGAATATAATTGGTAAATCAATTTTAATTTACTATCCCTTTGCCCATATGGACAGATTATAATGTTTAAGGTGCAATGGTACCCTGGTCATATGACTAGGGCAAAAAGAAAAATTGAAGATGTTATCAAAACTATTGATATTATAATTGAGTTAAGGGATGCGAGAATTCCAATGAGTTCTGGCAACCCTGATATTAGTAAGATGGCTTTGGGTAAAGGTCATCTTATTATATTGACTAAACCAGATTTAGCTGATAAAAATATCACAGAACAATGGATAGACCTATTTAAAGAAAAAGATATCAGCATGATAACCGTTAAGGGTATTGATACCCAAGATGTTAAAAAAATCATCAAACATCTAGAGATTTTAGCTGATAAAGTCTTTGAAAAAAGAAGGAAAAAAGGCTTGTTGGACAGGCCTGTTAGATGTATGGTACTTGGTGTTTCAAATGTAGGTAAATCATCTCTAATTAACTCATTAGCTTTAAAGAAAGTTGCTGTTACAGGAAATAAGCCTGGAGTGACAAAAGGTAATCAGTGGGTTAGAATTAGTAAAAAATTAGAGTTGCTTGATACTCCTGGAATACTATGGCCTAAATTTGATGGACTTGTAGGTGTAAACTTAGCCTTAACCGGTGCAATTTCAGATAATGTTTATGATATTAAAGAAGCGGCAGTCTACTTAATCAAGGAATTAAATGAAAAAAAATATATTTCAACAGCTAATGAACCATTAGAGGAGTTAAAGTTATTTGGAGAAAAAAGAGGCATACTTTTAAAAGGTGGCAATGTAGATTTAGATAAGTCAGCATTATTATATCTTAAGGATTTTAGAAGTGGCAAACTTGGACACATAACCTTGGAATGGCCTAAAAAAAATGACTAAAGTTAATTCAATTATCAAAAATGATAATGAAATAATCAGACTTTTAGAGTATTTCTCTAAAGAAGCGGAATATAAGAAAAAATATAAGATTATAGTCGGAGTAGATGAAGTAGGTAGAGGACCATTAGCAGGACCAGTATATGCAGCATGTGTTTGCTTGAAATACGATTTCGACTTAATTGATTTAAATGATTCGAAAAAACTAACTGAAGAAAAAAGAAATATTTTAGAAAACAAAATCAAAGAAAATTCATATTTTTATTCTTACGGATATGCTTCTGTTGAAGAAATTGATAAATATAACATTTTAAACGCTACTATGCTTGCCATGAAAAGAGCAGTAGATAAATGTTGCATAAAACCTGACTTGGTTTTAGTCGATGGTAATAAATTACCGGACTGGGAATATGAATGCATGTGTATTATAAAAGGTGATCAAGAGTTTCCTTCAATAGCAGCAGCGTCAATATTAGCAAAAACTAAAAGGGATAAAATAATGACTATTATTCAAACGATAGATAATAAATTCAATTATTCCAAACATAAGGGTTACGGAACCAAGGAACACTATGAGGAATTAAAATTAAATGGTCCGAGTATACTACATAGAAGGACATTTTTAAAGGATTATAAATAATGAGAATACAAAAATACTTATCTGCTGCAGGATTTTGTTCCCGCAGAAAAGCAGAAGAACTTATTAAAGAAAATCGTGTCAAAATCAATAATTTACCTGCTAGTATAGGTGATTTTGTTGATGAAAAAATAGATAAGATTTTTGTTGATGGAAAGCCTATCAAAAATACAACTAAAGAAATTTATCTTCTCTTATATAAACCTAAAGGTTATGTTAGTACATCAAGTGATCCTGAAGGCAGAAAAACTGTATTAGATTTAGTTAGTGATATTAAAGAAAGGGTTTACCCTGTCGGTAGACTTGATTATGATACAGAAGGATTAATCATCATGACAAATGATGGTGAATTCACAAATATCCTTACCCATCCTAGTCATTTAGTGGAAAAAGTTTATAAAGCTAAATGTTCTGGAAACATCACTAAAGAGAAATTAAATCAATTACAAGATGGTGTAATGATTGATGATGAGTATTTGACGGGTAAAGCCAATATTTACTATATTCAAAATTATAAGGATTTTTTTGAAATTGAAATAGGTATTAAAGAAGGCAGAAATAGACAAGTGCGAAAAATGTTTGCTGAAATAAAAAATCCAGTTCTAACATTGAAGCGAATAAAAATAGGTTTTTTAACTATTGATAAATTAAAACGAGGCAAATATAGGCCACTTACAAAAAAAGAAGTAGAAAAATTAAAGAAATTAGACGTAAATAAGGAAAATGGTAAAATTTTATGATAAAATTAAATAGATATGAAAATTGGAGGGTGTATTATGGTTAAAATGTATTATGATAACGATGCTGATTTGAGTTTGATACAAGGCAGAAAAGTAGCTATTTTAGGCTATGGTAGTCAAGGTCATGCTCATGCATTAAACTTAAAGGAGAGTGGAGTTGACGTAACTGTTGGCTTAAGAAAAGATAGTAAAAGATGGCAAGAAGCTAAGGACGATGGTCTTAAAGTTGCTACAGTCGATGAGGCATGTGCATATGCAGATGTGATTATGTTACTATTGCCAGATGAAAGACAAAAGGATATTTATGACAACGAAATTGCAAAGCACATTACAGCTGGAAAAGCATTAGTATTTGCTCATGGTTTTAATATTCATTATGATTTGATAGTACCACCTAGCGATGTAGATGTATTTTTAGTAGCACCAAAGAGCCCAGGACATCTAGTTAGAAGAACTTACGCTCAAGGCGGTGGAGTTCCTGGATTAGTTGCAATACATCAAGATGCAACAGGCAATGCTAAAGCTTTAGGCTTATCTTATGCTAAAGGTATTGGTTGTACTAGAGCAGGTGTTATTGAAACATCATTTAAAGAAGAGACTGAAACAGACTTATTTGGAGAGCAAGCCGTATTATGCGGTGGAGCTGCAGCATTAGTAAAAGCTGGATTTGAAACATTAACAGAAGCAGGATATGCACCTGAAATGGCATATTTTGAATGTCTACATGAATTAAAGCTTATCGTTGACCTTATGTATGAAGGCGGAATCAGCAACATGAGATATTCAGTTAGTGATACTGCTGAGTATGGTGATTTAACAAGAGGTCCAAGAATTGTTACATCAGAAACTAAAAAAGAAATGAAGAAGATTCTTGAAGAAATCCAATCTGGCCAATTTGCCAGGGAATGGATAGAAGAAAATAAGGCGGGAAGACCTAATTTCAATGCTTTATATGAAAAAGACAGGGATCACCTTATTGAAACAACTGGTGAAAAATTAAGAGCTATGATGCCTTGGATTGGCAAAAAAGCTAAATAAACTAAATATTTAAAATAAGGAGAAAGCTACGTCTTTCTCCTTAATTATAGGAGAAGATATGAAAATAGCAATTGATGGACCAGCTGGTTCAGGTAAAAGTACAATAGCCAAGTTGCTAAGTAAAAAACTTAATTTTGAATATATTGATACAGGAGCTCTTTATAGGGCAATAACCTATATATTAAATAAAAAGAATATCGATATAGAAGATGAAGAAAAGATAACAAACATAATAAAAAAATCTGATTTCATATTTCATAATAATAAAATATTCCTAAACAATGTTTGTATAGAAAATGAAATCAGGAAAAATAATGTATCTAAAAGAGTTTCTGAGGTAGCAGCTACACCCTATATTAGAAATTTGTTAAATTCTATTATAAGAAAAATTGTAGAAGTTTCAGAAAATATTATACTTGATGGTAGAGATATTGGTACAGTAGTTTTACCAGAGGCTGATTTGAAAATTTATCTTGATGCAAGCTCAAAGGTTAGAGCAAAGAGAAGATATATAGAATTAGTTGAAAAAAATGAAATAATCAATTTAGATGAACTTGAAAAAGAGATCATTAATAGAGATTATTTAGACTCAAATAGAGAAGTAGCACCACTTAGAAAAGCTGATGATGCTATTATTATAGATACAGATGACTTAAATATACAACAGGTTGTTGATAAAATTTACAATTTATTAAATAATGATTTATAAATTGATAGAATCTTGGTATAATAATAGGAGTGAACATGAAAATAATACTTGCACCTAATGCAGGCTTTTGCTATGGGGTTAAAAATGCCTTGCAAAAAGCTGAGGAGCTTAAAACTGATAAGACTATATATACATTTGGAGAATTAATTCATAATCAACAGGAAATAGACAGGTTAAAGTTAAAAAATATAATTCCTGTAGATTGCATAGAAGATTTAAATGAAGATGATTTTTTAGTCATAAGATCACATGGTGTCGGCAAGTCTTTCTATGAAAAATATGGAAGCCGAGAAAACTTAATCGATGCTACTTGCCCAAGCGTTAAGGTCGCTCATGTTTTAGCCCAAAAATATATGAAACTAGGATATCAAGTTTTAGTGTTTGGTGATAAAAATCATCCTGAAGTTTTAGGCATACTAGATTGGTCAGGCAATGATAGTCGTGCAATTCTTACTAAAGATGATTTAAGTGATATTAATTTTGAAAAGCCCATATTTTTATTGTCTCAAACTACCCAATCTGTAGATAAATTTAACGAAATAAAAGTTTTATTAGAAAAGCAGGCTAAAGAACTAGTGGTTAAGAATACAATTTGTTCAGCTACTAGAAACAGACAACTCGAAGTTGTGGAATTAGCAAAATCTGTTGATGTTATATTTGTCATTGGTGGTAAACAAAGTTCTAATTCAAATAAATTGTATAATATTGCCAAGAACTACAATGAGAAGGCATATTTTATAGAAACTTACCAAGATCTAAATCCCAAATGGTATCTTGGATATAATAAAGTGGGTATTACAGCAGGTGCATCTACACCTAGCTGGATAATAGAGGAGGTCATTAATAAAATGATGAGTGAAGATAAAATGGAAAAAGAACAGACTATGGAAGAACTATTACTTGAAATGGATAATGATGTTCAACCTGGTGATGTTGTGGAAGGCATTGTAATCCAAATCGACAAAGAAAATATTGTTGTTGATATTGGAATGAAAGCTGAAGGAATACTACCTATTGAAGAATATGCTGATGGTACACTTCCAAATGTTGGAGACAAGATTACAGCTGTATTATTACAAAAATCTAATTCAGTAGGTTTGCCTGTATTGTCAAAAAGAAAATTACTAGATAGAAAAAATAGAGAAGCACAAAGAGAAGCAATGAAAACTCTTCCTACAAAATTTGAAAACAAAGAAGAATTTGAAGGTTTAGTTACAAGTGTAGCCAAGTCTGGTTTAATTGTTAAAATCGATGATGTTGAAGGATTTTTACCAGCTTCACAACTTCTATTAAATGGTTATGCAAAAAATCTTGATAAGTATTTAGGAAAAAAAGTACGTGTTAGAATTATAGACCTTGATTTAAAAAAACGTCTACCTAAAATTGTACTCTCACAAAAAGTAATTCTTTCTGAAGAAAGAGAAGCTAGTGCTAAAGATTTCTGGGATATAATAGAAGTTGGCAAGGTAGTAACAGGAGAAGTTAAGATGTTGGCTGATTTTGGTGCTTTTATTAACTTGGGTTATTTAGATGGACTTTTGCATGTTTCAGAATTATCATGGAATAGAAGAGACAATTTAAAAAATATGTTAGCCGTTGGTGACAAGATAAATGTTAAGATAATTGGAATTGATAAAGAAAAGAATAAGATTAGTCTTAGTCTTAAGGCACTAGAAGAAGATCCATGGCAAACATTCTTGAAAAGCCACAAAGCAGGTCATATAATTAAGGGGAAAGTAACGAGTGTTGTAGATTATGGTGCTTTCATCAATATTGGTACTATGGTTGAAGGCTTATTACACATATCTGAAATTTCTCATGAAAAAGTAGAAAAAGTAAGCGATGTTTTAAAAGTAGGAGACGAGATTGAAGTGGAAATTCTAGAAATTGATGAAGTCAATAAAAAAGTTTCTCTTTCAAAAAAATCACTTGAACTTCAAGTGAAAAAAACAGAACCAATTGTAGCAGATAAGATGGTGTATGAGGATACTGAAGAAGGTGTTACTTTAGGCGAGATATTAAACCAAAACAATAAAAGTGAAGAATAAGATTGAATTTTGTGGAGGTTTAGAGTAATCTAAACCTCCATATTTATTGAGAGGATAATATGAGAAACATAAAATTCGAAGACCTTGTAAAAGCAATTAGAGATAGTGTTATTGAAATTAATTGCGTTCCAAGCCCTGAACAATTAAAAAAATATGATCTCGGGATAGAAAATGAAGAAATCACATTAAGTAAACAAGTGTTATTAAGTCTTAAAGAAAATGCCTTAATAGCAAAAGATAGAATGATACCTATTTGTCAGGATACTGGAACAGCTGTTTTTTTCTTAGAATATGGAACTAATATAAATATTGAAGGTGGCTTTATTTATGATGCCATTTACGAAGGTGTTCGTTTAGGTTATCAAGAAGGATTCTTAAGAAAATCAATTGTTGGAAATCCAATTACAAGGAGAAACACTGGTAATAATTTACCTCCTATCATCCATACAAAGTTGGTGGATGGAGATTCTTTAAATATGGTTATCTTAGCTAAAGGTGCAGGTAGCGAAAACATGTCATCCTTAAAAATGATGGTGCCTAGTGATGGAATTGAAGGAATAAAAAAATTCGTCCTAGAATCGGTTAGAAAAGCTGGGCCTAATCCTTGTCCGCCAATAACGGTAGGGATCGGTGTAGGTAGCAATTTCGAAGGCGTAGCACTACTTGCAAAAAAAGCCTTGGTTAAAGAGCTTTTCGAAAATACAGATGATGATTTAATTAAGGAGATAGAAGTAGATTTAAAAATGAAATTAAATAAACTGAATATTGGACCACAAGGGTTCGGGGGGAAAACTAGCGTATTTGATGTCTGTGTATTGATGGAACCTTGTCATATAGCTTCAATGCCAGTTGCAATAAATATAAATTGTCACGTCATAAGACACAAAAAAATTGTTTTTTAGGAGAGCACATGTTATTAAGAACACCAATTGATAAAAAAGTATTAATAAATCTAAAAGCAGGAGAAGATATACTTATCACTGGAACAATATACACAGCCAGAGACTCCGCCCATAAATTATTGACACAATTAATTAGTGAGGGAAAACAATTACCTTTTGAATTAGAAGGTTCAATAATTTATTATGCCGGTCCCGCTCCCACAAAACCTGGTGAAATCGTAGGTTCAATTGGTCCTACTACCAGTTATAGAATGGACCCATATACACCAGATATCTTAAATGAAGGTGCCGCTATATTAATAGGTAAAGGATCACGTAGTAATTTTGTGAAAGCTGCTTTATTGAAAAACAAAGCTATTTATTGTGCAGCTCTTGGTGGTGCCGGTGCTTTATTGGCATCAAAAGTAAAAAGTATTTCAGTAGTTGCTTTTCCTGAACTTGGGCCTGAAGCTATATACAAATTAGAAGTTGAAGACTTTCCCGTTATAGTAGTCAATGATTTAGAAGGTAATGATATATATGAAAACCATTAAGGGTGAAGGGAAGAATATAATGAAGTTAGCAGTAATTCTAGGAGGCACCTCGACTGAAAGAGAAATTTCCTTGAAAAGTGGCGAAGCCATTTATAAAAGTTTAATAAGAAATGGTTATGAGGTAGAAAAAATCGACCCTCAAAATGATAATTTATACTTAAAATTAATGGAAGTAAATCCTGAATCTGTTTTTATTGCCTTACACGGTCTAGGGGGAGAAGATGGATCAATTCAAGGATTTTTAGAACAATTGAGCATTCCATATACAGGAAGTAAAGTTCTAGCAAGTTCTTTGTGTATGAATAAAATTTATACACAAACAATCATGAAAGCACATAACATTCCGATACCTGATTTTTTCACAATCAAAAAAAATAGTTATAATGAAAAAGATATTGAAAAGATAGTTTTAAAAATTAAAAATTCATTTGGTTTTCCTGTATTGGTTAAAGCTCCTTCTCAAGGTTCAACCCTCGGCATATATTTTATTAACAAGGAGAATATATCATATGAAAATCAACTAATAGAAGCAATTAATTCTGGTTTTGAGCTTGAGTCTGAATTAATGATTGAAAAGATGATAACTCCAAGTGATGAAATTACAATTGGTATTTTAGGTAATGAAAAAGCATTCCCATTACCAACATTAGAAATAACAACAGTTTCAGGATACTATGATTTTAACTCTAAATACACCAAGGGTATGTGTGAACATATTATTCCTGCAAGATTACCCGAGGATTTAAGAAATAAAGCAAAAGAGTTAGCAGTTAAGATATATGAAATATTGGGCTGTAGGGGATTTGCAAGGGCAGATTTCATGGTAAAAGGAGAAGATATATTATTAATTGATATAAATACCATACCAGGATTTACAGAAATGAGTCTATTACCTGATGCCGCGGCTCATATTGGAATTTCCTTTGATGAATTAACAGATCTTATTGTAAAAATGTCACTAGGCATGGAATTTCCTCATGAGAAATATAAAGATTTTCTATATGAAAAATAATTTTATTGAAGGAACTTTTCAAAAAAGAGCTAACAGATTCATTGCTGAAGTTGCAGTTGGAAATAAAGTGGAAATTGTACATGTAGCTAACACAGGAAGATGTACAGAATTGTTATTGCCTGGAGTAAAGGTGCTGTTAAATAAAAATGATAATCCTAAAAGGAAAACAAAATATAGTTTGAATTATGTTGAAAATATGGGGCATTGGGTCAATATGATTTCAGTTTCAGCAAATCTAGCTGTCTATAATAGCTTGATTGCAGGAGAAATTAAAACAATCAAGAATCCCTACAATATTAAAAGAGAATACAGCATGCCAGGGACAAGAATTGACTTTTATTGTAAAAGTGAAAATAGTGATATTTTTATTGAGGTCAAGTCAGTTACTCTTATTAAGGATGATTTTCTACAATTTCCTGATGCTCCTACATTACGAGGGACAAAGCATCTTGATCATTTAATAGAATTGAAGAGACAAGGTAACAGGGCAATCATTATTTTCGTGGCTCAACATCCTATGGGAAAGATATTCAAGGCAAATATTGATAACGATCCTATTTTTGCTAATAAACTGAAAGAAGCACATTATAAAGGTGTAGAAATACTTGCGTATATGGCTTCTAATGAGTTAGGAGTATTAAAACTAACTACTTCATTACCAATAGAAATATAAATAGAGGTGTATATTGGAAAAAATAACAAAGGATTTTAAATTTCAATGTCAAATGACCGCATGTTGTTGTGCCAACATGGAAATTTTCTTAAACCCTTATGATATCTTACAAATTGCTGTTAAAACTAATATGAGGACAAATAATATAATAGATAAATACATCCTTTTTCTTGAAGACAAGGAAACTGGTTTGACAAGACCAATACTAAAAAGTGCAAGAATTGGTCTTTGTAATTTCAACAAAAATAAATTATGCAGTATTCATGACCATCGTCCCTTAAGCTGCCGATTGTTTCCTTTAGCCAGAATCAATGGTGAATTTTTTTTACAGAAAGAAGAATTTTGCCAAGGATTGAAAGTCGATAATAATATGAAATTATCAGATTATTTAAATGAAGATACTGGGGAAGAATATTTAAAATCTGCTGATTTATATCATTTGATAATAGAAGATTTGAAGTATAATGGCTCTGATATTATTAAGAATAAGTATTATTATAATCTGTTAAATACTATTATTTTTGATTTTGACTATTTCTATAATGGTGAATTCAACGAATTTAACAACAATGATAAAATTCAACTATCATTTCACCTAGCAAAATATTTAATTGAATCTGTTAAAAAACAGCCAGAATATGATAAAGAGGATTTATTAAAAAACCTTTATCTAGAAGGAGATATATTCATTGCTAAGAATATTAAGAAATAAAAAAATTAATGAAATTGATAATGAATATTTACTAGAATTACTAAGTAATTATAGGGAATTACATATTGATCTAGGTACAGGTAACGGTAAATTTGTTTTCGACCTGGCTTTGAATAATCCTGATATCATGTATATTGGCATTGAACCCACAGCTAGTAATCTATATGAATACAGTAAAAAAGCAAATAAAAATAAGTTGACTAATCTGATTTACATTATTACATCTATTGAAAATATGGGTGATGAACTAAATGGGTTAGCTGACAAGGTATATGTTAATTTTCCATGGGGCAGTCTTTTAGAAGTAGTTGTTAAGGATATACCTGAATTACTTAGTAAAATTTCACTATTAGGTAAAAGTGAAGCTGAATTCAACTTTACTTTCGCATATAGTACAATACATGAACCTGTTGAAATTGAAAAAAGAAATCTACCTATATTGACAGATGAGTACCTATTAAAAAATCTACAGGAGATTTATTTGAAAGCTGGTTTAATTATTGAAGTATGCTCTAATTTAAAGCCACAAGATATTAACAAATTTGGTACTTTGTGGGCTAAAAAGCTTTTTCTAGGTAAAAGTAGAGATGTTTATAATATTATTAGTAGAAAATCATAAATAATTAGTCTTGTTTTTCTTAATAAATAATGTTAAAATTCAATGTGAAATATGATGAAGAGGAATAGTACCTTTATAGAAGATTTATAGAGAGTTATTGTCTGGTGGAAAATAACATGAAGCTTATAGGGAACTCGCCTCAGAATAGATTGCCTGAAGATTATTAGGGCATTCCGGGAGTTCCCGTTATAGAATTTGAGGGCATATTATATGAATTAGAGTGGTACCGCGATTCTTTCGTCTCTATGGTTAGAGACGGGAGATTTTTTTTTGAAAGGAGATATATTAAACATGGCTATGAATCACAAAAAGTACAAACCATATCCAAAATTTGATTTTAAAGAAAGAACTTGGCCTGATAAAGTGACTACAAAAGCACCTATATGGTGTAGTGTAGATCTAAGAGATGGTAATCAGGCACTACCTATACCTATGGGTATCGAGGAAAAACTTTTGCTATACAAAATGTTGATTAAAATTGGCTTCAAGACAATAGAAGTAGGTTTTCCATCAGCATCAGAAACAGAATTTAATTTCTTAAGAAAATTAGTAGAGGAAAATTTAATCCCTGATGATGTAACAATACAGGTTTTAACCCAAGCAAGAGAACATTTAATAGCTAGAACTTTCGAATCTTTAAAAGGTGTTAAAAATGCTATCGTACATATTTATAACTCTACTTCTGAATTACAAAGAAGAGTAGTATTTAATAAAGACAAGGAAGAAATTAAAAAAATTGCAACAGAAGGTACTTCATTAGTTAAGAAATTTGCATCAGAAGCTAAGCAAGAAGGACTTAATGTAATACTTCAATATTCCCCAGAAAGCTTTACAGGAACGGAAGTAGACTATGCGGTCGAAGTATCCAATGCTGTTCTAGATGTATGGCAACCTAGTAATGCTCGCAAGGCAATAATAAATTTACCTTCAACGGTAGAAATGTCCACACCAAATATTTATGCAGATCAGATTGAATGGTTTTGTAATAATGTTAAATACAGAGAATTCATTGAAATAAGCTTACATGCACATAATGATAGAGGTACAGGAATAGCAGCTACTGAGCTTGGTTTACTTGCCGGTGCTGACAGAGTTGAAGGAACATTATTTGGTAATGGTGAAAGAACAGGGAATACAGATATTTTAACTGTAGCTCTAAATCTTTATTCACAAGGTATTGATCCAGAACTTAATTTTTATGATGTTGAAGAGATTAAGGAAGTTTTTGAAAAGGTTACTCAGTTACCAGTTCATCCTAGACATCCATATGTTGGAGACTTAGTGCATACAGCTTTTAGTGGTTCACACCAAGATGCCATCAACAAGGGGCTAAAATACAGAGCTGAGAAGTCTGTTGATATTTGGGAAGTTCCATATCTACCTATTGATCCAAGTGACGTAGGACGCAAATATGAGGCTGTAATTAGAATTAACAGTCAATCAGGTAAAGGTGGTATAGCTTTTGTTCTTGAGACTGAATATGGATTTAAATTGCCAAAAATCATGCATCCAGAGTTTGCTAAAATAATTCAAAAAGAAACAGATAACACAGGCACTGAACTTAAAAAGGATGATATTCTCAAGATTTTTGAAGATAACTATATAAATGTTAATGGTTTACTTGAATTAGTTAAATATAAGGTTAACGAAGATACTTCAGAGGAAGATTCAGAATCCGTAGTAACTCTTGAAGGTTTGGTTAAAGTAAATGGAGAAAATATTAATATATCAGGCAAAGGAAATGGACCTGTATCAGCTTTTATTAATGCAATAGAATTAAGCAATATAGGTAAATTCACAGTTACATCTTATGATGAGCATGCTAGGGAAGAAGGAGATAAATCTCAAGCTATTACTTACGTGCAAATTGAAGATTTAGAAAGTAAATCCAGATATTTTGGCGTTGGTATTTCTCCAAATATAACATCTGCTTCAATTAAAGCAATTGTTAGTGCAATAAACAGGAGCAAATAATATTTATGGATAGTATATCTGAAAAGTTAAAAGAACAATTGAATAATTTTAGAGAAGACTATTATGAAACATCAATCTATAATCATAATAAAGTTTTAATGGCATTTAAAGACAGTAATATAACCACTGAAGCTTTTAATGGATCTACAGGTTATGGCTATAATGACTATGGTCGAGGTAAGTTAAATTCGCTCTTCTCAAAAATATTTAAAAGTGAGGATGCCTTGGTTTCAAGTAAGTTTGCCTCAGGGACACATACTATTTATACAGCTTTTAGAGGTCTGTTAAATTATGGTGATGAAATTGTATCATTAACTGGTGACTTATATGATACCTTGGAGAAAGCCATTTTAGATAATAACGGTCTAGTATATCAGATGGCCATAAAATATGATAAGATTTCTTTGAATGAGCTAGGTGGAATAAACCTAAAAAAAATTAAAAGCGGGGATTTCAGAAAATATAAGATGGCTATTATTCAACGTTCAAGGGGTTATTCTACAAGGAGATCTATAACTATACAAGAAATCGAGGAAGCATCTAAATTAATTACTCAATATGCTCCTGATACAATATTATTTGTTGATAATTGTTATGGTGAATTTGTTGAAAAGAGAGAGCCGATAGAAGTAGGTGCTGATATAATTGCTGGTTCATTAATAAAAAATCCAGGTGGTACAATAGCTGAATCCGGAGGCTATATTGCAGGAAGAAAAGACTTGATAGAAAAAATCAGTAACTCCTTTACTGTGCCAGGTATTGGTAAAGAAATAGGTTGTGAAGGGTCAATTGACCTAAGATTAATGTTCCAAGGAATTTTCCTAGCTCCTAAAATCGTTGAAGAGTGCCTTCTTACAGCTTATTATACAGGATTGGTTTTTCATGAATTGGGTTATGACGTATCACCGGGGTTAAATGATACAAGAACTGATATTATACAAAGTATAACTTTCAACGATAAGAATAAATTAATAAAATTCATACAAACGATACAAGAATATTCTCCAGTTGACAGTGTGGCTATTCCCCATCCCTGGGATATGCCAGGGTACGATTGCCAAGTAATTATGGCTTCTGGTTCATTTATTTCAGGTAGTTCTTTGGAATTATCTGCAGATGCCCCTATAAGAGAACCCTATATCGCTTATTTACAAGGTTCAACCAGTTTTTATTATTCTAAAATTGCAATAGATAAAGCATTAGAGGCTTTGAAAGGTAAATAAATATAAATATAGAGCAAATAAAAAAGTATCAGGATAAAATTCTGATACTTTTTATTTTAATAGAAAATCAATTAAAATTTTAAAAAGGGGAAGACTTAAAATTGTCAAAACCCCAGTTACTGGTATACTTAGAGCACTAAAAGACCCAGTTATTTCACCCTCTTCAAGAGCTTGTGTCGTCCCCATAACATGAGCACTCATTCCTAAGGAACAACCTCTAGCAATTGGATTGATGATATTTAGTCGATCTAAAACAAATCTACCAATGATTGCCCCCATAATACCAGTTACCATAACACCTAAACTAGCAATTGCTTCACTGCCGTTAATCATTTTGCTAGCCTCTATAGCCATTGCTGAAGTTATTGATTTTGGAATAAGACTGTAAACAATATTTTTTGGAATATTTAATATCCTGGCAATA
>JBGSJN010000034.1:0-19850 GCA_041741995.1 Bacillota bacterium
AGTTTTTCATCCTTCGTCCAGATTCTGTTTTTGCCACCTTTTGGTCTTCCCATTGAATCACTCCCTTTCATCAATTTTATTGTAACAAAAAAGTAGAGATGAATGGTTCTTTTTCATCTCTACTTTTATTTTACTAGTTCAGTCCAGAGCGCCCCTTATTTTCTCCTCATTAAGACTATTAGGATTCAGAACAATACCTAAACCAAGACGCTCAGCATCATAGGCTATATTAAACTGATCACTAGAAAAAGGAAGAATTACCATTGGTTTACCATAATATAAGCTCTCGGTAAAAGTATTACAACCACCATGATGAACCACTAAATCCATCTGGCTGATAATTGCTTTTTGTGGTACAAAATCACGAATAATAACCTGATCATCTCTATAACCTGTCAATTCCAAACTATGCTTTCCAGCAGCTACTATAACCATTGCCTCGGAGTCATAAGACAGTATCCCATCAACAATCTGTTTTATAACATCAATACGCTCAGACAAAAATGTACCAAAGCTGACCAAAATCTTCTTGCGGTTGCTGTTTAATAGATCAAACCAGTACTTTTCAGGTACCTCTTCTTTAAAACAACTTCCCAAATAAATCCTTCTTGGATTACCTACTATATCTTCCTTTCCTTCAAAATCAGGATATAGATACATTACAGCCCTTTCAGAAACTAAGCTAAAAGCATCTTCTACTAATGATGATATAGGGGCGTGTTTTCTAATAAAGTTATTAAATGAAGTTGTAAAAGCTTCTCTAGTTATTTGAGAGACTTCTTTTAAGGACTCTAATTGGTCTGGTTCTGGTTCAAGTCCTAGAGGCCATTGTTGGGGAATATTATATGGTAATGCTTTTTGTGGAATGCTAGCTGGATGTGGAGGGCAAAAGGTAATATAGGGAAGACCCAAACAATGCAAACTTAAAGTAGCACTGTAAGATAAAAGATCCACAAGCCAACAATCTGGTTTTAGTATTTCATTTGTAATACGAATAGTTTCTAGCAATTCTTCAGGATCTGCAAAAGTATCTGCCCTACGATGATTAAGCTGAGTGATTAACGTAGCGACTGGGCCCTTTCTTGTTGCACTGAAAAACTCCTCGAGACGTTTTTGTTCAAGCGAATCTTGTTCGGTAGCTTCAGCTATTCCGGTATTCCGGTTACGATTAATATTAATCTCCCTAAACAGCAAGCCATTTTTTTCAATTATAAGTCTAAACTCCTGACTACAGCCCATGGTAACTTTAAGGCCTTGGTTTTTTAAGCCAATAGAAAATTCTAATAGAGGCATAAAATGAGAATAGAAAGGAGGGCTTAGTATTACGATATGTTTCATCATAGGTTATTAGTTTCCTTTACTTTTTTATAAAAATCAAGAATACTCAAGGCTATTTTTTCTATAGAATAGCGATTAACTACAGTAGAATGTCCTTTCATACAAATATTTGCATAGTCATCCATGGTTAGTCCGCTTTCATATAAAATCTTTTCAATATCTTGTATCATAGTTTTGGCATTAATAGTATTTATTAAGAATCCGTTAATTCCATTTTTTAAATAAGTTCTGACTCCACCTTTGATTGGTGCAAAAACCAGCCATCCTTCATATAAAGCCTCCAAGATTGAAAGGCCGAACTCTTCTTTTTTACTTGAAGAAACAAAAATATTTGGTAAACTTCCTTTATTTTTTTGTAATTCTTTTTCAAGACAACGGATTTTTTCATTACTTTGAGCATCCAAGCGAGCAAAACATCCTTTTAAACTTGGATGATCTTCCATATAGGTATTGAAGAAATCTAACATTTCCAGCTCTTCATTTGAGGGGTTTTTACTATCTCCACCAATTAAAATTAAGTTGTAGTTTTGATTAAGTCTGGAATTACCCCAAGCTATTAGTAGTTGATCTTGTCCTTTAAGTTGGCTGAGTCTACCTACATTTAAAATTGCAGGTCTTAGTAAGTTCTCTTCTTTAATATGGTGTAAACAATCCGGACAGCAGAGGCTTTCTTTTAAATCAACAGAGTTATAGGTTGATTCTGTATCAATGCCTTCTCCAATCATCCGAAATAAAAAGTTTTTTTGACCAAAGCGTAGTTGTGGGAAATATTGCTTAAGCTCGTTGCGAATTTTTGCACCTCCAATGCCAAGGACTCCATGGGCAAGGCAAAGTATTTTATCACCAACATAGATTTTGTTTGCAACAGTTAAAGCTTCAGTAGTTGTAAATGATTTTAACGCTCCTGTTTTTTCCACTAGATTACGATGAGGGTCTGGTGTGATGGTAAATATTAAAGTGGACTTAAGTTCCCTGGCGGTTTCAGCAACTGCTAGAGATGCATTATCTAGATAACGGATATGGAATATATCAGGACTTATACCAAGGAAAATCATAGATTTAAGTATTGTTCTTTTGATTACTAACTGTTTGGTGGCAAAATCAGCTGGATTATCAGGGTCGAGATTTAAGGGCATTCTATAAACAAAATGATTTGGAGCTGCTTCTTCAATTAGTTTCCAACCAAAGTCCCATTTTTTACTAACAGTTAGAGTTATAATCTGGTCTATTTCTTTATTTTTTGCTAATTGATTTCCTATGCTTTTTAAAAGTATTCCTAACCCCCCACTGTTTCCTAAACCGGTGGTGTAAGGATCACCATAGAACATTGTTTGAACTATAGTTAGAGAATCTGCCCTTTTCGGTAATGTTATATTTGAAAGTCTGTAGTCAAAATAGTTTGTAAATACTTGTGGGTTTTGTTCATTTGACACTAGGATTCTTAATCCCTTGATGAGGGCTTCATAATTAACTCTTGATTCTTGTAAGTTTATTAGAGTATCTATTATAAGAAGTTTCAAGTTCTCATAGTAGGGCTCGTTTAGTAGCCCTTCTAGGAGCTTTTCTAGCTGTTTAAGCTTGAAGCAATTAATATATTCAACTAATTGTTTTAAAACATTGTAATTGTAGCGATGTATTTGTATTAGTTTTTGGATTTGTTGGTTATTTAAGAGTTTGGTTTTAGTTTCGATTAGATAGTCCAATAGGTGAAAAAGGATTATGTGATCCTGATTCTTTTGGAGTAGTTTTTCTAATATCTTCTTATCTAGGGATTCTAGTTGATGTTGTTTTTTATTTTTGATAAGTAGGTCTATGATTTCTCGGTTCAAATAGGGATTTGATCCTAGCTGTTCAAGCCAGGCGAATAGGTCTTCTTGGGTTGTTGAAGCGTGTTGTTTTCTGATTTTGTTAAGTTGTTGTATTTGGTCATTTTGGCCATAAATGTCCGTATTATCATAGTGGAGCAGGTAGTATTCATTGAATTTTTGGTCCACTTCCGGAATATATTCTTTTACGCATTTGTTTCTTGCCTTTATGAATCGGTTCATGGTTGTTCCTTTCCTTAGGGCTCTGTATTCCCAATATGCTGTTTTTTTAATTAAATTATATCATGGTGAAGGTTTGAAAACATCCTTTAGCAAGCACTATTTAACTAATAAATATGTCATAAATAAGTCATAAATAATTTATTTGAATTTGTTGTTGTAAAGTATGGATGATGACTGATATAATATTATTTAATAGTTAATATTTGGAATAATATTGTCTTGAAGGGAGTTAGAGGATGAAAAGAAGGAGCAATTGGTCTGTTAAGGTTTTATCGTTAATGATGTCAGTTTTGTTGATGTTAGGTATAGTGTTGTCTATGGGTGGGGGAAAAGCTGATGGTGCAATAATTCAATCTGAAGAGAAATTTGGAAATCTGCGAAATCCTAGAGATATTGAATTTGATGAATCGGGTAATACATTTATTGCAAGTGATAATTATATAAATAAAATCACACCTGAAGGAATTGTGACCAGTATATTAAGTGGTGGAATATATGGTGTGCTAAATAGTGTCTCAGATATTGAGTTTGATAATACAGGCAATATGTATATAGCGAACTTTGAAGGGAAAACCATTAATAAAATTACAACAGAAGGGATTCTATCAACAATAGTTCATAACGGTGAATATGGAGCATTAGATTACCTTAGAGAAATTGAATTTGATGCAGAAGATAATTTATACATTCTGAATAGTTCGAATAACACTATAAAAAAAATATCTCCAGAAGGAATAATAACTATAGTAAGTAGTGGAGAGGAGTATGGTGAATTTTTATACCCAACAGATATTAAGTTTGACCAAGAAGGAAATATTTGGTTAAGTTATTATCATGGCTTTAACATAATTGAACCTGAAGGCGCAATTTATGAAATTGAATATTTTGATTGGATTGATGACTTGGAATTAGATTTTGAAGGTAATATTTATTTATTATCTAATTCAGGACATGTTACCAAGATTTCGGAAGAAGATGTAAATACTATTTATCATGGAGGTGTTTATGGTGATATGTCTATTCCTAGTGATCTTGAATTTGATAGTCAACATAATTTATACATAGTGAATAGTGGCTTAAATACAATAACAAAGGTAGTCGATTATAGTGGAATATATAATATAATATCCAAGAATAGCAACCTCTTAATGGATGTTTACAACGGGGGAAAAGACCAGGGAGTAAATGTGATTCAATGGCCAGAAACCGGTGGCCAGAACCAACAATGGAAATTTGAGCTACTAGACAATGGCTTCTATAAGATAACTTCAGTCCTATCCGGAATGTCACTAGATGTATATAATGCAGGTCTTTCAGAAGGGAACTATGTAATACAATGGCCATATCATGGAGGAGCTAATCAGCAATGGCAATTAATTGAAAATAGTGACGGAACATTTGGGTTTAAATCCAGATTAAGTCTTGAAAGTTATAAAAGGTATGTCTTAGACGTATACAATGGAGGAGTTACACCTGGAGTTAATATCATCCAATGGTCATATAATACAAAAGATAACCAAAAATGGTACTTACAACCAGTAGAAGAACACACCTTGAACTATGAGACTAATGGTGGAAGTACAATTGAAGATAGTAATCATCTACCAGGAGTTCTAATCACAGAACCAACAACCCCAACCAAAGATAACTCAGTATTCGGAGGCTGGTATAAAGATGCAGAACTAACACAAAAATGGAACTTTACCAAAAACAGGATGCCAGCAACCAATCTAACACTATATGCCAAATGGGAAGAAGACATTAGCGGAGTCTACAATATAAAATCCAAGAATAGCAATCTTGTAATGGACGTATACAATGGAGGCACAGACCAAGGAGTAAACGTCATACAATGGCCGCTACATGGAAGAAGCAACCAACAGTGGAAATTTGAAGCTCTAAATAACGGATATTATAAAGTAACATCTATGCTATCAGGATTGTCCATCGATGTTTACAATGGTGGTACAAATCTAGGTAATAGAGTAATACAATGGCCATACCATGGTGGAACCAACCAACAATGGAAAATAATAAAAAATAATGACGACACCTACTCACTTATGTCAAGACTAGCAGAAGAGAGTGGAACAGGATACCTATTAGATGTTTTCGGTGGTGGAATTGACCAAGGAGTAAATGTAATCCAATGGACAGCACACTATGGTAACAATCAAAAATGGATACTAGAATCAGTTAAATAGTTGATAATGAACAAAAAAAACACCCTCAATTACGGGGGTGTTTTTTATACACATTTGGCTAAAGTTGTTATTTCCCAGGATAAGGCGTATACTTGTTATATAAGTAGCAGAGGGACAGAGGCTATAAGCCAGAGGAGATAAACATGGAAAAAATTATAATAAAAGCACTTGAACGATCTAAGAAAACAGGGAAATTCAAAGAACAAGGATTCGTACCAGGTGTACTATACGGAGAAGGTATGGACGCACCTGCATCAGTTAAGTTTGAAGCAGCCGTCATCAAAAATCTACTTGCTAAACACGGTTCTAATGCAAAAATTTGGGTAGACTACAATGGAACAGAGAAATTTGGTTTTGTAAAAGCAACACAAAGTGATGCACTATCAAATAAACTTATACACTTAGATATCCAAGTAATAGCCAAAGACCAAAAAATGAAAATTCAAATTCCAATAAGATTTATCGGAGAAGAAGCATTAAAGGAAAAAGATTTAGAACTACATATTTCCAAACATGAAGTAACAGTAACTGGAGATATGAATAAAATGCCTGAATCAATTGATGTTGATGTAAGCAACTTAGAAATGGGTGGACAAGTAACTTATGATGATTTTAAATTGGATGAAAGTCTTGTAACAGATGAAAAAGATTTAGCTTATGGAGTTGTCAATCATCTGAAATTGATGAAAGTTGAAGAAACAACTACAGAAGTTGAAACCGTAGAAACTGCAAAACCAGAATAAAAGAACAGAAAATAAATATAGTTAGAATATGTATGAAATAAAAGTAGAGATTCTTAGAATCTCTACTTTTATTTATCCTGATTCATCTAATTTTAAGTCTTTTTGTAGTTTAGGGCTAAGGTTCTGTAATGATTGTCTTTTGGAGCTGTATTAATAAGAAGCTCGAAATCATTAAAACCCTTATCCCTTTCATTAGTGGCAAGATATAATGATCCTCTGAAAAAAAGAGCCGTAGCATCAGTGGGATTAATTTCCAAAGCTAAAGTATAGTCGGTGAGAGCCATGTCAGTATTACCTAAGGCTTCATATACTCTTCCACGATGAGTGAAAGAACAAGCAAAACCTTGACGTACTTTTATAGCCTCTGAAAAATCTGCTATAGCTGAATGATAATCACCTAACTTATGAAAAAGCAGCCCCCTATTATTGTAAGCACTACCATGAGTAGGATCTAACCTGATTGCTGATGAAAAATCCTTAAGCGCTTCATCATTTTGGTCAATTTTGGCAAAAATCAAGCCTCTATTATAGTAGGCATTAACATCTTCTTTATTAATAGCAATGGCTTTTGAAAAATCTTTAATCGCTTCATCATATCGTTCTAGAGTAGCTAGCACATCACCTCTTGAATTAAAAACTTCTGGGTCTTGATTATCTAGTTGAATAGCTCTATTATATGCTTCCAGAGCATTTGCATAATCACCGACCTCATCTAGAAGATTACCTTTTAGTATATATGGCTTTTTATTCTTTGGGTCTTCTATAGCTGCCTTGTCATATTCGACAATTGCTTCCTTATAGCGACCTTCTTTTTCTAGTCTTATACCTAAATCTATTGATAACATTTTAATCCTCGCGCTTTCATTATTTGAATATAAACTAATAATAGCATACTATATGAATAAACATAGACAAAAAATAAATTGCACTATTTACAGGATGACTGATATAATAATAAAAAACATTTGTATTTAAATTATTATAAACAAAATGAGGTAAAAATGAAACAAAGAAATGTAATATACATAATAACTACAACCTTGCTGATGTTAGGAATACTTTTTTTCACAAAGAGTAATCTTGAAGCAAAAATACTCCCCCAGACCCTACCAGTTTGGAGTCAAGAAATTGGCGAAGAAAGGCCAACCTATTTAAATGATATACAACTAACAAAAGATGGAGGCTATATTGTTGTAGGTAGTCAAGTTGAACTAATTACTGGAAAAACAGATGCTTTAATAATAAAGCTTGATGCTTCAGGCAATAAATTATGGACCCAGATTTTTGGTGGTGAGGGTGATAATTCATTCACATCAGTATGCCCAACAGAAGACGGGGGATATATTGCAGTTGGTGGAGATATTAATGGGTTGATTGTGAAATTTGATGCTAACGGAACTAAGATCTTTGATCAAGTATATGATGGAATAAATGCTGGTATTTTTAAATCAGTCCAACAAACAACTGATGGTGGCTTTATTGTTGCAGGTGGTACTGATGGTCTTCTAGTTAAATTTGATCTTAATGGAATTAAATAATGGGATCAGGTTTTTGACAATGAAACCAATTATAAGTTCAATACTGTTATTCAAACAGTAGATGGTGGATTTATTATTGCTGGAGGCGGTACAGAAGGTCTTCTAGTTAAATTGGATAAGAATGGTAGCAAGGAGTGGGATAAAGAATTTGCTGATATAGATTCTGGCTATAATGATATTAAACAAATAAAAGATGGTGGATATATAGTTGTTGGTGAAAAACTCCTGATTAAACTAGATAACAGTGGCAATTTAGAATGGGAAAAAGAAGCAGATATTTCAACACTAGAGAATTTCAAGGCTATATCCTTAACTAGTGATTATGGATATGTAGTTGCAGGTAGTAAAGAATCAAATGATAGTGGTGTTAAAGATAGTCTGCTAGTTAAGTATGATATCAACGGCAATAGGGAATGGGAGCAAACATTTGGGGGGAATCTAAAGAATGAATTCCTTTCAGTTGTACAGTCAAGTGATGATGGTTATGTGGCAGTGGGTAATATTGAGTTCTTAAATAGTGATGGAGACTCTAATGGTCTTATAGTTAAGTTTGATCAAGGTAGCTTAATATCGACAGAATTAGTAGCTAGTGATTTATCTGGAATTTACACAATCCGTAATAAAAATAGTGGATTGCTGATGGATGTCTTTAATAGAAGTATTGAAAAGGGTAATAATATTATTCAATGGTCAGGTACTGAAAGTATGAATCAAAAATGGGATTTTGAAAAGTTAGAAAACGGATTTTATAGGATTACTTCTTTGCTTTCCGGTTTGTCTCTGGATCTCTATAATGCCGGTGAAACCCAGGGTAATTATTTGATTCAATGGCCATATCATGGTGGGACTAATCAACAGTGGCAATTAATCGAAAATTCTGATGGAACAATTACGATCAAATCTAGATTGAGTGTAGAAAATGGAAACGATTTTGTTCTTGATGTAGCTAATGCAAATTCAACTCCTGGGAATAATATTATTCAGTGGCCTCTTGATGGGGGAGATAGTCAGAAGTGGTATTTGGATAATTATGATCAAAATCCTGGTAGGGACTTCACTGGCATCTATAATATGTTGTCAAAGAATAGTGGAATGGTGATGGATGTCTTTAATGGAGGTTTGAATCAAGGTAATAATATTATACAATGGTATGCCCATGGTGGTACAAATCAACAATGGAGTTTTGAAAAACTAGAGAATGGATACTATAAGATTACTTCTATCTCATCTGGTATGTCTTTGGATGTATATAATGCTGGTAATGAACTAGGTAATAGGGTAATACAATGGCCATATCATGGTGGTACAAACCAACAATGGCGAGTTATTGAACATTCTGATGGTAGTATTTCATTAAGATCTAGAATGGCTGAGGAGAATTATACCTATTATGTTCTAGATGTCTTTAATGGAGGGACAAAAGCCGGTTTTAATGTTATACAGTGGACAACACATTATCATGACAATCAGAGATGGTTATTAGATGAATCATTCAACGAGCCTGTTCCAGCTCTTAAGATTTTGGATGTTCCAATAATTGCCCAAAGACCAGAGCTCCCAACAGGTTGTGAGATTACAGCTACTACTATGTTGTTTAATTATGCTGGAGCAAATGTTAATAAGGTTACATTAGCCTATGAGATGCCAAAGCATCCGTCAAATCCTAATTTAGGTTTTGTTGGCAGTCCGTTTTTAACTTCTGGTTGGACTGTTAATCCACCTGCTTTAATGAATTTGTATAGGAAGTATCTTGGCAGTGCTGTTGATTTGACTGGTTCTGATATGAGGACATTAGAGTATTATGTATCCAGGAACAAGCCGGTTGTGGTTTGGGTGAGTTCTTTTTATGGTTTTAGTGTTCATGCTATTACAGTAACTGGTTATGATAGTAATTATATTTTCTATAATGATCCCTGGTCAGGCGTTAAGAATGCTAGGATTGATAGAAGTCTTTTCATGATAAGATGGAGTGGACAAAGTTTTAGAGCAATGTCTTATTAAAAACTAATTGATGTTAGCTCAGGCTCAAGATATTTTATGTTTTGGTTTAATTGATGAGTTAAATTATTAGGATATTAGTCATCAAACCTGGATGGAAAAACCATCCAGGTTTTTTTATGTGCAATAATATTTATTGCTTAATACTTTCATAACTAAATAAAAATAATCCTTAAAGATTAAGATAAGGTCATATTTACATTAATTTCTTCATTTTTTAATAAAAAATAATAAAAAAACTGTTGTAAGCTAAAAAATTATGTGTTAGAATGTGGGTACAAATTGGAATTAGTATTAGTTTACTAAAAGACAAAAACAATTTAAGGTTTAATATAGAACTTAGTTTATAATCATAATCTGAACATAGGGGGGAAGAAAAATGATTAATGGGAAAAAATATATAAAAATGCTAATTTTTTCGTTAGTGTTTTTTCTGCCAATTTTATTAGGTAGCAATATTTATGCAACGGTAGAAGAAAATGACTATCTGATAATGTTCGACAATACCACTTCAAGAGTCGAGGTAACGGCAGAATCGGGCATTAAAAAGGATATTAAAGAAACTCACGAAAATATCAACGTAGTTAAAGCAACCATGACAAATGACGAAGCAAAAGAACTAAGAAAAGACGAGGGTGTAAAAGTAATTATCCCTGATCTAAAAACAAAAGTTCTAGCTGATGAGGTAACATGGAGCACAACAATGATGCAAGCACCAGCAGCCTGGAATACTGGTTATTCAGGACTTGGTGTTAAAGTAGCTGTATTAGATACAGGTATTGCCAACCATACAGACTTAACAATTGTTGGAAGAAAAGACTTTATTACAACAGGAGGAACCGCATCCGATGTTCATGGACACGGAACTGCTGTAGCAGGAGTAATAGCCAGTAAAAACAATAATGCTGGAATAATAGGAATAGCACCTAATGTACAGCTTTATGCTGTTAAAGTAATGGACAATAATGGGGGAGGTTCATTAAGCACAGTAGTATCAGCAATAGAATGGTGCATAGCAAATGGTATTGATGTAGCCAATCTATCAATGGGAGTAGATTATACACTCCTTACTGCTTCAGAAAAGACATATTTTACAACTTTTTTAAATAGTGTAGGACAAAATGCATTAGCAAATAATCTTTTAATTGTAGCAGCAGCTGGCAATGACGGTAATGCTAGTGGAATTGACAATTTGGCAATGCCGGCAAGAGGTGATGGATTCTTAGCTGTCGGAGCAGTTGACTCCAATAAAAATCTTGCAACATTTTCAAGTATAGGCCCTAAGATCGATGTAGTAGCACCAGGTGTGGGGATAAAGACACTAGGAACAAGTAACAATTATTTGCTAGCAAGTGGAACATCATTTTCGTCACCTAACGTAGCTGGATTAGCAGCTTTGTATATGGAGAGATTTCCTGACTATACAGCTCAGCAAATAACAGACTTAATCACAGGTTACACAGAAGATAGAGGTACTACAGGATTCGACTACTATTATGGAAATGGAGTAGCAAAATTCCAAACATATATTGGAGAAATTGAAGGAGAGCCTCTTGGTGATTTAAGTGGTGTATATACAATACGCTCCAAGAACAGTAAACTGCTAATGGACGTGTATAATGGTGGACGAGATATGGGAACCAATGTTATACAGTGGCCTGCTACTGGTGGTTCAAATCAAAAGTGGAAATTTGAAAAGCTCCCAAATGGATATTATATAATAACTTCCGTCTTAAATCCTACCTTCAGTTTAGATGTATATGGAGGAGGAACAAGTCAAGGAACAAGAGTGATACAATGGAATTATCATGGTGGAACAAATCAACAATGGAAATTGATTGGTAACTCAGATGGAACTATAACTTTCATTTCCAGACTAAGTTATGAAAACAAGACCTATTATGCCTTGGATGTGTATGGTGGTGGTAAAACTGCTGGTGTTAATGTAATACAGTGGGGAGCTCATGGTGGAGATAATCAAAGATGGTATCTTGACAATGTAGTTCAGGAATTACCTCCAAACACAAAAGACCACTCAGGAATCTACAATATCAGATCTTCAATTAGTGGTTTGCTAATGGACGTATATAACGGTGGCAAGGATCAAGGAACAAACGTCATTCAATGGACAGCAAATGGTGGCATAAATCAAAACTGGAAGTTTGAAAAATTAAGTAATGGTTATTACAAAGTAACCTCAATGCTTTCTGGAATGTCACTTGATGTCTATAATGGGGGATGTGACAAAGGAAATAGAGTTATCCAATGGCCATACCACGGAGGAAGCAACCAACAATGGAGAATCATCGAAAATACAGATGGAAGTATATCCTTGATGTCAAAACTATCTGAAGAAAACTATAACTACTTTATACTTGATGTATTCAATGGTGGAACAACTCCTGGAGTAAATGTAATACAATGGTCTTCACAATATAGTCCAAACCAAAAATGGATATTAGATTCTGTTACAAAATAACAAAAAAATCCAGGCGCACTATCAAATGGTAATGCGCCTGGTGTTTTTATTTACTATACCTATAGATTAGTTCTTTTAAGAAGAGTCATCATTGCCTCACTAGCATCACTTCTTACTTTCTCTTCATCAAAGATAAGACTTAAGCCTTCCTTGACCAATTGTTTACCATCTACAAAAACATCTCTGACATCCCGACCACATAGAGAATAAACAACAGCAGAGGAAAGATTAAACAAAGGAAGAGGAGCAGCAAATTCCAAATTCAATGTTATAAAATCCGCTCTCTTTCCCACTTCCAAGGAGCCTATAATATCCTCTGCAAATATAGAACGAGCACCAATTCTAGTACCCATTCCAAGAGCAAGACCAGAAGACAAAACATCAGGATGACCTGATTGATGCTTATGAAGCAAGGCGGCAGTTTTAATCTCCCCTAGAAGATCATTAGAATTATTACAAGCTGGAGCATCAGTACCAATACCAACAGCAACACCCTTCTCCAACAAACCAGGAACATCAAGATAACCCATCGCCATTTTCATAGCCGATACAGGACAATGAGCAACAGTAGCCTTCCCATCTTTTAATATATCCAGATCTCCTACTCCAAGACGAGGGCAGTGAACTAAAAGATAATTTCTATCCAACATTCCAGTACGCTTCAAAAAATCCCCAGGTGATGAAAAACCATCATTAATCATAGCATCAACATCAGCTGACTCTTCAGCAAAGTGAATAGTAGAATTAAAACCATCATCATCCATAACTCCATTAACCACTTCAATTAGATGAGAGTTATACAGCCCAGTCCATCTAGGACCAAGCCAAATATCCACCATATCTGGATTAGTAACCCTAAGACGACAATTTATAGCTTCCTTAATACTAGAGCCCAACTCTTGAGTAAGTGCAGGAGGCAGTAAACTGCCCTTTCTAGGCTCCATAACCACCTTAGCTAACCTAGCACGCATACCACTACTTGAAACTTCATCAAACAAGGCCTCTAGACCATAATTAACAACCATAGATTCCACAAAAGTTGTAGTTCCAGATTTACTCATCTCTAACATTGCAAGTCGTGCACCTGCTAGAAAAGTCTTCTCATCATGTGCAGACTGTAAGGGCCAAATACGCTTAAACAACCAAGGATCAATAGTCATATCATCAGAAAAACCTCTAAACATACTCTGAGCCAGATGGAAATGGTTATTAATTAGACCTGGTATGACTAATCTACCACCAAGATCTACCCTATCAGAATCGGGATAGGATTTAAGAAACTCACCTTCAGTCCCAAGTGAGATAATCTTACCATTATCAACTACCATTGAACCATCTTTAATTATAGTATCTTTTTTATCCATAGTAAGAATAGTACAGTGTTCATAACGTATCATGTGTCTACCTCCTAAGTTTATCATTGCATTATATAACCCTTAAAATTAGGATTCAAGATATATTGACTTCTAGTATATACAAACAAATAATATTATGGTACTATGCAATGAAAAATGAACAACGAAATTTAGGAGTAATAAAAATGAATAATGATATTCTAGAAAAGAACACCAAAGAACTAATAGACGTAGCCACCGGCAAACAAAAAGCCGATTTATCAATAAATAACCTAAAGATACTTGATGTCTATACAGAAAGAATAATCGAAGGTAGTCTATTAATAAAAAATGGTAGGATAGTATCTCACAGCACTAGTCATGTCAGTGATGATGCAGCTGAACAATTTGATGGTAAAGGAATGTATGCCATACCTGGATTAATAGATCCTCACTTTCATGTGGATTCTTGTCTGGCAACACCTGCGGCTTTAGCTGAGGGAATAGTGCCATGGGGAACTACTACCCTTTGTGGAGAGGTTTTAGATATAGCCCACTATGCTCATATACTAGGCAAAGACCCAGTTGAAGCTGGGAAAGCATACTTAAAAGAAATGGGTAAACTACCTTTTAGACTTCTACCAATGGCACCAGGTAAAATGATACCGGTAAACAAAACTAGGGAATTTCTAGACTGGGAATATAATTTTGGACTAGGAGAAATGCTACCTCATAATATATTAGGTAAAAGACAGGAATATCTTGATCTTATAGAATATGCAAGAAAACAACAAAAGTTCATAAGTGGACATGTTCTTCATCGAATCTGGGATTTTCCTAAAAACAACTACGATGGAAGACCAGAGGGCAGCCATATGATAACAGAAAATGAGATTGATGTTTTTCCTATAGTCGGGTATTCTCATGACCATGAAATCTTCAACTATAATGACCTTCTTACAATATTAGGAAGAGGCATGAATGCTCTAGTTAGAACTCTTGATGGAATGGCCAGGGAGATAATCCCAGGTGTGATAAACAATAAGATACCAACAGATAATATAAATTTTTCTATAGATGATTTACATATTCATGATATAAAAAACAATGGACATTTGAATTTTGCAATCCAAGAAGCTATAAACATGGGCATGTCACCAATTAAGGCCATTAAGATGGGAACAATAAATAATGCCAGACTCATTGGGTTGGAAAGTGAGATTGGTTCACTGACACCAGGTAGGTATGCTGATATTGTACTTCTTTCTTCTTTATCAAATATTAAGCCTGAATATGTTTTTAAGGAAGGCAATTTAGTAGCACAAACAGGTAACTTAGTTAATGAACCTGTTATAGACTATAGTGAATTGAAGTGGAAGCTTGATAGCACTCTCCAAGTACTTACCGAAGGAGATTTGGAATATCCGATTAGTGATGATGAGGTAACAGTATATGACATAGTTAAAAAGGAATTCAGTACCATTAAACTTTCATCAGTTGAAGATGAAGATGTAATCTATGGATATATTTTAGATAGAGCAAGAGATAAAAAAATCATCAGGATACTACTGAAGGGATTTAAGATTAATGAAGGAGCCATGGCTGTAAGTTTTAGTCATAATTCCAGCAAAATAATAGCTGCAGGGAAGGATAAGTCCTGTGTCTTAGAGGCTATAAAGGAAATAGATAAGCACCTTGGTGGTATCGTTGCTGTAGATGGCAAAGGTGAAGTGATTGATTTCTTAGAACTTGATATTGCAGCGGTTGCCAGTAGTCTTGACTGTCAGGAAATAGTTAGGAAAATGCAAGTTATGGAAGATGGTATAAGAAAAAATGGCGGGGGAATTGATAATATTTTTATGGTATTATGGTTTGTAGGTTTTCTATATATTTGGGATTAGATAAAATTAAGGACCTATTGTTTAGTCACCAATAGGTCCTTTTTTGTTGAGTATATTAATTACCAACTAAATTTCTTTTGCGAACGTATTCTCCTGTGAAAATTCCAAGATAGGCTAGTGTCAGGATAAAACCTACGATTAAGAAACCATAACTGTAGCCAAAAGCTGTTACCATTAAACCAAATATCAGATTACCTACAGCGAAGCCTCCATCATAGGCCGACTCCATGATTGAATAAGAAGTTGCCTTCAAATCGTTACTGGTTTCCCTGCCAATTCCTGTAATTGAACTTATTACCAAACTATTAGTACCAAAGCCCATGGCAATAATAACCATAAATAGGGCTATATTACCAAATGACTCAACAAAAGCCATACTGAAAAAACCGGCTAGAGCAAGGAAAGCTCCTGGGATGATAACACTTTTAATACCATGCTTATCAGTGCGTCTACCACTTGCTAAAGAGGCTACCATACCAACACATCCAAATAGAAATAAGAAAGTACTTGGGTTTAAGACACCTTTTAGTCCTCCTAGGAATACTGCTGAATTAGTATTGATTATTCCATAACCTGAGGTAGCAGTCATAATAGCCAGATAGTATCTGAGTAATCTAGGATTTTTTAATAAAACAAGATAGTCCTTGACCATGGTATTCTTTTTTTTATTCTCTGAATTAGTAAAGTCAACTTTAGTTTCTGATATGAAGGTTATAAGAATGAAAGATATCAATGAAGTTGCTATTGTACCTATGAACATTACATTAAAACCTATTCCAGATAAGGCAAGTGCATAGACTGGACCAAGGATTACCCCCATGGAAATGAAGCCGCGATAGATTCCCATACAGCTTCCAAGTACCTTGTTATGAACAACATCACTAACTACAGAACTTGCAGAGGACATATACATAGCAAGACCAATTGCTTGAACAAATCTGGCTATTAGGTGCACCTGAAAGTTAGGGGCAAACCAGATAAACATCCAAGAAATAACAAATGAAAAGGAACTAATCAACAAGGCGAATTTTCTACCTTTACTATCTGCTAATGGGCCAAGAAAGATTCTTAAGAATATTGCTGATAGACTGTATATTGTTGTCGATATGCCAATCTGGGCAATTGTGAAATTCTGGCTAATTAAATAAACAGGTACTACAGAATAGGAAATTGAAATATTCATCATGAATAAAAATGTTCCAAAAAGAAAAAAAAGCATCTTCCTATTTTTAATAAACTCTCCTACACTTTCAATTTTCATTACTATCACTCCTTATATAAAAAAGAAGCCATGTTTAGAATTTACACTAAACAAGGCTTCTTAGTATTCGACTATATTATTTCTAACATATTTCCTTTTTCTTTTAATTTTAATTTTATTGACTTGATTCTTATTAGAACTTCAGTTTATTTAACAGGGGCCTTTTCTGTTTTATTGAAAGTTCTAACAAAATAAATATAACATAAATATCTGGAATATGGAATATGGAATTATAAAATTAACCAATTAAATTCATCATTAATATAAAGATGTCAATAATTTGTGCATTACATACTATGGAAAATAAAAAAGGGTTATGTTAGGATTAAATTAAGAATGAGATTATTTAGTTTCTATGGCTAGTAAAGGGAAACAAAAATGGAATATCCACCATCACATAAGAGGAAAAACTTCCATATTATAAGTACTGTTATTGTCAGCATTATCTTGCTGGCAATACTGTTTCTTGCGTTGTTGAGTTATGGTGAATCAATAAAAAAAGATAATAAACAAGAAATTACCAATAGATTTATTGCATTTGAGAATAATTTTAAAGATTTTATTAATAATAATGCTATGTTGTTATCTGGATTTGCTGCCTATATAGATACATTTGAGGAATATAGTGATGATGAAGTGTATGCATATCTAGATAATCTTTTGGAAGAAAACGGGGAGTATATCAATAATGTGTCTATAGTCCAGGATACAACCATTAAGTGGAACTATCCTCTTGAAGGTAATGAAGATACAATAGGTATTGATATGATGACAATTCCTGAGCAAGCTGATGATATTACCTATGTTAAAGAAAATCTAGAAAAAGGTTTTAGTGGACCAGTAGATCTAATACAAGGTGGCAGAGGTTATATTATAAGATCACCAATATTAAAAAACGGCTCTTATTGGGGAATTGCTAGTATAATACTTAAAGAAGAAAGAATAGTTGAACTTTTTGATAAATATGCCAAAGAGAATAATCTGGAAGTTACTATATATAAGAATAATACAAATGAATCTTTAGTTTATGGAAAAGAATGTAATATTGATAATGTTAACTTTAAATTTGAGAGAAATCTGCTAGGGGAAGATTTAACATATTGTGTCAAACCTGTTGAAAACACTTTAGTTAATCATCTGCCATATTTTATTATAATTATTATCAGTGGTCTTATATTAGTAGCGTTTACAACTTATCAGGCATATTTATTTTTTAAAGGTCACGAAGAGATTCTTCATAAAAACTTTATTTTAAAATCTTCGGCAATAAGAGACAAACTTACCGGTATCTTCAACAGAGATTATCTGGATATAAGTATAAGTGAAGAAATGAAGTTCGCTAATAACTTTAAGATTGGGGTTTCATTAATTTATTTTGATATAGATAACTTTAAGAATATTAATGATACTCATGGTCATGCTTTCGGAGATAGTGTTCTAAAAGAAGTTGCAACAACTATAAAGGGTGAATTAAGGAAGCGTGATGTTTTTGCTAGATGGGGTGGTGATGAATTTGCTATCTTAATGCCTAATACAAATATTGATGGAGCTCAAATTACAGCAGAGAAGATCAGGCAAGCAATTGAGTCTATAGAATATACAGGTACAGGTAATTTGTCTGTCAGCATTGGAGTTACCGAGTATAGCTTAGGGGAATCTGCTGATAGCTGGTTTAAGAGAGTAGACAAGGCTTTATATAAGGCTAAGGAAAATAGGGAACATAGAATTTGCACTTGTGACCAAGATGGTAATATTAAATGCAAATAGGAATATTTTAACAGTATTTAATTTAAAATAGTCTATTAAACATCTCGCTATAGCGAGATGTTTTTTGCATATGATATAAAATCATTATAAAAAATTTCTATAAATGTATTGTATAAATAGTACATTAATGATAGCATGAGAAATGTATTTTATACAACTGTTAGGGATATTTAGAACATAGTTGTTGAAGAGTTTGTTAAAATCTATGGAAGGTAGGATGTTATGCAAAAGAAGGTTTTCTTTATTGTTTTTGGGTTGATTATATTAGCTGCACTAAGATTCTATTATATAGAATGTAAGCGAGGCTTTAATCAAATACCTATCATTACAACTAAAGAAAATACAGTCAGTATTGAATCTCAAGCTCAATAGAAGTTGCTCTTCTTGTTGATAACTGCTAAAATCAAGGTACCATCTAGAACTGTTTTGATGTCAGTGATAGAAGAAAATAAAACAAAAAAACAAAAAAACAAAATAAAACTATATATTTATAAGCCTTCATAACGGAGGCTTTTTAAATAAGCAAAGGGAATGTAATGAGTGAAATTAGAGGTAAATGCAAGGTGTGTAATGCTAATACAACTGTTTTAAGTCATCCTATATTTGGAGATTACTTTTATTGCTGTAACTGTGATTTTATATCTAAGGATAAGTCAAACTTATTAGATGAAAATGAAGAAAAAATTAGATACAGCAGCCATAAAAACTCTATTGAAGATCAAGAATATGTTGATTATTTCAACAGGTTTCTTAATGAGTCGGTTATGCCTTTTGTTGGGGAAGGGAAAAAGGCATTAGATTTTGGAAGTGGCCCGGCTCCTGTACTAGCCCAAATATTAGAACAGAAATTTAATTATAAGATGGATATCTATGATTATTACTTTTCACCAGAAGAAGTCTTTATTGGTAAACATTATGATCTGATTACTTCTACAGAAGTGGTAGAACACTTAAGTGATCCTCTTTTATATTTTAATCTTTTTTCAAAGTTGCTTAGGCCTAGGGGGATCTTAGCAATTATGACCCAGTTTCATAATAATGATGAAGCTCATTTTTTGAAATGGCCTTATATAAGAGATAGAAGTCATATATCCTTTTATACACCAAAAACTATGAAGTATATTGGGGATAAGGTCGGCTTAAAAGTAATATATACTGACAATGATAAATATATTACTTTCGTTTTAGTGGATATGATATAATGATGGCAAAAACCAAAGGAGTTGATTCCAAGTGAAA
>JBGSJN010000035.1:0-6447 GCA_041741995.1 Bacillota bacterium
GGTAGAATCCATAATAGAGCGGATATCTATAAAACTGTGGATATTGCTCAAAAAGCCGGTTTTAAGAATATATCGATAGACCTGATGTATGGCTTGCCTGATGATAGTCTTAAGAGACTGGAAAATGATTTGGATTTAGCCATGGAAATGAAGCTTCAGCACATATCTACCTATGGTTTGATAGTTGAAGAGGGAACTAAGTTCTATGATGATATGAATGAGGGGATACTAAATCTACCTGAAGAAGAACTTCTTCTTGATATGAGAAAGATGATTAATGAAAAATTATTAAGTTTTGGTATTAAGAGGTATGAGATAGCTAACTATGCCATGACTGGTTATGAATCAAAGCATAATCTGATTTATTGGAATAATGATGACTATTATGGTTTTGGTGTAAATAGTACTACCAAGGTTGATGATAGCAGGTATATGAATGAACCTGATATAAAAGAATATATTGGTTCGAATGAATTTGGGAAATATAATCTGGAAGAAATTACTGAAGAGATGAAAATTGAAGAAGCTATCTTTCTAGGACTTAGATTGACAGATGGTATTGATTTAGTTGATTTTTTTAACAGATATAATATAGATTTAACAGAAAAATATAGAAAAGTCATTGATGAACTTATAGATAGCAAGGCAATGTGGTTAAGTGACAGGACTTTAAGACTTACAGACTATGGATTTGAAATTTCAAACTATTGTCTAGCTAAGTTCTTGTCATAAGGAGGAAGTATGGAAACATTAAGATTAGGTATGGATGTAGGCTCAACTACTGTAAAGGTTGTTGTAGTGGATAAGGATGATAATTGTCTTTTTAAAGCATATGAAAGACATTATTCCGAAATTTTGAAAACAGGAATAGATATGTTAAAGGCAGTTATGGTATTGTTCCCTGACTATAATTTTAAAATGATGTTCAGTGGTTCTGGGGGAATGGGACTGGCTGAAAAGTTGAAGATGCCTTTTGTACAGGAAGTTATTGCTTTAACAGAAGCAATTGAAAAATATATACCAGAGACTGATGTAGCTATAGAACTAGGTGGAGAAGATGCTAAGATTACTTATCTTGGACCAAGCAGCGAGCAGAGAATGAATGGTGTTTGTGCTGGTGGTACAGGAGCTTTTATTGACCAGATGGCTCAATTGATGCAAGTCGAAGTCGATGAGTTGAATAATCTTGCCAAGAAATATAATACGATTTATCCTATAGCTTCACGTTGTGGGGTGTTTGCTAAGTCTGATGTGCAACCTTTAATTAATGAAGGTGCTGCTGTATCTGATATAGCTGTTTCCATATTCCAGGCTGTAGTTAATCAAACTATCAGCGGCCTGGCCTGTGGTCGTCCTATTAGGGGTAAGGTTGCCTTTTTAGGTGGACCTTTAACCTTTATGTCAGAACTAAGAAATAGATTTATTGAAGTACTTAAATTAACTGGTGATGATATTATATTTCCTGAAAACTCACAGTACTTTGTTGCTCTTGGAACAGCTGAGCTGGTTAAGAAGGAAGAGCGTGAATTTAAGTTGGCTGATGTATTAAGTGCTATTGCCGACAGGGATATATCTTCTGAGAATATTTCTACTCTACCTCCACTTTTTAAGGATGAGGCTGATTATCTAGAGTTTAAAGAGCGTCATGCTAAGGCAAAAGTTGATAGGGTTGATTATGTAAATAGTAAACCTCCATACTTTCTTGGTATAGATGCTGGTTCAACTACCAGTAAGATGGCCTTGATTGATAGTAATGGAGCACTGGTCTGGTCTTTTTATGGAAGTAATGAAGGTAAGCCTTTGTCTAATATAGTTCTGCAATTGTTGAATCTTTATAAGGATATTCCTAAGATTAAAATTGCCAGAGCTGGGGTTACTGGTTATGGTGAAGGTTTAATTAAGGCTGCTCTTCAAGTTGATGAGGGCGAGATTGAGACTGTAGCTCATTTTAAAGCTGCTAATTTCTTTCAGTCTAATGTTGATTTTATTCTTGATATTGGTGGTCAGGATATGAAGTCACTGCAGGTAAAGGATGGTGTCATTACAAGTATTATGCTTAATGAGGCTTGTTCTTCAGGTTGTGGTTCTTTTATTGAGACTTATGCCAATTCACTTTCAATACCGGTTAAAGATTTTGCTCAAATGGCCTTGCTATCACCAAGTCCTGTTGATCTTGGTACCAGGTGTACTGTTTTTATGAATTCAAAGATTAAGCAGGCACAAAAGGATGGTGCTAGTGTTGGTGATATTTCTGCTGGTGTTTCTTATTCAGTTATTAAGAATGCCTTGTATAAGGTTATTAAATTAAAAAATACTGCTGAGCTTGGTTCTAAGGTTGTGGTTCAGGGTGGTACTTTTTATAATGATGCTGTTTTAAGGGCTTTTGAGCTTATTACTGAGAGGGAAGTTATTCGTCCGGATATTGCTGGTATTATGGGTGCTTTTGGTATGGCCTTAATATCTAAGGAAAGATATAGCGAAGATGAGGAAAGCACTTTACTTGGTCAAAAGGATTTGAATAAGTTTAATTATGAAAATGATATGAGACGTTGTGGCCTTTGTGGTAATAATTGTCTTTTGACAATAAGCACTTTTCCTACCGGGGATTATTTTGTTTCTGGTAATAGGTGTGAGAGGGGTGCTGGTATAGCTGAGGATGCTAAGAATAAGTTGCCTAATATTTATGAGTATACCTATAATAGGTTGTTTAGCTACTATCATCCTTTGGATAAGGCTTTGGCTAGAAGAGGGACTATTGGGATTCCTAGGGCATTGAATATTTATGCTCATTATCCTTTGTGGTTTACTTTTTTTAATGAATTGGGCTTTAGGGTGGAGCTTTCTAATAGAAGTTCTAAGAAGATTTATGAGGCTGGGATGGATTCTATTCCTTCTGAGTCTATGTGTTATCCTGCTAAGATAACTAATGGTCATATTATGAATCTTTTGAAAAAAGGTGTTAAGACTATTTTTTATCCTTCTATTCCTTATGATATTAAGGAGGAGGAGACTGCTGAGAATCACTATAATTGTCCTATTGTTACTAGTTATCCTGAGGTTATTGAAAATAATATTGATGAGATTAGAAATGAGGATGTTACTTTTATTCATCCTTTCTTGCCTATATATAATCAGAGTAAGATGGCTGTTAGGCTTCATGAGTCTTTAAAGAAGGAATTTGATATAAGTAAGAAAGAAATAGTTTATGCTTTGGAAAAGGCTTATGCAGAGCTTGCTAGATATAAGAGGGATATTGAAGAGAAGGGTATAGATACTGTTAATAAGATGCGTGAGAAGGGTATGCGTGGGGTTGTTCTTGCGGGTAGGCCTTATCATGTGGATCCTGAGATTCATCATGGTATTCCTGAGATGATGACTCAGCTTGGTTTGGTTGTTTTGTCTGAGGAGTCGATTTCGAAGCTTGCTGAGGATAAGGATCATTTGCGTGTTGTTAATCAGTGGGTTTATCATTCAAGGTTATATAATGCGGCTGAGTTTGTGAAGAATGAGCCTAATATTGAGTTGGTTCAGCTTACTTCTTTTGGTTGTGGTCTTGATGCTATTACTACTGATCAGGTTAAGGAAATCCTGGATAGACACGGTAAACTTTACACTCTTATTAAGATTGATGAGATTAATAATCTTGGTGCTGCCAGAATTCGTGCTAGGTCATTACTTGCAGCTATGAATGAGAGAACTAAGAATTTAGATGATTTTGAAACTAAGCCGGTTTTGAAGACTCCTACTTTTAATAAGGGTATGGAGGATTATACTTTGCTTGCGCCTCAGATGTCTCCTATTCATTTTCAGTTTTTGAAGGAGGCTTTTAGGTATCATGGCTATAAGTTGGAGGTTCTTGAGGAACTTTCTAATGTTGGTATGGATTTAGGTCTGCAGTATGTTAATAATGATGCTTGTTATCCTACTTTGGTGGTTATTGGGCAGGTGCTTGAGGCTCTTAGAAGTGGTAAGTATGATAATGATAAGGTTGCTATTTTGATGACTCAGACTGGTGGTGGTTGTAGGGCTACTAACTATATTGCTTTGATGACTAAGGCTTTGCATGATGCTGGTTTTCCTAATATTCCTATTATTCCTATTACTGCTTCTAATAATTTGGAGAAGTCTACTGGTTTTAAGATGAGTATGGGCTTTTTGCATAGGGTTTTGATGGCTATTATTTATGGTGATGTTCTTCTTAGGGTTTATAGGGCTACTAAGCCTTATGAGGCAGAAGCAGGTTCTACTGAGGCTCTTTATAGGAAGTGGACAGAAAAGTGTGATGAGTCTGTCTATAAGGGTAAGTTTAAGCAGTTTTCTACTAATTTGAAGAGGATTGTTGAGGAGTTTGATGAGCTGCCAAGGCTTGATATTAAGAAGCCTAAGGTTGGTATTGTTGGTGAGATTTTGGTTAAGTTTCATCCTTTTGCGAATAATCAGGTGGTGGATTTCTTGGAAAAAGAGGGTGCTGAGGTTGTGGTTCCTGATCTGTTGGATTTCTTTCTTTATTCCCTATATAGTAATATTTTCAGGTTTGAGAATCTTGCAGGTAAGAAGAAGGAGAAGACTTTGGCTAATTGGGCTATTAGTGCCTTGGAGGTTTATAGGGGTTCTGCTAGGAATGCTCTTCGTAAGTCGAAGCATTTTCATGAGCAGGCGACTATTGGCTCTCTAACAGAGGGTGCCAAGCCGATTCTTTCATTAGGTAATAGTATGGGTGAGGGTTGGTTCTTGACTGGTGAGATGGTTGAGTTGATTGATAGTGGTGTTGAAAACATTGTTTGTGTTCAGCCTTTTGGTTGTTTGCCTAATCATATTACTGGTAAGGGTGTTATTAAGGAATTGCATCAGAGGTATAGGGATGCTAATATTGTTGCGGTTGATTATGATCCTGGTGCCAGTGAGGTTAATCAGCTGAACAGGTTGAAGCTTATGATGTCCAAGGCTTTCAAGAATATGAATAATCTTGAAGAGGGCAAAAGAAGACAAACTAATAAGAAGAATTAGTAAACAAACACAACACAACACAACACAACACAACACAACACAACAATATAATATTAATAAAAGAACAAATAAATAACAGAATAATAAAACATGCAATTCTATGAAAGACATACCATGAGGGTATGTCTTTTATATACTTTAGTTTGGTCATGTGATATTATATATCCACGTGATATTAGTATCGGATTTTATTTTTTTTGGAGATGGAGGCGCGGGAATGAAGTATCAATTGAGTAATAATGGTTCTTTTGCTTTGGTTACTATAAAGTTGGCCAAAGAGGAGGAAGTTAAGATAGAGAGAGGTTCTATGGTTTATCATAATGGTAATGTTACTTTAGAGGCTAGGATGAATAGCAGTAAGAAGAGTGTTTCTGTTTTGGGGAGTATGTTGAAGTCTGTTGCTAAGTCTGTTGTTAGTGGTGAGAGTTTTTTTGTTACTGTTGTTAGGAGTTCTTCTGATGATGGTGAGATTAGTATTGCTCCTCCTTCTATTGGTGCTATTAGGGAGCTTGTGATTGGTGAGTCTAATTGGTTTTTGAATGATGGTGTTTTTTTGGCTTGTGATAGTTCTGTTGAGTATAGTATGAAGAGGCAGTCTTTGGGTAAGGCTGTTTTTGGTGGTACTGGTGGTTTTTTTGTTATGGAGACTTCTGGTGTTGGTAGTATGTTGATTAGTTGTTATGGTGATATTGTGGAGATTGATCTTGATAGTTCCAGCAAGTTTGTTGTTGATAATAGGCATGTTCTTGCTTGGGAGAATTCTTTGAGTTATGATATTAGGGTTGCTTCTGGGATGTTTGGTTTTGCTACTGGTGAGGGTTTGGTTAATGAGTTCAGTGGTAAAGGTAAGATTTTGATTCAGACTAGGAATATTGAGGGGTTTGCTTCTATGGTGGCTGCTTGTAAGTCTCATGGTCAGGGTTAAATTTACTAAACAAGAGAATATTTTCATTATATTGAGTTTAAAAAGTAATAGGGGAGCTTAAGGCTCCCTATTTTTATGTCTATAATAATACTAACGATGAAATCAATTGAAAATTGAATATATATATATATATATATCATAATATATTGAAATATGTTTAAATGCATGATATATTTACATCAATATGATAATATAACATACTAAAATCCCAAAATAGAAAAGAGGTAATAAGAATGAAGAAAACCAAATATCTAATCTTGGCACTGGCAATCGGGATGATAAGCACTGCAGTCTTTGCCCTCCAAAGCAACAACAAAGTAGAAGCTGTAGTTCCTGGTGGAGTTATTCCTGATGGTACCTATGTTATACAGTGTCTACATTCTGGTAGGACAGTTGAAAGTACATTAAGTACTATTCCAGGAGCACAAATTATGCAATGGAGCTTTAATGGTGGAAGTCATCAGAAATGGCAATTGGAGCATTTGGGAAGCAATCAATACAAGATTACCTCAGTT
>JBGSJN010000036.1:0-2642 GCA_041741995.1 Bacillota bacterium
TCACAAGCTATATACCAAAATGAATATACTATGATTCCAGCCAAGATAATGCCCAAAGTTATTCCTAATAATGCTGACTTCCACATAATAATACCCAATCCCCCAAAAATTCGTTATATATTATATATTAATATTAACATTTTTAAGGTGAATTGTAAACTGATAACAATAGAAATCACTCTATTTAAGGATGGATTAAGGTTAGTTTAAGTTTCCTAAAAGGTTACTTTTAACTACTTCAATAATGCTGTTAGCTTTAATATTTCTTCCTTGATTTCTGGTCTTTGATCCAGATTATCTACCTTATCAGCATCATCCATCAGAACCTGTCCCATTTTTTCAGCATTATATACATTTAAAGCTTCTGATATTTCCAATACCCCAGCAGTAAACTGAGTTTTGAACAAAGGACTACCACCACTCATAAGAATAGCACCTTTTTTTGTATATTTCTCAGGCTTGTCTCCTCTAAGTATTGAAGCCCAAGAAACTTGAAATCTATCCATCATGACTTTCATAGGTCCTGGTGTTCCAAAGAAATATATAGGAGCTGCAAAAATTATTATATCTGCTTCTTTTACCTTTCGATAAATATCAACCATGGCATCTTTTATAGCGCATTCAGGATGAGTGTAACAATATCTACAATCAGTACAAGGTGTAACCTTCAAAGCATAACAGTTAATTACTTCCTTTTCTCCTTCAAGATTATCCAACATATAGTTAAGCATAGCCATTGTATTGCCTTTTTTTCTCGCTCCGCCAAAAAAAGCTAGTATTTTCAAATTCATCACTCCTTTATCAATAATACGTTAATTATATTATTATTAATAAAAGTAGTCAATTTGATTAGTTCAACATTTCAGCTATTTTAAGAAGTTCTTCCTTTATTTCAGGTCTTTCATCCAAACTCTTCATTCTATCTGCATCATCCATCAGCACTCGACCAACCTCATTGACATTACAATCATGCAAAACAGTAGCCAATTCTAGACTGATTGCTGTAAATTGATTCTCAAAACTTGGTCCGCCACCACTAACAATAATAGCTCCTTTTTTAACAAATACTTCTGGTTTATCCCCTCTAACAACCTGTGCCCAATAGACTTGAAACCTATCTAACATAACTTTCATTGGACCTGGTGCTCCATATAAATAAGTTGGTGATGCAAGGATAATATTATCAGCAGCTTCAACCTTTTCATAGATATCAGTCATGCCATCCTTGATACTACAAGAGTTATGCTTCAGACAATATCTGCAGTCTATGCATGGGGAATTCTTTAAATCGTAACAATATACGATTTCCTTTTCCCCTTCAATATTTTCCAAGAGGTAATTTACCATCCGCATGGTATTGCCTTTTTTCCTGGCTCCACCAAAAAAAACTAGTGTTTTCATTTTAAATCTCCTTTATATCTTTATTCAATGTAGAATTATTATTGACTTAAGTAGTCAATTTGATTTAGACTTACTGTAGTAACATAATATTTAATCAAATTTGAGGTGAAATGATGAAAATCGGAAACAAACTAAGAACAATTAGAAAAGCAAAGAACATAACCCTTAAAGATCTTGCCGATGCAACAAATCTATCCGTTAGTCTTTTAAGTAACATCGAAAGGGATGTTACGAGTCCGACTCTTGTCAACTTTGCAGCCATTACTGAAGCACTAAATATTACCATCACCGATTTTCTGGCTGAAAAAAAAATCAATACCAAAACTCTAACCAAGCGCAGTGATTTCGAAGAGATATTAAAATTGAAATCAGGCATACTATATGAACTTGCTACTTGCGGCAGCAAACCCTATAAATGTGTTTGTATAACAATAGATGAAAAATGCAGTGACACAGAAACATCAGTTGGCTTGCCTGAAGACAATATGGTAATTGTAACTGAAGGCGCAATGGAACTTAACCTCTATGATGAAGACTTCATCACGGAAAAATACGATATTCTATTGGTTCCAGGTCATGCACCCCATTCCTTTAAAAATGCAACTGATGAAAAATGTGTAACCTACTGGTTTGCATTACAGCCACTAACTGAAAATCAATTAGACTGATTTTTCAATATTTGATCTTTCCCAAAGTGCCTCTGCGGCACTTTGTATTTTTTCATACAAAGCCTCTTCATCTAATCCTTCAATTTTATAGTTTTCCATAACAACTTTACCCCCGACTACAGATGTTTCCACATTGTTTTCATCTGCACTATATACCAAGCTGATAATTGGATCATATAGGGGTGCAGTGTTGCATTTCTTGTGATTAAATATGAAAAAATCTGCCTTTTTACCAACTTCCAAGGACCCTATTTCTTCTTTCTTAAAGACAGCATCGGCTCCATCAATAGTAGCCATTTCTACAACTTTCAAGGCTGGAATTACTGATGGATCTCTATAGAAGGCTTTTTGCCACAATGGAGATATTTTCAATACTTCCATCATGTTTTGATTGTCATTTGAGGCTGCTCCATCTGTAGCTAATCCTACAACAATGCCCTCTTCAAGCAAATCTTTTACTGGTAGAGTCTTATAGCCTATAAGCATATTGGATATAGCATTATAGGATACTCTTACATCATATTTCTTCAATTTTTTAATTTCATCAGCATTAATTTGTGCGCAGTGCACAGC
>JBGSJN010000037.1:0-2806 GCA_041741995.1 Bacillota bacterium
ATTTTTAGATATGTTTGTTAAATACTACAATGAGGAGCGACCTGCTTATGCTCTTAAATACAAAAGCCCCATTCAATATCGTATTGAACAGGGCTTCATCTAGAGTTCTTTTTAATTTTCTACTTTTTCTTGACTAGTTCAGGCTGCATCTGTCTTTTTCTCTTTTGTATAAACACTAACATCCGATGCTGCTTTTTTACCCTGCAGAAGATTCTCTATCTCAGGCACTTTAACGTAACCATACAATTTAGCAACAAGACGATTTTCACTGAAAGCATCCTCATCTATATCAAGAACTTCCTTTTCAATGAACTTCTTGTCAAAACTATCTATCATTTTAGCGGCTGCATGAGGAGAAAAAGCAAAAACTGAACTAAACATCTTAACACCAGAAGGAATAGCAATTACAGGCACTTCTAGACCCACAACATCCAGCACATCCCTAGCTGTACCATCTCCACCAACAAACACTATCAATTCAGCTCCCTTGTCTATCATCAATCTAATAGACTTCTTAGTATCTTTACTTGTTGTTTGTTTTTTAGATTCCCCGATTACTTCATACTTAAAATCAAGATTTTTTAAATATTCTTCCCCCATTTTATCTTGAGCACATATAAAAATAATATCCCTTCTCTTGACTAAGGAAAGGACTTCATTTATTCTTCCAGGTGCCACAGGTGTAGCCCCTAGTTCAATTGCCTTTTTATACATTTCTCCATCAGTGCCCTTTAAGCCTACATTTCCACCCATCCCAGCATTAGGATTGACAATTAATCCAATTTTAATCATATCTGGCTCCTTTTATTTAAATCATTGATTAATCAAACATCACATCTTGATATTACTCCTTTAACACAATATCTACAAGACTTTGATCAATCAAACGCATAATCACTTATGCTTAACAGAAAACAAATGTTGATTCAACTTGTTAATTTTATTTCGTCATTGTATTATTTAAATAACCTATATACTACTAACCAATACATAAATGAATGAAAGGAAACAACTATGATATTAGACAAGCCCTACGTTTCCAAGGAAACTAAAGAATACCTCGAACAAAGCCAGATAGGAGTACTTAAAAATATAACAGCACTTGCAGAAAACCAAGGCTACAACTTCAACTTAAAAGAAAAAGATGAATTTCTTTCAGACATACAAAATGGTCAAAGACTATATACACTTTCAGAAAACTCAATTGAATGGATATATGAAAACATACCAGACCAGAAACTAATTAAAACCATAAATATAATGAAAGATAAAATAAGTTTCAGAGCCAATATACAAGAACTCTATCCGGACTTTTTCTATAAGGAAGTAGCACTTGATGAATTAAAGAATCTTGATTTAAACACGCTACCACTCTCCTTTGTAATAAAACCGGCAGTAGGCTTCTTTAGCGTTGGTGTCTTTGTAGTCACTAATCTTGATGACTGGAATCACGCAATCAATGAAATACTTAATAATTTAGATAACTGGAAAAAAGCATACCCTGAAAAGGTAATTAATAATTCCACCTATATACTAGAAGAATTCATCAACGGAGAAGAATATGCCATAGACGCCTATTACGATGAGAATGGAAACGCAGTAATTTTAAACATAATGAAACACGACTTTTCTTCAACCTCCGATGTCAGTGACAGACTATACTATACAAGCAAAGAAATCATAAATGAAAAACTAGATATACTAACCGATTTCCTTAATAAGGTAAACCAGAAGATCAAAGCAGTAAATTTCCCTTTTCATGCAGAAGTTAGAATTGATAAAAATAAGATTGTACCAATAGAGTTTAATCCAATGAGATTTGCCGGCTGGTGCTGCACTGATTTGACTTATTTCGCCTTTGGTTTCAAGACTTATGACTATTACTTAAACAATATCAAACCAGATTGGAACAAACTGCTCCAGAACAAGGAGCATAAGATATTTAGTTTAATAGTTTTAGATAAAAACAAAGATTATATTAGCGGGGATACTTTAAATTATGACAGCCTGCAGGATTTCTTCAGTAAAGTCCTTTGTATCAGAAAACTTGATCCTGAAATAAACCCGGTATTTGGGTTTGTCTTTACAGAAACTGATGATGATAATACTAAGGAATTAGAAGCTATCATCAAATCAAATTTAAAGGAATTCATGCATAAAAATAACCACCCTGTAACATCAGGGTAGTTATCATTCTTCTAGTCCTTTTTCTTTGTTTTGGTATTTCTTACTACCAGTACCAATAGAGTCAACTGCATTATGAGAAGAATAACCTCCCAAAAATCAAGTTTCAATATATTCACCCCCTTCCTTAACATTCATAATTGACAAGAATAATACATGGATATATAATATGGGTAGATAGTAACCACTTAATGGTTATGTACGAAAGCAATTACAATAATTAGTAATCACTCTGTTCTAGCAGAGTGATTACTTTTTTGTATCTATTATTGACACTACTAACATAGTATATAAAATCACTATATATAATGACTCATATATTCCCATTAGCAACACCTCCTTTCCTCAATCTTTCGATTTTAAAAAAGATAATGCATAACCACTCTGTATTAACTATCTACACCATACACCGGATAAACGAATAAACGTTCATCCATAATAATATTCTAATACTTTATATGTATGCAGTCAATATTTTTTCAATTTATTATTGATTTATTTTACAGTAGGATATATAATATTAATTGTAATCACTCTGTTGCATGGTGTACAACTAATGTAGCATACAAGATCATTAAATCTAATGACTCAAAATAATCACCCTATACTAGTGGGGTGATTA
>JBGSJN010000038.1:0-4066 GCA_041741995.1 Bacillota bacterium
ATTTTTAGATATGTTTGTTAAATACTACAATGAGGAGCGACCTGCTTATGCTCTTAAATACAAAAGCCCCATTCAATATCGTATTGAACAGGGCTTCATCTAGAGTTCTTTTTAATTTTCTACTTTTTCTTGACTAGTTCAATAAAAGAGTAGTAATTATTTACTACTCTTTTTTTATATTTATGTATTTAAAAAGGGATTTTTGGTATAATTATATGGATATGTGATATTAGTGATATAGGATGGTACAGATAATTGGAAAAAGATATTAGAACGATAACCGTCAAGGAATTAAATGACTATGTAAAAAGCATTCTAGAAAATGACCAGATAATAAATAATGTCTGGATAAGAGGGGAAATCTCCAATCTTAAACATGCAATGTCAGGTCACTACTATTTCACATTGAAAGATGATGAAGCTAATATTTCTGTTGCACTTTTTAAGACTTATGCCAATAATCTTAATATGAAATTAAAGGATGGGCAAGAAGTTTTAATTAAAGGTAAAGTATCAGTATATCAAAAAACCGGCAGTTATCAACTTTATGCCCAGGTTATAGAAGATATTGGTCTTGGTAATATTTATCTGCAAATAGAAAAATTAAAACAAAAACTTCAAAAAGAAGGCATCTTTGATGCAAAATATAAAAAAAATATACCTCCTAGAGTCGAAAGAATTGGTATAGTTACTTCAAGTAAAGGTGCTGTGATTCATGATATTCGTAAAGTTGTTAATAAGAGAAATCCCTTTGTGGAACTCGTTATTTATCCAGTAACTGTGCAAGGTGAAACAGCTCCTGAAGAAATAAAGAGAGGCATAGAAATCTTAAACGAATACGGTGCTGTTGACGTATTAATTGTCGGTCGTGGTGGAGGAAGTTTGGAGGACTTGATGGCTTTTAATGATGAAAGAGTAATCAGGGCAATTTTCAATTCTTCTATACCAGTTATATCTGCAATCGGACATGAGACAGATACAACACTTAGTGATTATGTTGCAGATGTTAGAGGGGCAACCCCATCACAAGCTGCTGAGATTGCGACTATCAGTCTTTCAGATAATTTCATCTGGTTAAGAAATAGACTTAAAGGTAATTTCAATAAAATATCTAGAATCATTAATGAATACTATTTAAATATGGACTTGAAGTTAGAAAAATTCAAAGCTTTTTCAGGAAAGAAAAAGCTGTTAGAGGATAAGCTTAGAAAGAATATTATCAACCTTGAGAGAAACTTTTCAAGGATATTAGAAATAAATCAAAGAAATCTTAAACACCATGGAGAAAAATTACATATTCTAAGTCCCTTGGCACTTTTAACTAGAGGTTTCTCAATTGTTTATGATGAAAAGAATAAGGTTGTTACCAATGTTGATAGTGTTAATATTGGTGATAAGGTAAATATTAGGCTGACAAACGGCAGAATTAATTGCCAGGTGGAAGGGATGGAGAATATCGATGGAAAAAGATAAGAAATTTATAGATATGATGACTGAATTAGAAAAAATTGTCGGAGATTTAGAAAAGGATGATCTTGATATTGAAGATGGTTTGGTTAAATTTGAACAAGGCTTGAAACTTTTTAGACAATGTCAGGAGAAACTTAATAACATCGAAGCAAAAACAAAAGTTTTAAAAGAGGAAAATGGTGAATTCTTTTTAACTGATATGGAGGACTAATGTCATTAGGATTTTTAGGAGAATATGAAGCTAAAATAAATGAGAATATTAAGATTAATCTGAATAAGATTAGATTGTTGGATAAAAGCACTTCAGATATATTAGAGGGGATGGAATATGCTCTTTTAGCCGGAGGCAAAAGGATAAGACCTGCTTTTTGTATTATAGGTGCACTGATTGGTGGATTAGACATGGATAAAGCCTTGAATTTTGCATCAGGTATTGAATTTATTCACACCTACTCATTAGTACACGACGATCTGCCTGGAATGGATGATGATGATTTAAGAAGGGGGAAACCTACCTGTCATGTTAAGTATGGTGTCGGAGAAGCGATTTTAATTGGAGATGCCCTATTAACTCATGGTATATCTTTACTTCTGCAACCTATTGATGGAGTGAAAATTAAAAACCAGATTGAATCTGCCAGGATTATGATTGATTCAATAGGTGTACTTGGTATGATTGGTGGACAGGCAGCAGATCTACAACAAGAAAAAATTGGGTCAGGAAATATAGATACATTAGAATATATTCATAAACATAAAACCAGCAAGCTACTAGAAGGGTCCCTGATTAGCGGGGCTATATTAGCCGGGGCTGAGAAGGATGTTATAAGTGATTTGTCTAATTATGGCCAGGGCTTTGGTCTGGCATTCCAGATAACTGATGATATTCTTGACTTGACATCAAGTGTCGAGGAATTAGGTAAGCCTATTGGAAGCGATCTTAAAAATGAAAAATTGACTTATCCAAAGATATTTGGATTAGATGTTGCAAGAATGATGGCTTTAGAAGAAATTAAAAAGTGTAAGTCCAGTGTTAAGAAATATGGAATATATGGACAACAATTAATTGAGTTAGCTGATTATTTAATTGAAAGAAGAAAGTAGGAAGTTTTATGGTTAAAATTGCTTTTGATGCTATGGGTGGAGATTTAGGTTATCAGGAAATGGTAAAAGGGGCTGTAATGGCCGGAGGAAATGATCTTGAAGTTATATTAGTTGGAGATGAAACCCTTCTTAAAACCGAACTTACAAAGTATAGTGACATAAACCAAATCTCTATAGTTCATGCCAGTCAACTGATAGCTATGGATGAAGAGCCTGCAAATGCCTATAAAGAAAAACGTGATGCTTCTATAACAGTTGCGACCAGACTAGTGAAGGATGGACTAGCTGATGCAGTTATATCCGCTGGTAGTACTGGGGCTCAAATGACTGCTGGAATATTTGTTCTTGGAAGAATTAAGAGCATTAAAAGACCGGCAATTGCAACCTATTATCCTACTGCCAATGGCATTAAGTTACTTCTTGATGCTGGTGCTACACCTGATTGTGATAAGGAAAATCTTCTCCAATTTGCTCAGATGGCTTCAATTTTTGGAAAAAGTTTCTTGAAAATGAAAAATCCAAGTGTTGGGCTTTTAAATATCGGGTCAGAGGATAAGAAGGGAAGTATCCTATATAAGGACACTTTCAAGTTATTAAAAGAAGATGCCACACTAAATTTCTATGGTAATGTTGAAGGCCGAGACGTACCTAAGGGTAAGGTGGATATTGTCGTTTGTGATGGGTTTGTTGGCAATATTGTTCTAAAATTAATGGAAGGGTTGTCATCAGTTTTATTGAAACAAATAAAAGAAAATTTGATGAAAAAGACTATCTATAAAATTGGAGCTTTATTATCTAAAGGAGCCTTTAGAGAAATTAAGTCTCAGTTGGACTATACAGAGTATGGTGGAGCACCACTATTGGGGCTTAAAGGAATATCCATGATTAGTCATGGGAGCTCTGACGCCAAGACAATGATGAATGCTATCTTTGCTGCTAAAAAGGCTGTAGAGAGTGGTTTTAATCAAGAAATGATTAAATATTTCGAGGGAGAATAAGAACTTTGGAAACAACTTTAGAATGTCAAAAATCACTTATGGATTTTGGTATTGAAATAAAAAATTTAAATATGTTAGAAACTGCTTTAACCCATCCAACGTATTCCTATGAAAATAATTTGCCTGAAAATAACCAAAGATTGGAATTTTTAGGGGATACAGTTTTATCTCTTATTATTGTGGAATATCTATATGGTATGTATCCCAATAAACAAGAAGGTGAATTATCCAAGATAAAAAGCGTTGTAGTTTCTGGTGAAACACTTGCTCAAGGAGCCAGGAAATTCAAACTTTATGATTATTTATTAATCGGAAAAGGTGAAGAAAAAGTTGGGGGCAGATATAGAGACTCAGTCCTGGCTGATGCTTTTGAAGCACTTTTGGCAGCTATTTATCTAGACTTGGGATTTTTGAAGGTTAAGGAATTTGTCTTTCAGATATTAGACGATATTATTGAAGAAATAGTTACTAAGGGAGTTAGAGACTACAAGACC
>JBGSJN010000039.1:0-36989 GCA_041741995.1 Bacillota bacterium
CAATTAAAGAGTACATGGATTTCTATAACTATGAGAGAATACAAGAAAAACTAAACGACCAGAGCCCAATGGAATATCGGAGTCTAGTCGCTTAGTTATGTTTTATTATTTCCACTGTCTACTTGACAGGGAGCAGTTCAAATTCATATCCTGGTGTTTTTTAATTCCTCAAATCCTTAAAATAAATTTCATAATTAACTTTATTTTTACACCTTTGGTGCTATTATATCCATTAAGACAGATAGGACAACTGAGTGGTTATCCATCAATTTCCCGAATTCATATATCTATGGGAAGGAGGTGGTTTAATGAGTATTTATGAAACATTTTTTTAATGTTTTTCTTTGCTTCATTAATTGTGTCAATTACACAAAAAAAGTAACTGCCCAGTTTGATCACGAGCAGTTACTAATCTAACTAAAATCGGATAACCATCATATGGTTTCCTGTCTGTCTATATTATATTAGACCACTAAAACATAGTCAATAATTCTTTTGATAATTAACTCAATCTTTACATCAAAGCTTTACCAACAGTCATATGTCATCAAGTATTTAAACTTATCAACTCTAGATATGTCCCACGACCTCAAAGCTACCAGGAGATCCCTTTTCTTCTACAACCTTACCAGTTCTTTTGTCAATGAAACTATACTCCACAACAGCAGAAACAGCCTCCTTGATAACCAAGGACATCCTGCCCTCAACAGGTGCAACAAGCTTGTCAGCACCTATTGAAGTCACCTTCACAAACAATCTAATATGACCTTTCCATAGTTCGACTTCCATTACAGTATCAGTCAGACTGACCACTCTATAACCTCCACCATAATATGATCCAAAACGATATTCTTTTACTCCATCATGAAAGATTCCTATAAACCCACTAAACTCAAAACCTAGAAAAGGTATGTCGGCGATAGATAAAAAAAGACTACTGCCTGACTTAAAATTATTACACTGTAACCAAATATATTTCTTAGGAAAAGACCTGCCCCAATCTTTCTCCAGATAACCACGACCAGAATCAAAAGTTATCAGATCACCAGATATTGACAATGACCCACTTAAATCATGACCTAAGCTAATAACCCCATGATTACACTCCATATTTGGAACATAGGCAAAAGGTCCCATGATATTGGGAGCATAGAGACTTTGTTTGATTCCCTGGAACTTACCAAAACCAACACTACCCTTAATAAAAAAGCCCTCATCTTGTAAATCAACAGTTATACCATCAACACTGAAAACATTAGATCCTATCTCAACTCTAAAGGGTTCATCACTATATTTGAAATCTGAAAGCGGATACCTGATGTATCCGCTCTTAATTTCTCCATTTTTAACCAAAATATATTGAACAAAAGCATGTTTATCCTCTTCCACAGTACTAAACCCTGGAATAAAGCTTATCACAACATCCCCTGCTCCACTGACCTCCTTGAAGTACCAGCCTTCAAAAAATCCAGTTCGCTTAGGATTTACTTGTCTTAGAATAGGATTCCACATTCTTTTAAACATCTAGACGCTCCTGCCTCTTCTAAAGATTTTATTTAGTACAGCTAATAGTGAAACTAATACTATGAAAATCTCCAACCTACCAAGTAACATCCCAATCATCTCAACAATTAGAATATAGTTACTAGTATCAGGAGTAGTAACACCAACAGATAATCCAACTGTACCAAGTGCTGACGCAAACTCAAACATAGCCTTATCAATCGGTATTCCAGCAAAAGTCAAAAGAAATGTGCCAATAAAATATATAACCATATAAACAAAAACAAAACGACCTATTTCCTCCATATACTTACTAGATAAATAGATCTTACCTTCAGCTTTATATATTGCCCCCTCATTAACAGCACGTTCTGGCATAAACTTCCTTTTTAGACCAAATACAAAAGACTTATACATAGCATAAATTCTTGTATACTTAATACCACCTGCAGTAGAACCAGCTCCACCACCAATTAACATCGCCATAATGACAATCAATAACATATTAGGCTTCCAGGTAGTAAAATCAATAGTAGAAAAACCCGTTGTTGATAAAGCCGACACTATCTGGAAAAATGCAATTCTTAAACTTTCTCCAAAACCAGTATATAAATTAAAAAGACCGATAAAAGAAACAATAGATACCAAGATTAACAATAGAACTGTAAAAAATCTTGTATCACCTATTCGTAGGAATTTTCTAAATTTCCCTTTAAATAACAAAGCTAAAATTGCAAAGTTTGTTGTCCCTACAATCATCAAAAATATAGTTATGACTTCAATCGGCAAGCTGTTATAGTCAGCCAAGCTATATGTAGTCATCGCAAAACCACCTGTAGACAAGGCAGTCATAGAATGAAACATAGAATCAAACCAAGGCATACCAAAAATCATATAGGCTATAAACCCAGCAAAATTAAATCCTAAATAAATAAACATCATGAGATTAGCAGTGCTTCTTAAATTAGGCTCTAACTTATCAGGATGTCCTTCAGCAGAAAACAGTTCCATGGCATTCTTACCACCTGCAAAAATCAACATTAATAAAACAAAACCTAAACCACCACAAAACTGCATGAACCCACGATAAAACATAAAAATACGCGGTACTTTGGTCACATCCATAACTGATAACCCAGTAGTGGTCCAACCACTTACAGTTTCAAAAAGAGCTCCTACAAAATCCAAATGACCAGAAATAACAAAAGGCATAGAACCTAAAAATATTGCGTATAGCCATATTGCTACAACTATAACACTTTCATTGTTCCTACCCCAGAATTTCATTTTATTTTCATCTTGTTTTTTTGACCTAAACAATAAGCCTATCATTATTGAAAAAACGCCTGGCATTACAAATGACATAGTATAAATGTAGTCCTCCGGATAAGGAATAAGCATCAACAAAGGTACAAATTGAATAATACCCAACATCAGTAAAAGCTTAGACACAAAATCCTGGTTTTTTATATAATTAATAATTATACCCATTATTTCCCCCAATAGAACAAGGAAGTAATCTTAGCAAAATCCTTACTCCTTGAAAGAACAATAACCTTATCTGAAACCTTCAATTCACAATGTCCCTTAGCACAGATAACCATCTCATCATCTCTTATTATATAAGCAATTATAGCCTCAGGTGGAAGATCAATATCCTTTATCTTCATATCTGCTACTTTGGATCTCACATCAACATAAAATTCTGATAAGATAATTTTCTCATTCTCCATAGGCAAATAATTGATTAAATTATCAATAACAGCCTCGAACTCTATCATATCAGATAAAATTTCAGTAGAACTAATTACCTTATCAACACCAAGCTTTTTAAAAATCCTAATATTCTTAGGATCATTAACTACAGCAAAAGTATTTTTTACCTTAAACTGTTTCTTGGCTACTTCACAGATAACTAGATTTGATGAGTCCTTATTACAAAGGGCAATAACTGTATCCATCTCTATAGCACCTGCATCTTTTAGCACAAAAGGTTTGGTTCCATCTCCATATACACCAACAATACCATGACTATGAGCCATGATTTTGCACCATTCCTTATCCTTGTTAACAATTGTTACATTATGACCACTGTCCTTTAATGACTTGGTAAGGAAGTTAGCCTTGGCATGACCGCCAACAATCAATATATTCATTAATCCTAAACCTCCTCATTAAAAATCATTTTTTGAAAAGCCTTAATAGACAAGTCAGTAGGCGAGATTACATGAATCCCAAATTCTTTACAAGTTATTGCCTTAGATGTATCATAAATCCTGGCAATTACATCAGGCACCTTATATACAACTGCGGCTATTTGGGCAATTAATATATTAGTATCATCGTCATCTGTTGAGGCAATTAGAATATCTGTATCAGAAATATTTATACTTTCTAATAAATCTATATCTGTTCCATCACCCTCCTTGGTAAGACCACCATATGAAGCTGATAACTTTCTAAAACTACTTTGATCCATGTCTACTATCATTAGGTTTTTGTTTTTATCTGACAGATTTCCGGCAATTGTGGACCCTAAACGACCACATCCAATTACTATAACATTGTTCTTCTTATTAATCCTCATATTTTTCACCTCTAACACATTCTAAGCCTAATTTTGAATATTTTCAACTAAAACTTTAATAATTATTATAAATTTAATATAATAAACATAATATAAAATAATCTGTGACAAAAAAAGGAGAAAAAACATGAAAAGACTCATTACACTAGCCAGACTTTTAATCTTTCTACTAGCTGCCTTTTTCGCTGTTTTTTCCCTGGAAATAACCCTTGGAGACACACTCATAAACCTAATACCAACTTTTATACTAGTCGCTATCTTGCTCATAAGCTTTGTATCACCAAGAATTGCTACTTTCCTTCTTTTATTAACTACACTGTTATTCACTTTTTTCTTTACTACCTATGACTATTATCTAAAATTCATAGTAATAACATTATCACTAACCATCTCTTTCTTAATCTTTCTTTTCTATATCATATTAACTGAAGAAAAGACTAAGATCAGAGATGATGATTATGTTGAAGATGATGAAGACTACTAATATTAATCCTCTATTCTCTTCTTAAAGACTCTACAGGATCGAGTTTTGCCGCCTTACTGGCTGGAGCTAATCCTGCTAGGATACTGATGCCAACACTAACTAGGACACCAAATATAGCAAAAGTACCACTAATTAAAACCAGATCCACATTATATAAACTATTGGTGAAACCGTTGATAATAATCATTAATATAAAAGCTACCAATAAACCAAATATACCACTAACTAAGCCAATCAAAAATGATTCGGCCACAAAGATTCTCTTAATGTCCTTTCTTCTAGCCCCAATTGCTTTTAAGACACCAATTTCTCTGGTTCTTTCAACAACTGATATATACATTACCACCAATATCATAATAGCCGAAACTACCAATGATATAGCTGCAATAGCTGCAAGAATATAGGTAATTACATCCAGCATTTCCTTGAACATACCAAGTAGGAGTTCTTCCATTGATCCAGTATATCCTAACTCAAGAACCTTATCTTTAATTGCCTGAACATTATCTTGATCATCAGTTACTAGGTAAACAGTATTAGCCTTGATTGAAACATCCTTTTCTTTTGCAAGATTATCCAAGTCAGAATAATTGAAAAAAACAGAAGTGAAATTATTCATACCACTTTCTGATATTTCACCATAAATTCCGCTAACAATGAAATTTTCTACAAACTTAGTCTCTCCAATCATAAATTCTAATTCAATAGTCTGTCCAATAGGACTAGTTTCAAAATTCTCTAGCAAATTGGCACTTAACATTACTTCACCAGCAACAGGTAATTTACCCTCGTTTATATTTTCACTAGTTATATTACTAGAGATAGTACTTAAGTTCTGAAAAGGAACTTCCTTTTCTCCAAGTCTTAATATATTATCCCTAAAGCTAAACTTACTATATGCCAATTCTACTTTTTCTACACCTTTAATTGCACTTAGCTCATCAATGTTTTCTTTTTCAAATGGTTTCGCTTCAGTAGCCATTATATCACCAGGAGCACCAGGAGCACCATTGGTATTATCTTCTACTGCTAATTGATGAACCTCTATTACCATAGGGTTAACATACTCGTTCATGGTATCTGTTATATATTTTCCTACACCGTTACCGATTGACAACATGATAATAACACTGGTTATACCAATGGAGGCACCAATTGCTACCAAAAGATTCCTTGCCAGTTTTTCTTTCATGTTCTTCAAGGCCATGCCGATAGCATCAAAAAATGACAAATTCTGTTTGCCATTGTCTATTTTTTCTTCACCAATTATGATTTCTTTATTTTTTTCTTTCATTACATCTTTGATGATAAGACCATCAGCAATAGTGATCACCCTGTCTGAGTGGCTAGCTACTTTTTCTGAGTGGGTAACTATAATTACCAGCTTGCCTTTGGCAGCTATTTTTTTGATCAGCACCAGTATTTGATCGCTTGTTTCTGAGTCTAGTGAGCCTGTTGGCTCGTCTGCTAATATGATATCTGGATCATTAATCAAGGCTCTGGCTATGGCTACTCTTTGTTTTTGTCCACCAGAGAGTTGATTTGGTTTTTTGTACATTTGATCAGCTAGTCCAACGTCTTTTAGTATCTTTTTGGCTCTTTTGATTCTTTCTGATTTTTTAACATTAGATAGGGTCATGGCCACTGTAATATTGTCTAGAACCTGAAGATGGGGAATTAGATTGAAACTTTGAAATACAAAGCCAATTTTGTTTTTTCTGTAGTTATCCAGGTCCTTTTCTTTTAGGTTATGGACTGATTTTCCATCTAGGAGTATGTCTCCTTGGTAGTCGTTGTCCAGGCCGCCAATAACGTTCATCAGGGTAGATTTTCCGCTTCCTGATTCTCCTATTATTGATACCAGTTGTCCCGACTCAAAGTTAAGATCTATGCCGTTTAAGGCTCTAAATCTATTATTTCTGCTTAATTTGTATTCTTTGATTACATTTTTAATATCTAATATCATTCTAAATTCAACCTTTTCTTTACTATAATGTTAGTTACCAAAAAGAAGGCAACTGAAATTATTCCGGACATTACTAACTGGATAGTTAATAGTGTCAATCCTACTTCTCCTCTTTCTAGGAAAGCAAGTCCGCCGGCAAATACAAATCCATATACAAGCATTGTAACTACGGATATCATCTGCACTATAAAATATAAGCCAATATAGGCTACAAATGAATATATAACACGATTACTATTGAATAGATGTCCTATTGCCATGGCGCAATATACCATCAAGAAACCATAGCAGGCATAGATGATGAGCATTAGTCCTAATTCTCCTAGGAGAAGACTACCTTGCCAGCCAAATTCCTGCAACATACCATCCCAGATTATCTGACCACTTTTCCAAATATCTCCTAGTAAACCTTTAGTACTTAATTGAATTAATACTGAAGATAGTAATACAATTACACTTCCAAAGAACCAGCAAGCTGATGTAAAGAGTTTTGACAACACTAAATGCCAGGATTTTACTGGTAGGGTGTTCATAAGATATCCTTCACTTCCTAGGATGTTCTTGTAGAATCTTTGGATACCTACAATAAAGGTCAAGACGATTATACCTATAGTCATGAGTACGTATGTTGTTACTAGTATTCCATCAGAGAAAAAGAACTCTATATTTAATATGTCTAGTAATTTTCTTATTAAGGTAAAGCCTAAGATTACTCCATATATGGGTAGGAATATTCTCATGGTGCTTTTAAATTCGTATTTGATTAGTTTTGCTAACATTTGAATACCTCCCTAAATAGATTGTCGATTGACATGCCTTTTTGTTCTTTTATTTCGTCAACGTTTCCGGACATCACCACGATACCATTATCAATAAAGACAAATTCATCTAAGATGTTCTCTATGTCACCTATTAGGTGAGTGGCTATGATGACTACTGCTTCTTCGTTGTAGTTGCTGATTATGGTTTTTAGGATGTAGTCTCTGGCTGCAGGGTCTACTCCACCGATTGGTTCGTCTAATAAATATAGTTTGGCTCTTCTGCTCATTACTAGTATTAGTTGTACTTTTTCTTTGGTACCCTTGGACATTGATTTTAGTGATTGTTTCATATCAATTCCTAGCTTAGCTAGCATGTCTAGGGCTATCACTTCGTCGAAGTCCTTATAGAAATCCTTAAAGAATTCTACTATGTCCTTGGTCTTCATCCAGTCGAAGAGGTAGTTGGCATCTGGCAGGTAGGAAACTATTGCTTTTGTTTCTACTCCTACTTCCATTCCTCCAACAGTAATACTTCCAGTACTAGGTGTTAATAGTCCGCTTACTAGTTTTATGAAGGTGGTTTTGCCGCTTCCGTTTGGTCCTAGTAGGCCTACTATTTTGCCTCCTTCAAATTTTAGGTTGCCTATGTCCAAGGCAGTTTTTTTTCCGTAACTTTTCTTTAGTTCTTTAATTTCTAAAACTGTTTCCATCGTTTATCTCCTTGTCCACTAGTTGTTTTATTTCTTCTACCTTAAATCCTAGATCTTTCATTTTTCCAACGAAAGCGACTAGTTCTTTGACTGCTAGTTTTCTTTTGTAGTTCTCTATCAGTCCTACGTTATCTGTTACATATTTACCTGTTGTTCGAACCGAGCTTATTAGTCCTTCTGTTTCTAGTTCCACTAGTGCTTTTTGCATAGTGTTGGGATTTACTTCTGCCATTGCTGCCAGGTCCCTTACTGAAGGTAACTTGCTGTCAGGGGGGAATTCATTTTTGATGATCTTCTGCCCTATTATTTCGACCAGTTGGGCATATACGGGTCTATCACCCTTTATTTCCCAAGACATAGTCACACCTCCTTAGTGTTTGTTCTCTTCTCTACTCTAGTTTGATGCTGATGTATTATTGTATTAATCAACTAATACAATAATACATCAGGGTAATGATTAGGTCAAGTACTTTTCATGAAATAGTTTAAGATTGTAATTTCGTTACTAATAATATATACTAATGGTAACGAAAGACAATATTTAATTGGGGGTGTAAAGTTGAAAAGAGAAATTTATTTGACTAAAATACGTAATCGTATCACAGCTGCAAAAGCAGGAACGATTTTTGTTACGTCTGATTTTAAAGATATTGTAGAACGAAATGTAATAAAAATGGCTCTATCTCGATTGCATGATGAAGAAATTATTAGCAGAGTTATGAGAGGTGTTTACGAGATTCCAGAGTATAGTAACCTACTTCAGGAATTTGTGACCCCGGCTCCAGATAAAATTGCTCAAGCACTTGCAAGGAATTATGGTTGGACTATTGTACCTTGCGGGGATACAGCTTTGAATTTGCTTGGTTTATCTACACAGGTTCCCAATGTTTGGACCTATGTCAGTGATGGACCTTACAAATGTTATAAATTTAGTAATATTAACTTAAAATTCAAACATACAGCTAATAAAGAAATTACAGGGATTTCATATAAGACTGCATTGATGATTCAAGCACTTAAAACACTTGGGAGTGATAAAATTGATGACAAAGTCATTACTAAGTTATCAACAGGATTATCAAGTGATGAAAAAGGACAACTATTATCAGAATCACAATATGCAACTTCATGGGTTTATGAAACATTAAAGAGAATAGCAAAGGAAGGGTGACATTATTGTTTAAAGTTGCGACTTTTTCTATTAAAGAAAGAGAGGCTTTGTTTAGAAATACAGCACAGAAATGTGGAATGAATGAAGCAATTGTTGAGAAGGATTTTTGGGTATGTTGGATGATGCATTATCTGTTCCAGCTCTCTAAGTGGAAAACAAATTTTGCTTTTAAAGGTGGTACAAGTCTTTCGAAAGGTTATGGACTTATTGAGCGATTTTCAGAGGATATAGACTTAATATTGGACTGGCGCTTACTTGGCTATTCTTCAAACGAACCTTGGAGTGAGCGTAGTAAAACAAAGCAAGATCTTTTTAATAAAGCAACTAATCAGAAAACAGCAGGTTTTCTCAAGGATGAATTTATTCCTAGTTTGAGTGGTGACTTTAGAACTAGGTTGACTGAGCCCTTTAAATTGTTTATTGATGAGAACGATCCACAAACTGTCAATTTTGCTTATCCCCAGATTTTTGAAGATTATTCAATTTTGAAAATTATTCGAATGGAGATTGGTGCACTAGCAGCATGGACACCAACAAGAAATATTATGATTACTTCGTATGCTGCAGAAAAGTATCCAAGTATCTTTAATGAAGCGTCTACTGATGTATTAACTGTTGCAGCAGAAAGAACCTTTTGGGAAAAAATAACCATTCTTCATAAAGAAGCTTTTCGTGCAAATGGTAGTGTTCCAGAAAGATATTCTCGACATTATTATGATCTTTACTGCATTAGTGATTCTATCATTAAGGTGAATGCTTTATCAAACATAGGTTTATTGGATCGTGTAGCTTCTTTTAAGACTCGTTTCTATCCTGCAAATTCAGCTAGGTACGATCTAGCTACACCAGGGTCAATAAGGTTGATGCCTCAACTAGAATGTATGGCTGCACTTGAGAGTGATTATATGCATATGCAAAATATGATTTATGGTTATATACCAAAGTTCACCGAGATTATGAATTCCATTAAACTTTTAGAGACTGAAATCAATGAACTATAAAAAAGCTTATTCTCAACAACAAATTATTGAGAATAAGCTTTTTAAATTAATAATCATTTTTCATCCTTGGTCAATATGCATTAATGTATCTTCCCATGACAGGGTCATAATACCGTGTTAATTAACACATATAAATAAATCTAATATAAATTTTTCTATAATGATAATTACTTCATATTCTTTTCTAAAAATTCAATTTTATTCATCACTATGTTGTAAGCTTTCTCATCACCATTATAATAGTCTTCTAAAAATCCAACATAACTAAATTCAAAAGGTAATATTTCAATAAAGTCAGCACTTAATTTGCCAATAATATAACCTGAAGGTATTCTATTATCTACTATTTCAAACATCCTTGACGGACATGGTAACATAATACCTTCATCAGAAATAATTCTATAATGTAATACATCATCAAATACTCTATCTTTATGATTAAATTCAAGTTGCAGGACAAAATATTCTTTTCCTATTGTTAATTCATAAATTATTTCATTATTATCTATATTCTTTATTCTATCTAAAATAGCCTTTACTATCATTTAATCACCTTCCTATTTTACATTTCATTTCATAAATATTTATTACTTTAGTAACAGTGTTCATATAAAAGTGAACAGAAAATTTTCCTTGTGGGCCTTGAAATATGGTAGTTGACATTTTTGCCCATTGGTCTATAGTACTTCCATCTGATGTCAATTCACTAATAACTGACGGATTTCCTAATTTTAAACCATTAATAATTGGTTTCGAATTATTAATTATTCCTTGCTTTAACATACCATCAGCTTCAAATATTGAACTTGCTTGCTCTGTTAATAACTGTTGCTTTAATTTGATGGCATTAATAGCATTAGAAGCACCTTGTTTATTTTTACTGCCAGCTTGGAAAATTTTAGTAATTTTATCAGAATATGTCCCAGCAATACTAGATAAGCCAGCAAAAACTTTACCCGTTGTAGCTAACGCTCCTGCACCTGAAATCATACTAAGTCCTGCACCTATACCTAGACCTAGCAATGCTCCACCAACTGCACCTATTCCTATACCAGCCCAAATGTTTTTACCAGACTTGGCCGCCAAATAACCACCTACCGCTGCACCTGCAACTGCACCTACAATTGCTGTAATAGCTAAAAATGGTACTCTACCATCATGATCAACTAGCATTATAGGATTGTTATTACAATACGCATACATATTGCTTCCATGAATACCAGGATTAATCTGAGAATCAGCATTTATAATGCGACAAGTTACAGGGTCATAATACCGGCTCTGTAGATAATAATATCCAGCAACTCATAAACACATTCTAACACAACAACCCATTCACTATCTAGTATTTATTCCACATCTGACCACACTAACATAAAAATAGACAAAAAAATTGACCCCGACAAAATCGAGATCAATTCCATAGTCTATTTAATAATCTACCCCTGCAGCCCTAACATTCTCTACAGAATCAGCATGACAAGGAGTAACACCATAAACCATCCCACAAGCAGGACACTTACCCTCATAAGTCTCCAACAAGAATGACTCACCACACTCACAAACTATCTCCATAGGACTATCCATCTTAGTATTCGAATACCCCTTACTTCTAACCAAATCAATAACCTCTTGGCCTTTACCCAAGCTACCTTCACAACCTTCAGACATAAGACACCTCCCACTATTTACTACCTATAGTATACCAAACTTCTATGAAATAAACCGTATCACAGGATACCAACTATAAAACTACTTCCACCTCTCCAAATAAGGCCCCATCTTAAACTTCCTAACCAAACCCTTATCATTCATAAACCTAACCATCCCAAAAATACTCCGCTCCCTCCAAGGCCTATCATGCTTACCAAAACACCAAGCAACCCCAGCAAAAGAATTAGGATCAAAACCATCCAAAGAATATTTGTTATTTAAGTAAAGAGCAGTACTAAAAGCCTCCTCAGGTGTCGCCGACCACTCCAGTATCTTCTTACCCCAATACATCCTCATATAATTATGCATAACACCACTACCAACAAGCTCCCTCTGAGCACTATTCCAATAAACATCATGAGTCACACCACTCTCCAGCTCCTCAAGAGAATACAAATACTCACGAAAATCCTCCCTATGCTTACCTAAACTAACACTAGCCCAATTAGGCAAACACTCATACTTATCATAATTACTGTTATAGTAGATGAAATTAAAAGCCAACTCCCGCCTGACTATAAGCTCCTCCAAGAAACCAGAAACATCAATACCACTACCACCAACATCATTCATCCTCAAATAAATCTCAACCGGACTAATCTGCCCAAAATGAAGATAAGGACTAAGACCCGAACACCAATTCTCACTAGGATTACTCCTAAAAGCATAATTAACCAATTTATACTCAACAAAAGCCTCAAGCCTACGATGAGCCTCCACCGAACCACCAATGATTTTTACTTCTTTGTCTTTGTCTATTTCATTTTTACTATTAAGATCTAACTCCCCCATAACATAACCATCAAAATATATATCAGGACCAACCTCTTCTTCAACAAAATCAAAACTACCCATACTAATCTGACTCCAAAGCTTCCTCCTAATAGTACTAGCAGCATACTCCTCCTTATTACTGACCATCTCAACAGGCACCAGAACATTACTCTCCACCTCAACAAAAGGACAAGCTGCTAGATTAAGTATTGTATCCCTGTCAGCAACCTCTTCCCTAATATATGGCTTATCAGTAATAATCATAACTGCTGATGACAATAGTTTATGTACACCAGCCTCACCACTACAATCACCTACAACAAACCTAATACCCCTTTTCTTCAAACCCTCGGCAACATCCCTAAGACCCTCAAGCATAAAATCCCTATGCCTCTTATATAGATAATCCACCACGGCACCAAAAAAAACCACCAAAGGCTTACTTAACTTCTTACTCATAAAAATGGCATACTCTAGACCATAATTAAACTCACACCTTTGAGCATTAACCATCCAATAAAGGACATAGGTACTATCTCCATCATCTACTACACCAACACTATTTAAATACTTAATTCTCTCTCCAATATCCATAGCTACCATATACTCCTCACTACTAAACAACAACTTTTTTACTACTAACTAACAACAAACTTCTTCAAGGTCTCATAAAACTCTCTATTAACCTTCTTAATAGAAATAGGTTGACCCTCCCTGTTAAGATAACAATGAGAACTCTCACCAATTGCCCTTATCTTTCCATCCACACAATCTGAAATCTCATAGTATACTCTAAATTTATATGGTGTAGCCTCAAGTAACTTTATAGAAATTACCACACTATCATTAAACCTAATCATACCCTTATACTCACAACTAATCTTCAAGACAGGACTAATAATCCCTTCACTCTCTAAGCGATGATAACCATAACCCATCTTCTCTAAAAAATCCACCCTAGCTTCCTCAAACCATCTAAAATAGTTTGAATGATGTATAATACCCATTTGATCTGTTTCATAATATTGAGTTTTATGTATATATTTATTCATAATTAATCACCTTCCTTAGTCTATTATATGCTATTTTTTAGGTTTGACAATCAATGTTCTATCAAATACAATTATATAAAGTATAATTTAAAATATAAGGGTAGATATGTATGAATAAAAAACAAGTATTTAAAATATTAGGAATATTTTTTATGGTTGTAGGTATTATAGGTATTTTCTTGCCTGTTTTCCCTACAACTCCTTTTATTCTCCTATCTGCTTATTTGTTTTTTAACTCTTCTCCTAAATTGTTTATGATACTAATCAATAATCGGCTGGTTGGTCTGCCTCTATATACCTTTATTACATACAAGAGTATAGAATTTAGATCAAAGCTAATTGGTCTTTTACTTTTATGGACCAGTGGTACAATATCTATGAACTTTATCAGTCTTTTTTATATAAAACTGGTTATGTTTTTAGTTTTTCTAGGTGTTACTATTCATATTTTTTCCTTTAGAAATTTAACCAAGGAAGAAAAAATACTAGCAAAAGAAAGTTACCAGAGACGTTTTAAAGATAAAAAAAAGTGCCTCAAAAATAACAGGAATAATATATAGTTTTTTTTAAATTATCTATTGATATTGTTCCTTGCGAGTGATATATTACTGTTAACAAGTAATTAGCAACGGAGGTGTGCCAATGGAATATATAAAAGTAGCTGAAGCAGCAAAAAAATGGGGTCTATCAGATCGTAGAGTACGTGTGCTTTGTCAAGAAGCTAAAATTGAAGGTGTCACCAAAAATGGTGGCATTTATTTAATTCCAGTAAACGCTGAAAAACCAGCAGATAACAGACGCTTAAAAGGCAAGGTTATACCTAAGGCCTATCAGCCACTATTCGCCAAAATAGATTCCCTAAAGGAAAAAAACAAAGGCAAAAGACCAAGAACAGATTTTTTAGTAGATTTTATCTATAATTCAAATGCTATAGTAGGTAATTCACTAACCAAGGAAGAAACCGCCATGGTCCTAGATGGTAAAACAATAGACAAAAAACCACTAAAAGATCATCTAGAAACTGTAGGTGGCAGAGATGCCTATACCTACATGCTAGAATTAGTTTCCAAGAAAACTATATTAAATGAGGAAATAATCAAAAATATACATTCACTAGTATTACTGGATAAACCTGAATACAAAGGTGTCTATCGTCACATGCCAGTTAAGGTACTAGGAGCTTTCCACCTACCTCCAGAACCTTACAAAATAGGTAACAAAATAGTAAAACTTCTTGATGAATTTTCTAAAAGCAAGGCTCATCCAATTGAAAAAGCAGCCTACTTCCTAATAAAGTTCGAAGGTATTCATCCATTCTTTAATGGCAATAGCCGAACAGGAAGAATCATCTTAAATATGAACCTAATAAAAAATGGATATCTGCCAATCACTATCAAAAAAGGTGACAAAATCAGATACTATGAATGCATTGATAGTTTTTATAGAGATGGAACAACCGAAGCTATGGTCAAACTAATAGCCGAAAGACTAGAAGACGAATACAACGCATAACCGAGGTTTATTTCAACCTAAACCTTTTGTAATTATTGTTTTAAGAAAGAGGAAAAAGGAGCAACTAATGTTGCTCCTTTTTCTGTACTTTATTCTATTTTTCTATACTTTTTTCTTTTTCTATACTTTTTCTTATTCTGTATTTTTACTTATTCATCTGTACTTATTTTTTGTTCATTTCTATTTATTTATTCTACCTTCTTATCTTCTGCTTTCTTAGGTTTATTAATAAGAAATAGTGCTACCCCAACAATAATAACATTAGCAATAGATCCTAATAAACCTCTGATTTGATAAACATCCATACCACCCTGACCATATGGATCCACATATGGATCTGCAATCAACAAATTAATAATGCTACTAGCAGTAAAAACAATTGCAGCCACAAACCAAATCAATAAAATACCATTAACAATTCTAAAAATAAGTTCTTTGTCTCTATCAAATAAATTCATTAAATTACCTCCATTATCTATTCTTCCAGTTTTTTCTTAGGTGTTTTGTTAATTACTAATATCGCTCCACCCACAATAATCACATTAGCCAAACTAGTAAACATAAATCTTAAGGAATAAGCATCGCGCCCTTGATAAGATTGATCATACATCTTCCTGACTTCATCTTCAGTCATCTGATTACCTTTCTCTTCAGGGTAATTCTTAAACTCAGTGTCCCTAAACTCCTGATAAGTTGGCACAGGTTCCCTGACCACATACTCAATAATACTATTAGCTGTCAGAATAACTGCGGCAATAAACCAAATAAGTAAAATACCATTAACAATCTTGAAGATAATTTCCTTATCCTTAGAAAATAAATTCATTAAAACACCTCCTCATATACTAACAACATTGTACCAATAAAATTTACTTAATAAAAGTACCCTCATCAAGTTCTTTAAAAGCAAGGTTCAATTCATCCTTAGTATTCATAACAATAGGACCACCCCAGGCAATAGGCTCTCCTAACCTATAACCCTCTAAAAGGACAAATCTAATACCAGCTTCACTAGCAACAACTTCCAACTCCTCGCCAATACCAAGAAGAATACAACTATGCTCCTCAATACTATCATTACCAACAGACCCACTACCCTCTAAAATATAGATAAACTGATTCAATACACTATCCGACCTATAATACCACTTATAGCCACCAACAATCTCAACATCAAAGTAATTTATCTTCACAAACTCAGGCTGAAAGGCACCATCAGTTACTTTATAACGACCAGCTATAACCTTCACAGTCACACCATCTTCATTAACAACAGGAACCTGATCTGCTTCAATCCCATTATATTTTGGAATAGTCATCTTATCCTTTTGTGGCAAATTAACCCATAATTGCAGACCTCTTAGTCTTTCAGAAGCAAGAGGCATCTCCTGATGAATAATACCAGAACCTGCCGTCATCCACTGACACTCACCAGGCCTAACAACTCCCTTATTACCAAGACTATCACCATGCTCAATAATACCATCAAGAAGATAAGTAACAGTCTCAATACCACGATGAGGATGCCAAGGAAATCCCTTAATATAGTCCTCACTATTAGTAGAATCAAAAGCATCCAACATCAAGAAAGGATCCATATCCTTCGTATCACCATAGCCAAAAATCCTAAAAAGACTAACCCCTGCACCATCAATAGCCTTTCTACCTCTAATCAATTTTTCAACACTTCTTCTCACACTCATATCTAATACCCCTTTCTTCTCAAAGCTCGCAAGGAATTGAAAACTGCCAATACTGTAACTCCCACATCCGCAAAAACTGCCATCCAAAGACTAGCATAACCTAAAGCACTAAGTACAAGCACAATGGCCTTAATACCAAGAGCCATCACTATATTAGCCGTAGCAATCCTAACAACTCTACGACCAAGTTTAATAACGGTTACCACTTTAATTGGTTCATCTTGCATAATGACCACATCTGCAGCCTCAATAGCTGCGTCTCTACCAAGACCACCCATAGCTATCCCAATATCAGCCCTAGCAAGAACTGGTGCATCATTGATTCCATCACCAACAAAGATGACTTTACCTTTCCCATTACCCTTCATATTATTACTATTAATATTCAATAAATCCTCTAACTTAGACAACTTGTCACTTGGCATAAGTTCTCCATAATATTCAACAATACCTAGTTCATCTGCTACTTTCTTAGCCGTCTTCTTAGAGTCTCCAGTTAACATAACAATTTTTTTCACACCTAACTTTCTTAACTCCTTGATTGCCTTTTCACTATCAGCCTTTATTTCATCTGCTATAGTAATATAGCCACCATATATTCCATCAATACCAATATGTACTGCTGTATCAAGTACTTCAACACTATCCCAATCATGCAAAAGACCTTCTTGCTCCATTAGCTTTCTATTACCAATAACAACTTTTCTACCATCAACAAAAGCAATAATACCAAGCCCTGGAATTTCTTGAACATCTCCTATTCTCTTATCAATAATTTCTGCACCATAGGCTCTCTTTAATGAATCTGATATTGGATGACTGGAATGAGATTCACCATATGCTGCCATTTCTAACAAGTCACTCTTATCCACCTCATTAAAAGTAACAATATTATCTACTTCAAAAACACCTTTAGTCAATGTTCCAGTCTTATCAAAGACTACAGTATCCACCTTAGCTAAAACTTCAAGGTAATTACCACCCTTAACTAATATTCCTTCCTTGGAAGCTGCCCCAATACCTGCAAAGAAACTTAAAGGTATTGATACCACCAAGGCACATGGACAAGAAACCACCAAGAAAGCTAAGGCCCTGTAAAGCCAAGTATCAAAAGTCCCCATACCCAGTACAAAAGGAGGTATGGTAGCTAGCATTACACCTATGATAACCACTATTGGTGTATAGTATCTAGCAAATCTAGTTATAAATTTTTCCTGACTAGATTTTTTACCACTGGCATTTTCCACCAATTCCAATATTCTACTAACTGTAGATTCACCATAAGTGTTAGTTGTTTTAACCACTAACAGACCATTAAGATTCACACATCCACTTAAAATCTCAGATCCACTACCAACCTCATCAGGTATTGCCTCACCTGTTAGTGCTGAGGTGTCAATAAAGGATGTTCCCTCAATAATAACTCCATCGAGTGGTATTCTTTCTCCAGCCTTTACTACAATTAAGCTTCCAACTACTACCTCTTCAGGTTCCATTCTCACTACATTCCCATTAATCATAAGATTAACATAGTCTGCTCTTAGTTCCATAAGACCGGTTATAGATCTTTTTGATTTATTAACAGCATAGTCCTGAAAATATTCACCTATTTGGTAAAAAAGCATAACAGCAATTGCTTCAGGGTATTCTCTAATATAGAAGGCCCCTATAGTAGCAATTGACATTAAAAAGCTCTCATCAAAGAAACTTCCTGGTCTCATATTTTTAATTGCGTTAAGTAGAACTGAACCTCCAGCAATCAGATAGCTAATTACATAAAGGCTAAGTTGTAGAGGTGTTCCTTCAACTATGAAAAATGTTGGAATATATACTATCAAAGCTCCAATTATTTGTATCAGTCTTTTATTCATTACAACTACCCTATATCTCTTTCAATATTACTTGTGGTTCTATTTTCTTGATAATCTTCTCTATTTCTTTTGTTAATAGCTCCCTATCAACTTCTCCAACTATATCTCCAATTACTAATATAAGTTTGCCTGTAAAGAAATTAACCGTTACTTCTTCAACACCTTTTAACTTCGATATTTTGTGTTCCATCTTGGCTGCGCAGTTGGCACAGCCAAGGTTTTCTAGTTTATATGTTTTCTTCATTGTTTTTTACTCTTTCTTCCTTAATATGTTGGTATCCCATTTCAAAAACTTGCTTTACATGTTGGTCTGCCAATGAATAGTAGACTACCTTGCCATCTTTCCTGAATTTTACAAGTCTTGCTTCACGTAATGCTCTTAACTGGTGTGATATAGCTGATTTGGTCATATTTAATAGAACCGCCAAGTCGCAGACACATAGCTCCTTCACATCAAGAGCCCACATAATCTTTACTCTAGTACTATCCCCTAGCACCTTGAAAAAATCTGCTAGTTCGTAAAGCTGTTCTTCCTTAGGCATTTTCTTATTTACTTCTGCTACACTATCCCCGTGTATTACGCTACAGTCACATACTATATCTTTCTTATTCATATATTCACTCCCACTCAAACTTCTTCATCATTAGTTGAGCATTTGCTCAATCATTCTGTCTACATTATAGTTGAGCAAACACTCAATTGTCAAGAGAAAAAGATAGCAGATATGCTTCCATATCTGCTATCTTTTCTAATATATAAGGATATTTTTAAATTTAAATATTTTTAGTATCCGTAGATTTTTTTTTGATTTCTAATTCTTCTAGAACAAATGCTAATGTACTTGAAACCATAACACCAATAACAAAACCTACTATTATATCAGTTCTTTTTATAGCACTATTTATAGGGCCAGTCGGCTTTTGACTATTATCAAAAATTGTTAATCTACCTTCCGGCAATAATTCACCAGCTCTTATTAAAAATGCTTTTGTATATGCATTAACAGCCTTATATGCAATATCAGGATCCTCGTTTGTTATGGATATATACATAACCATACTTAAATCTTGTGTTGTAACATTAACGCTATTTAATAATTCTCCTGTAGTAATTCCCTTTAATTCAGAAGCTGCTGTTTCTGCTATATTGCTAGTCTTGGCTATTTGAACATATGTTCCAATCAAGCTTGAATACATTGTATTATCTGTAACACGTGAGTCATCATTTTGACCAGGCATTTCAACAATAATTCCAGTTTTAGATTCATAAACAGGTTTGTATAATACAATACCTGCAATTAAAGGAATTATAGTTGCAATAATAATAATTGCTACAACCAATACAATTCTCTTCTTTATTCTTATAATAGCATCAACAATACTATATTCTGCATAATCTCCCATAGAATACCTCCAACTTGAATTAATAACTTCTTCATTATAACATAAATCTTTTTTTTTTTGAATACATATAGTATTTAGTGCCATCTATTATTAATAGTAGCCTATAGCTTTACATTAGTATTAGATATGAAATTAACTATTTTACATAGATTTAACATAAACCAAATATTCACAAAACATTAAACAACTATACTTAGGTTAAAGAAGAGATTGAGAGGAGAAATGAAAATTGAAATCAATAACTAAAAAAATTGCAACAATACTAACATTCGCTTTAGTAGCACCAATCGTCCTAACAGCATGTGGTGGACAAACAGCCACAGGACTTACAGGTGAAATAAGGATTGACGGCTCATCTACAGTATTCCCAATAACTGAGGCAGTAGCCGAGGAATTTATCGGACTTAACCCTGACATGCAAATCCCAGTAGGTGTTTCAGGAACTGGCGGAGGCTTTAAGAAATTTATCGCAGGAGAATTGGACATCACTGATGCATCAAGACCAATAAAAGATGAAGAAGCAGCTGCAGCAAAAGCAGCAGGCATAGAATTCCTTGAACTAACAGTAGCTTACGACGGTCTTTCAGTAATTGTTAATAAAGACAACACTTGGGTTAACAATCTAACAACAGATCAACTAAAAATGATCTGGGAACCAAATAGCAAGGTTCAAACTTGGAAAGATATAGATTCTTCATGGCCTGATGAAAAAATCAAATTTTACGCACCAGGAACCGACTCTGGAACATTCGACTACTTCACTGAAGAAATCAACGGAGAAAGTGGAGCAATCAGACAAGACTTCACCGGAAGCGAAGATGACAACGTACTAGTACAAGGTATTGCAGGAGATAAAAACGCAATTGGTTTTTTTGGCTATGCCTACTATGAAGAAAACCAAGACAAACTCAAAGTAGTTTCAGTTAATGATGTGAAACCATCACCTAAAACTATTGAAGATGGAACTTACACTCCACTATCAAGACCACTTTTCATCTATGTTAATAAAGCATCACTTGATAAAAAAGAAGTAATGGAATTCCTAAAATTCTATATCGAGAATGCTGCTGACCTTGCTACAGAAGTTGGCTATATACAACTACCTGCTAAAATGTACGACGATCAGCTAAAGCTGTTGAAATAAATTTCAAGCTATATCAGGCAGGGCACCTCGGTGCCTTTTTGCCGTTTGGAGGAATCATGAATAAAAAAATCAAACAAAAAGAATTTATTATAGAGAAAACTCTTCTCCTCTTTGCCGGAATTACTATAATAACAACCATCGCAATTATCCTTACCCTATTTGGTGAATCCTTTTTATTCTTTAGAGAAATACCAATCGGGGATTTCCTTACAGGAACTACCTGGGCTCCAACCCTAAAACCTAGGAGCTTTGGTGTTCTACCACTTTTGATAGGAACTTTGATGGTTGCCCTTTTCTCAAGTATAATCTCGCTGCCACTCGGACTTGGTAGTGCTATCTACTTAAGTGAATATTCTAATAAAAAAGCCAGAAAGGTCATCAAGCCAATACTCGAGCTGTTAGCTGGTATTCCTTCAATAGTTTATGGTTTCTTCGCACTGACCTTCATTACTCCAATAATAAAACAAATACTACCACAAACAGAAATATTCAATGTAGCCAGTGCTAGTATAGCAATAGGTATAATGACCCTTCCAATGGTAGCTTCACTATGTGAAGATGCCATGATGGCCATACCAGACTCCGTAAGAAACGGAGCCTATGCTCTTGGTTCCACTAAAATGGAGGTAGCTCTAAAGATAATTTTACCTTCTACTGCTACTAGTATTGCTTCAGCCTTTGTTCTAGCAATTTCAAGAGCTATTGGTGAAACAATGATTGTAGCCATAGCAGCAGGACAAAGTCCAATGTTAAACTTCAATCCTCTAGCTAGTATTCAAACTATGACAGGATTTATGGTGAATTTAAGTCTCGGTGATATCCAACAAGGTACTATTGAATACAAAACCTTGTTTGCCGTAGGTGCAATGCTCTTTTTGATGACACTGGTAATGAATCTTGTAGCAAAGGGCATACTACACCGTAATAAAGTGAGGTATTAATATGGAAACTTTTCAACAAAAAAATATCAGAAAAAGAAAAATTAAAAATGCAGTTCTACATGTAGTGTTAGCGTCTATTATCGTATTTTCCATTATTATGCTCCTACTACTTCTGTATCAGGTATTTAAAGAAGGTTTAAGTCGTATTAGCTGGTCCTTTATAACCAGTATGCCCTCTAGATTTCCTGATAGGGCAGGTATTGCTTCTGCATTAGCTGGTAGTATCTGGACAATCGGTCTTACAATAATCTTTTCAGTACCACTAGGTGTTGGTACTGCACTTTATCTAGAAGAGTATGCTAATCAAAAATCATGGTGGACAAAGTTGCTCCAGTTAAATATAGCTAATCTGGCTGGTGTGCCATCAATTGTTTATGGTATGTTAGGACTGGCTGTATTTGTTAAGTTCCTTCATTTCAATAGAAGTATTTTAGCCGGAGCTTTAACTCTTACTCTTTTAATACTTCCAGTTATTATTGTAGCTTCACAAGAAGCAATTAAAAGTGTTCCTAGCACCTTAAAAGAGGGCTCTTACGCTCTTGGAGTGAGTAAGTGGCAGACTATAGTGGGTGTTATAGTCCCTTATGCTGCACCTGGTATTTTGACCGGCTCAATCCTGGCTGTATCTAGAGCCATGGGGGAGGCTGCCCCACTTATTATGGTAGGTGCAGCAGGCTATATAAGTTTCTTGCCAAAATCACCACTTGATTCCTTTACAGTACTTCCAATTCAGATATTCAACTGGACTTCCAGACCTCAATCTGAGTTTGCTGAGATCGCGGCCGCAGGAATTATTGTCCTTCTTATCCTGCTACTCTCTATGAATGCTATAGCTATAGTACTTAGAAATAAATATCAGAACAGAATGGACTAGGAGGAACATGATGAACGAACAACAAGAAAAAAATGATAGAATTAAAAGTAGATTAATTATCAATAAACCAAAAGTTAAAGAAGAATCAGCAAGCACAACTTCACAAAATATAAAAATTGAGTGTAAAAATATTGATTTCCACTACGGCACTAATCATGCACTAAAGAAGGTTAGTCTTCAGATTATGGAAAACAGGATTACAGCTCTAATCGGACCTTCAGGTTGTGGAAAATCAACTTTCATTCGAACAATTAATAGAATGTATGAACATGTACCTGAAACAAAAATTAAAGGCATCATTCATCTAGATAAGGAAAATATTCTTGAACAAGACTATGATGTAACAGAACTTAGAAAAAAAGTTGGCATGGTTTTTCAAAAGCCTAATCCTTTTCCAAAAAGCATATATGAAAATGTAATCTATGGTCCAAAAAAACATGGTTTAAAAAACAAAGCTCAACTTGATTTATTAGTAGAAAAGTCACTAAGAAAAGCCGCTCTTTGGGATGAGGTAAAAGATAGGCTCCATACCTCTGCTCTTGGTCTTTCTGGTGGACAACAACAACGACTATGTATTGCTAGATGTCTGGCTGTTGAGCCTGAAGTACTTTTAATGGATGAACCTACTTCTGCTCTTGATCCAATTGCTACTCTAAAGATTGAAGAACTTTTTCATTCACTAAGAGAAGAGTATACAATAGTTATTGTTACTCACTCTATGCAACAAGCTGCTAGAATCAGTGATAACACAGCTTTTTTCCTTAATGGTGAAATTATTGAGTCAGGCTTGACTGACAACCTCTTTACTAAACCAAAGGATACTCGTACAGAAGACTATATTACAGGAAGATTTAGTTAATAACAACAAACAATACAATAAAAACGACCACTATATGGTGGTCGTTTTTTTAATTAACTTATATGAAATAAAATCATTTAATATGTTTTAAATAATGATTTGTAGCACTTTCCCAAGATTCTAATTTATTTAATATGTTTTTATTCATTCTTGAATTCTTAGGTCTCATAGCTTTCGTAGGATAATCCTCTGTATTTATTGAGTTCACTTTAATATCCATACCAGTTTGCTTGAATATCTCACATGCAAACTCATACCAACTACAGTAACCTTCATTGGTGGCGTGGTATATTCCATACTTATATGTTTCGATCATTTCTAGTAATAGTTCAGCCAAGTCATAGGTATAAGTTGGAGATCCAATTTGATCAGCAACTACAGAAATTTCTTCTCTTTCTTTTCCTAATCTAAGCATAGTCTTAACAAAGTTATTACCATTGCTTCCAAAAACCCAAGATATTCTAACAATGAAGTATTTTTCTAAAATATTTTGTACTTCTAATTCACCTTCATATTTGGTCTGGCCGTAGTAATTGATTGGATTAGGTTTATCTGTAACATCAAATGGTTTTTCACCTTCACCGTCAAAAACATAATCTGTACTTATATATACCATTTTTGCATCAATTTCTTTACAGGCTTCTGCAACATACCTTGTTCCTAAAACATTTACAGAATAGCACAACTCTTTTTCATCCTCGGCTTTATCTACTGCTGTATAAGCAGCACAATGAATTACAACGTCAGGGGTATACTCACCTATAAACTTTTTTACTTGCTCTTGGTCTGTTAAATCCAATATATCAATATCTATACCTAAGTTTTCTATATTGCTTTTCTCTAATCTTTTAATTACATCATATCCAAGTTGGCCATTAGCACCTGTTACCAATACTTTCATTACATTTTACCTTCTCTATTACTGTACATCTCATCATAGTAATCTTTATAATCACCAGAAATGATATTCTCCCACCATGAGCGATTATCAAGGTACCATTTTATGGTTTTCTTGATTCCCTCATCAAACAAAGTTGTAGGTTCCCAACCTAGTTCTCTTCTGGTTTTTGAAGGATCAATTGCATATCGCATATCATGCCCTGCTCTATCTTTAACATAAGTGATCAAAGATTCAGGTTTTCCCAATTCTCTTAAAATTGTTTTTACTACCTCTAAATTTGTTTTTTCATTGTGTCCACCTATATTATAAACTTCACCGTCTTTGCCTTTATGAAGAATAAGATCTATAGCAGTACAATGATCTTCAACATAAAGCCAATCACGAATATTTTCACCTTTACCATAAACAGGTAATGATTCATCATTTAGTGCTCTTGAAATAATTAAAGGAATCAACTTCTCTGGAAAATGATATGGTCCATAGTTATTTGAACATCTAGATATTGTTATCGGTAATTTAAATGTTCTATGGTAAGCCTGAACTAAAAGATCAGCAGATGCTTTTGATGCTGAATATGGTGATGATGTGTGAATTGGTGTTTCTTCAGTAAAAAATAAGTCTAATCTATCTAAGGGAAGATCACCATAAACTTCATCAGTTGATACTTGGTGGAATCTTTTAACTCCATATTTTCTTGATGAATCCAACAGTACTTGAGTACCTAAAATATTTGTTTTTAAGAAAATCCCTGGATCTTCAATTGATCTATCAACATGAGACTCTGCTGCAAAATTCACAACAAAATCAAATTTTTCTTCTTCAAATAACTTATCAACGACTTCGCGGTCAGTAATATCACCTTTTAGGAATCTAAAATTAGTTTTATCCATAACTGGTTCTAATGTAGATAAATTACCTGCATAAGTTAATGCGTCTAAACAAACAACTCTATATGTAGGATGTTCCTTAAGCATATGAAAAACAAAATTACTACCTATGAAACCGGCTCCACCTGTTACTAATATATTCATTATAAAATCTCCACTTCCTTAATATTCAAAATTTACATCACTATCTTTTAAAAACGGTGCATTAAAATCCTTGTCTGATAGTATAGGATTCTCTATACCCCAATCAACTCCAATTTCAGGATCATCAAACCGAATACATCTATCATTTTCTGGAGAATAGTACTCATCCACTTTATATTGTACTTCGGCATCATCTGTGAGTGTTAGGAACCCATGTGCAAAACCTTTAGGTACTAATAATTGTTTCTTGTTATCATCTGATAATTTAACACCTACCCACTTTTTATATGTAGGGGAATTCTTTCTTAAATCCACTGCAACATCTAATATCTCACCTTTTGTGCACCTTACCAACTTAGTTTGAGCCTTTGGTTCAAGTTGGAAATGTAGCCCTCTTAATGTTCCATTTTCAGCTGATAGGGAATGGTTGTCTTGAATAAAATCAATATCTATTCCTAACTCTTTAAACTTTTCTTTCGAATATGTTTCTGTAAACCATCCTCTGTGATCACCAAATACCTTTAGTTCTATAATCAGTACATCTTCAATGTCTGTTTTTACTATATTCATTAATCTTACCTCATTTCTGATAATGGATTTTGCCTTTAGCAACTTTTTTTAAATGCTCTCCATAAGGTGATTTACCATATTTTTCTGCAGATTCTAAGAGTGTTTCTTTATCAATCCACTTATTATGGTATGCAATTTCTTCTAGAGCTGCAATTTTTATGCTTTGCCTCTTTTCAATCATTTGAACAAATTCTGCAGCTTCTACTAAACTATCCATAGTACCCGTGTCTAACCAAGCAAATCCACGTCCTAATAGTTTTACATTAAGAGTTTCATCTTCTAAGTACATTCTATTTAAGTCTGTTATTTCAAGTTCTCCTCTATGTGAAGGCTTTACTTTTTTAGCAAAGTCAACAACTCTATTATCATAAAAATATAACCCTGTTATACAATAATTAGACTTTGGATTCTTCGGTTTTTCTTTAACAGAGAGAACCTTTCCGTCTTCATCAAACTCTACAATTCCAAAGCGTTCTGGATCATGAACATAATATCCAAAAATAGTAGCTTTTCCATTTTTAGCATCTTCTGCCGCTTCTTTTAAAATAGGCGTAAATCCATTTCCGTAATATATATTGTCACCTAAAACCATCGCTACATCATCATCACCAATAAACTCTTCTCCAATGATAAAGGCTTGAGCTAAACCATCTGGTGAAGGCTGTTCAGCATACTTAAGGCTAATCCCAAATTGTGTACCATCACCTAAAAGCTTTTCGAAATTTGGTAAATCATGAGGTGTTGATATTATTAATATTTCTTTTATTCCCGCCAACATTAGAACTGATAGCGGATAATATATCATGGGTTTGTCATATACTGGTAGTAGTTGCTTACTCGTCACCATAGTTAATGGATACAATCTTGTTCCTGATCCTCCTGCTAAAATAATACCTTTCATCAAACATCCTCCTTCGATTTAAAAAATCGTCTTTTTTATCTAGATTAACATTGTGTCTAATTTTCAATTAATCAAATAATGAGTTCTGCATAAGAATATTGCTAAAATCTAAAGTTCTCGAATATAATGCTGCTAATAAAATAGCAGTGCTAAAAATATAAAGCAATAAAATAACCCGGCTTTTTTTATTAACATGAGGTAAGGCCATGGCTATAAATAAATATTTAATTATAAACATTGATCTGAAAAATCGACTGAACTCATTTATATATATTAACCCAGGGTAAAAAATTACACCAGTATAAATTATATCATGAAGAATATGTAGTTCTTTTCTCTTATTAATAGTTAAATCTGTTGTTTGTTTAATAATAAAGAAGTTAAAAATAATTAAATCCAATGCTAAAATCAAACCCCAAATCAACAATGATTGTTCTTTATTTGAAGTAGTGACATAGTTTGCAATTTTGGGAAATAATGGTAGAAATAACTCAAGAATCATAGGTAGGATTATGAATAAAAATATATTTCCAATAATTAATAAATGATAAAATGTTTTCTTGTCTTTGATCAGGATAATAATACCAAAAGCAAGCATGAATAAATATCCAAAAACATGAAATTGACTACCTAAAAATAATAAAAACATACATTTTGCTTTATTTCCCTTTAATAATTCAATTATGGCATTAAGTACAAATAGAATCATAAATGTATTTCTTATTTGAATAACATCAAGCACAAAGGGGAAAATTGCATATAAAACTACAACAATATTCAATTTATTTACTAATTTTTTCCACCTAAAAAGAGTAAATGTTAGAAATAATCCAAGAATTATTAAGATGAAATTATGGCTTTGACCACCTAATGCCTTAATAATATTTATTAAAAATATATATCCACTTTCAGCGTATCCATAAGGTTGTTCAAATATGATTTTATAATTTTCATAATCAGGATTACCTCTATTAAACATGAGAAATAAAACTAAGAAAATAATTGATATATAACCAATAGCTTTGGATTTAAATTTTTTTTCAATAATAGCAAATATCAATAATAAAATAATAAGTAAAATGTACATTAAACACCTCATGTTTTAATTTCATTTAAAGTTCAATTCTATATTTTATTTAGAAAAATAAACTTGTTTTAGCATTTCTACCTCCAGAAGATATATTAATGCTATGTCTTCTTTATGACTCCAAAAATATGTTTGTTAAATATAAAACTCTTTTTTTATATATTCTAATGACTCTTGTATATATCTGGCTCTTTTTTTTATTTCCAATTTTCCTGTAACTGTACTTGCAGTATGAATAACTTCAATATCGCTTTCATAATAACACTTCTTATTATTTAATCGAACTATCTCTGCTAAATAAGCTTCCTCACTATACATGAGAGGTCCGTATTCTTTGGTTTTCAATACTTCCATGAAATTTAAATTTACAAAAAAGAAAGATCCATGAACTGAATATGAATATTGGCTCTCTTGTTTCTCCTTTTTTTTGAATTTAGCTTTTATATTGGCCATTTTGAGATAATAGTATGATAATAGTGGGTTCTTAAAAATAAAAATTCTCTTGTTTAAACTCTTCAAGGTATGTCTTTGTTTGTATTGAGGATTATCATAAGATTTATTCTCAAGCGAATAAATTGATGGTCCAATTAACCAAATATCATCGTTATATTTTTTATTACAAAACTTTTCAAAGAATGAATTGTCAGAAAAAGAAATGTCAGTATTGCTCATGACTATCCATTCTGGTGATTCGTGCATTTTAACATATTGATTGTAGCCATATATTAATCCATTTAAGTACCCTAAGTTTCGTCCAGGATTATAAAAATATGTTTTAATTCCGATTTCTTTAAAAGAATCTTTGAAATTCTCTTCAGTCATATCTCCAGCTTTATTTATAACTATAATCAAGCTAATATTGTCTGATATACTTTGACTACATAGTTTTTTTGCATATTCTATAACTTCCTCTTCATTTGAATAAAGCAATACAATATTAAGCAGTTTGATTTTCGAATTATCAGTAATCTCTAACATCCTCATTTCCCCCAAACAACTCTATTTACATAATCTGTATAAGATAAGATAATCCTTAAAACTTTATCTGAAACATTAGGCATACTATAATCTTCAACCAATCGTAAGTTATCTTTTCTTTGAGTCTCCAATATCTCCAGCCCTTGAATAATTCTTTCTTTTTTCAATCCTACCATCATGACTGAGGCTTCTTCCATTGCCTCAGGACGTTCATGTGCTTGTCTTATATTTAGTGCTCTAAATCCAAGTATTGATGACTCTTCACTGATGGTTCCGCTATCACTAAGAACAGCTTTAGCATGCTTTTGTAGTTTAACATAGTCATTAAATCCAAGTGGCTTCATAGTAATTACTAATGGATTAAACACTATGCCTTTATTTTCAATCATTTTTCTTGTTCTTGGATGAGTGCTTACAATCAATGGCATCTGATATTTTTCGGCTATCGTATTTAAGCTATCTACTAAATCTAAAAAGTTTTGTTCAGAGCTGATATTTTCTTCTCTGTGAGCAGATATGACAAAATACTTCTCTTCTTCAAGACCTAGTCTTTCAAGCACATCTGATTTCTCAATATCGTCTGTTCTTGAATTAAGAACCTCAAACATAGGACTTCCTGTCTTTATGATTCTATCTGCTGGAAGGCCTTCTCGTAATAGATATTCTCTAGCAATATCACTATATGTTAGATTAATATCTGCTGTGTGATCTACAATCTTTCTATTTGTCTCTTCTGGCACTCTCTGATCAAAGCATCTATTTCCTGCTTCCATATGGAAGATAGGAATATGTCTTCTCTTTGCAGCAATTGCACAGAGACAGCTATTTGTATCTCCTAGGACAAGAAAAGCATCCGGTCTAACTTCTTCAAGTATTGGATCAATCTTAACTAGGATGTTACCAATCGTCTCAACAGCGGTACCTGTTGCAGCATTTAAGAAATAATTCGGTTTCTTTAAATTAAAATCATTGAAGAAAACTTCATTTAATTCATAGTCATAGTTCTGTCCTGTATGAACAAGAACATGATCAATAGCTGCAGACTCATCTAATTTATTAATAACAGCTGATAGTCTGATTATTTCTGGTCTAGTACCTACTACTGTCATGACTTTTAATTTCTTCATCAATTATACCTCCAAATAATAAGTATCGGGTTTTTCAGGATCAAATGGCTCATTAACCCACATTATCGTGACCATATCTGAATCACCAAGGTTTTCTATATTATGAGTATAACCTGTAGGTATATCAACAACTTCCATCTTATCTCCACTTACAAAATACTCTAACACTTTATCTGAATCTATCTTCCTAAACCTAATTACACCCTTGCCACTTACAACTAGAAACTTCTCATTTTTCGTATTATGCCAGTGATTCCCTTTTGTAATTCCTGGTTTCGATATGTTCACTGATACCTGTCCCCGATCAGGTGTTTTGATGAACTCGGTAAAAGATCCTCTTTGATCTATATTCATTTTAAGCTCATAGCTAAACTGGGATTCAGGTAAGTAACTTAAATATGTACTGTATAGTTTCTTAGTAAATGTATCTGACATATTTGGAACTGATCTATCTTCCCTGCTCTTCTTGAATGATAAAATTAAATCTACAATCTCTCCAAGAGTGATAGTATATGCTACTGGAACTTCGCAGAATGAATTTACTTTATTTTCATTTCCTTCTAATCCATTAATCAGTTCATTAACTACATCATCTATATATACTAGATTCATTACTACACTTGGATCATTAACTTGAATAGTTAAATCATGAGCAATATTATGACAAAAAGTCGCTACTGCGCTATTATAGTTTGGTCTGCACCACTTCCCAAATACGTTAGGAAATCTATAGACTATAACTTTTGCACCAGTTTCACTACTATACTCAAACATTAAGTTTTCCCCAGCTTTTTTACTTTCACCATAAGGATTATCAAGTTCTGCTTGAATAGATGATGAAATCATAACTGTGGATGTATTATTATATTTTTTTAATGTATTTAGAAGATCTGAAGTGAAGCCAAAGTTACCTTTCATGAACTCAGATTGTTCTTCTGGTCTGTTAACCCCTGCCAAGTGGAATACAAAGTCAGCTTCTTTACAGAACTCATCAAGTAATGAAAAATCTGTATCTATGTCATACTCATAAATATCATCATACTTTCGATTTCTAAGCTCAGCTATTAAGTTTTTACCTATGAAGCCCTTTGCTCCAGTGACTAAGATCTTCATTATCTGTCCCAACTTTCCAATTGTTCTCTTACATAATCAAGCTTAAGTAACTTTTCTTTAATTTGTTCTATATTAAGCCTTTGTGTATTATGAGAGTTATATTCTTCTTCGGAAGAAAGTTTTTGATCTCCTTCAATAAAATATTTATCATAATTTAAATCTCTATTATCAGCAGGCACTTTATAGAATCCACCCATATCTTTAGCAACTATATGCTCTTCTTTTGTGAGAAGCGTCTCATAGAGCTTCTCACCATGACGAGTTCCTATTATCTTTATTTCATTGTCAACATTAAAAAGTTCCTTTAAAGCCAGGGCTAAGTCTCCTACTGTTGAGGCTGGTGATTTTTGAACCATTATATCTCCAGCTTCAGCATTCTCAAATGCAAATAACACAAGTTCTACAGCTTCTTCAAGACTCATTAAAAATCTTGTCATATTTGGATCTGTTACTGTTAGAGGTTGTGCACTTTTAATTTGCTTAATAAATAATGGAATAACTGAACCTCTAGAAGCCATAACATTTCCATACCTTGTTCCACAAATTAATGTTTTTTCAGGTTCGATGGTTTTTGCTTTTGCCACGAATACCTTTTCCATCATTGCTTTAGAAATCCCCATAGCATTAATTGGATATGCCGCTTTATCAGTAGATAGGCATATTACCTTATTAACACCCATTTCTATAGCACCTGTTAGAACATTGTCCGTGCCAAGAACATTTGTTTTCACTGCTTCAAGTGGGAAAAATTCACAAGAAGGCACTTGCTTAAGCGCAGCCGCATGAAAAATGTAGTCAACTCCATGCATGGCATTTTTAACACTTGCAAGGTCTCTTACATCTCCTATATAAAACTTTAGCTTATCATTTTTATAAAGTTTTCTCATGTCATCTTGCTTTTTTTCATCACGCGAAAAAATTCGTATCTCTTTTATGTCAGTATCTAGAAACCTTTTCATAACCGCATTCCCAAAAGATCCAGTTCCACCTGTGATTAGTAAAGTTTTGTTCTTAAACATCGAACTACCTCATTTCTTAAAATGTTTTTCAAGTATATCAACTGAACTCTTTAGAGAAAAGTTGTTTTCAATATATTTTCTACCATTCTTGCCCATTTCATTAAGAAACGAACTTTCCGAAAACCTTCTGATGGTTTCCACAAAACCATCTTCATCTCCTGACCATACCCATTCACCGCATTTGGATTTTTCAATTAAATCTTTTAAATCAGTCGATTTATCTGTAGCAGCGATTACTGGTTTTGAATATTCCATATATGATAATATTCTTGATGGATAATTTGGAATAGTGAATCGAGGATCTAAAACTATAAGTCCTACGTCGATTTCTTTGGTAATCTGCTCATATTGATCTCTAGGAAGATTCTTAATTACCATTGCATTATTAATTTTTTCATTCTTGATAGTTTCCTCTAGTTTATGGCGCTCTGTTCCCCGACCAACAAATAGAAAGAAAACATGATCATCATCTTTACAATCTATAATTGCTCTACACAATAAATCAACATATTGAGGCTTACCCATATTCCCCCCAAACAGAAATACACAAGCATCCTCCGGAATAGAATATTCATGTCTCATTTCATGTTGAGCATGCTCAATACTATCAGTTATTCTTTTTGTATTAGGAAATAATTCTACCTTATTTTCATCCAACCATAAATTGTGTTTTATAATATACTTCTTATTAGCTTCAGACATACATCCAATAATATCCGCTGACTCATATAATTTTTTCTCTTTATGTTTGAAAAATTTAAAGACAGGACTACTCTTCTTGATAATTCCAATATCAGCAGCATTTTGAGGGAATATATCTTTTAACATTAAATATGAGGGGCATAGATACTTTTTCTTTGCCCAGCTAACCAAACTTGCATTTGTTACTGGAGGTGCCTCATACAAAATGAAGTCGAATTTTCGTTCCCCAAGATATTGAGAGATTCCTTTTTTCATTAATGATGGGATTCTTAAAGTTGTAATCCCCTTTTCTAACATACCAACATCATAATAATTCCCAGTAACAACTCTAAGAACCTCAAATCCACGTTCTCTTTTCAACTGCGTTTGACTCAAATTTCTTGCCTGCTCTGAAACAGCAACCGTTATTTCATGTCCTGCTTCATAAAGAGCTTCAGCTAAATCAGTATAAATTGTCGCACCTTTATCAGGTTCTGGAAATGATGTTGCTATATATAAAACTCTCATTTTAACAATTCCTCCACAAATGATACATACTCCCGCAACTTGCATACTTAAATCCCATAGAATTATAAAACTGAGCTGCAGATATATTATTCACCTGTGTTCCAACTTTGATTTTCTTAAATCCTTTTTCTATCACAAATGATTCCAATGTATGAATCATTGACTTCCCAACTCTTTTGCCTTGATATCTTTCATCAACAGCAATTAGTTCAATAACACCACAGTCTTCATTAAAAGAGAACAGTATATAACCTGCAATATTACCATCTATCTTCGAAATAACAAAATACTTATTCTCCTGATTAAAAGCACATTCAGTCCAATAAAGATATATATTCTTGGATTGCTTTTGAGGCAAATTAGGATCATTAAAGAACCTAGAGTAGTTAAAAGAAGTCCTTGCAATATGAACTATCTGTTCATTTCTTGATAAGCAATTCGCTACATGATTTTTCTCATCTTGATATTCTGACTTATCCTCCAAGATTTTTAGAAACTGAATATTAATATCGGCCAGAAATGCCTTCGTTCTATTACCTATCCAATAATTATTCTCTTTTATATTGTCAAGATTAGATATTGTAACAAAATCATAACCTTTACAAAACTCAATTATCTCTTCTTGTTCCTTTTCATTTATAATACCACTTAGATTCACTCTAGCAGCACTTATACCAAAATAATCAGTATCCCATTGTAACGGTCTACATTCGAAATTCTTATTAATTATTTTCTTATATATCACGTCTATCACCTTTGGTTTTTGAAGATTGTGAATCCACATATATTCCTCTCTTAAAAACTATACTATCAATGGTCTTAAAAAAAATCTTTATATCAAAACAGAAGGATATATTTTCTACATAGAATACGTCATTTTTAAGCCTATCTTTCCATTCTGCAGAATTTCTGAAATAAGCTTGATTGTATCCAGTAATTCCTGGAAGAACATCTAATTTTCTTTTTTCTTCACCTTCATAATATTTTTGATGTTCAGGCAAATCCGGTCTTGGCCCAATTATTGCCATATCACTTTTCAATATATTAATTATTTGAGGTGTTTCATCTATACTTGTTTTACGTATGAATTTCCCTATTCTTGTTAGCCTCGGATCATCTTCAGAATTATATGTTGAACCGTCATCATTACGAATATCAGGTGCATTGATTTTCATAGAACGGAATTTGTACATTTTATATATTTTTCCGTTTTTCCCCAATCTATCTGCGTTGTAAAATATAGGTCCTTTATCTTCAAAGTAAATTAAAGGAGCAATTATCATCAAAATAAGTAGAAAGATAGGAAATCCTATGATTGCAATAATTATGTCAAATACTCTTTTTATAAAATATCTATACATCTGTACTCACCTCACTACTTAAGTTCATTTAAGACTTCCCTCAAACTTTCCACAACATATTCAATATCATCATCAGTCAACAAAGTATGAAGTGGGAGTGTAATCTCATTTCTATACATTTTAAATGCATTCGGATAATCTTCCATCTTAAATCCTAAGTTCTTATAAGCAGAATGCATAGGAAGTGGTTTGTAATGAACATTTGTAGAAACACCCTTCTCGGCCATCTTCGTTATTGCATCATTTCTATACTTTTCATCTTTACCATTAAGTCTTAATAAATATAGATGACCACTAGATTGATATGTTTCGTTAAAATGAGTCATTGGTGTAACATCTAAATCACTCAATAAAGCATTATATTTCTCAATAATTTCTTTTCTTCTTAAAAGAATTGCTGGATATCTTTTTAACTGCGCAAGCCCTAAGGATGCCATAATATCTGTCATATTGCATTTGTAGTAAGGAGCTAATATATCATACTCCCACGCTCCAGGTTTAATCTTTGCTAATGCATCTTTAGACTGTCCATGAATAGAAAGGAGCATATACTGTTTATAAATTTCTTCATTGTCAAAGCCTTCTATATTTCTCCAAGTAACAGCACCACCTTCAGCAGTAGTAAGATTCTTCACTGCATGAAAAGAGAAAGATGTAAAATCAGCAACTCCGCCACTCATTTTCCCCTTGTAATAAGCTCCAATTGAATGGGCTGCATCAGCTAAAACAATAACTCTGCCAAATGCTTTTTGTAATTCACTTGAAGGCTTGAATAGATCTTTTTTACTTTCAACAGCTTTAAATATTTTATCATAATCGCACATCACACCTGCAATATCTACAGGGATGATTGCTTTTGTCTTCTGAGTAATAGAATCAGCGATAGCTTCGTAATCAATATGGAAAGAGTCCATACCTGTGTCTACAAGTATAACCTTAGCTCCAACATGTGTTATTACGCTCGCAGAAGCAGAATAAGTATAAGCACAAGTGATGACTTCATCTCCTGGTCCAATACCTAATAATCTAAGTGTCATCTCCATTGCGGCTGTTGCAGAATTGAGAGCAACTGCTTTTGATGTATTACAAAATGTTGCAATTTGCTTTTCAAATAATTTTGTTTTAGGCCCGGTTGTAATCCAGCCAGACCTTAATGTATCAACCACTTCATTAATCTCTTCTTCTGAAATATCCGGTGGTGAAAATGGTACATGTTTCATTTTTTCCTCCTATAGTAATGCGTCTTACATTCCTGATTCAAATAAATACTCCAATACTAATAATGATAATAATTAAAATTCTCTATGAAACAACTTCCTCAGCAACCTTAACATCATCAAACCTGGTATAAGAAAATACCAAGGACTCAATTTGCTGAATCAATAACTCACGCTCTTCAAACTCCAATAAAGGAATAAAACCCTCAACCTTTTGATTAAGTTCTTCAAAATCATATTTCATAGGTTCAGAAACAAAAATCTTATCATTAGCTGTTAATGACAAACCTTCTTCTTCCAGCAAAGTCTCTTCATAAAGCTTCTCCCCGGGACGAAGACCGGTTACTTTAATCTCAATATCCTTAAAAGGACGAAGACCTGACAACCAAATCAAATCATAAGCCAAATCATAAATCTTAACTGGACTACCCATGTCAAGAATAAA
>JBGSJN010000040.1:0-4679 GCA_041741995.1 Bacillota bacterium
TTACAGCTTGGAAAAAAAAGTTAAAGGTATATATTTGAATGATGATAAAATAATTTTAAATATAGGTGAACCTATAGAAATCATGAAAGCTAGTACACTTAAGATTATTGGACAACATAATATTGAAAATGCCATGGCTAGTATACTGGCGGCTTTCTTATATGGTTGCTCACTTGAATGTATCGTCAAAGGAGCTATGAGTTTTAAGGGTGTAGAGCACAGACTTGAATTTGTTAATGAAATTAATGGCATCTCATACTTTAATGATTCCAAAGCAACAAATCCTGAAGCTTCAATAATTGGTATTAAAGCATTTGCAAATAAAAACTTATATGCCATAATCGGTGGCAGTGAAAAAGAAGTTAGCTATCTTGAACTTTGTAATACTATAATTGAATATAATGTTTTTGCCATACTCCAAGGAAGTACTAGAAATGAAATTGGTAATATATTAGACGAATTGAATTATTCAAGATATAAAAAATTGGACAATCTATTAGAAGCTGTAAAATTCTCAAAATCTATTGGGAAAAAGGGAGATGTAGTTCTCCTATCACCAGCTTGTGCTAGTTTTGATCAATTTGATAATTTTGAACATAGAGGAGAAGTATTTAAAGAATATGTTAATCAAAAATAAAAAGACTAAAGAAGGTAATAAGAGTTCAGTAAATAGTAAAATAGGAAGAACAATGCCTAATAATATTAGCTTATTAATTGTTGTTGTCATTTTGTTAATAATAGGTTCATATATGGTGTTTAGTGCTTCATATGTTGGTGTTGATAATAATCCTCCATGGTATTACTTGTTAAGACATTTATTATTTATGATGGCAGGTTTAGTAATGGGCTTTGCCTTTTACAATTTTGGAAGATTTAAAAATAAGTCCCTTGGAATCTATTTATTCTTTTTTTCTTCTATCGCTTTATTAATTGTAGCCTATATTTTTGGTAATATTGGTGGAGGCTCTAGAAGATGGATAAGCCTAGGGTCAATCAACATACAACCATCAGAATTATTGAAACCAGCATTAATTATCTTAGTTGCCCACTTATTAACTAGAACCAAGAAACCTCATATATGGATTTCATTATTTGCAGGAGCACTTGTTTTTTCTTTAGTAGCAATAGAAAATTTAAGTTCCGCATTGATAATATTGTTACCGATTTTGGTGATGCTAATTGTTAATGGCTTGAAAAAGGAACATTATTTTGTAATCCTTGGTCTTGGTTCTTTAAGTATCCCTTATTTTTTAATAACAAAGACCTATAGGGTAATTAGAATATTAAATTTTTTCCCTGTTTGGTTAAACCCTTTGGCTGCTGATTATCAGGCTAAACAAAGTCTATATGCTTTAGCCGATGGAGGTCTATTTGGTGTAGGTATAACCAATAGCAAACAAAAGTTCTTTCATTTACCAGAACATCACACAGATTTCATCTTTGCAATTGTTGGTGAAGAATTAGGATTTCTAGGAGCTGTCGCTTTAATATTGTTATTATTTGTATTAAGCTTTATAATTATACAGATAGCCTTAGAAACTGAAAATAAATTTGGGAAGTTAGCAGTATTAGGATTTGGCTCATTATTCATATTCCAAACCTTGCTAAATCTTTCTGTAGTTGTTGCATTGGTACCAGTAACTGGTGTTACTTTACCATTCATAAGCTATGGTGGATCTTCACTTGTTTCCTTTTTGTTGATTATCGGCTTCATTCTTGGGGTTTCAAAGCCTAGAAAGAGGAAATTATATGAAAATAAAAAGCTCTAATATCGTAGTTTCCGGCGGGAAAACAGGTGGTCATATATATCCAGCCTTGGCTATTGCTGATATTTTAAAATCAGAATATAATATTCAACCTCATTATATTGGCGCTAATAACGGTATGGAATCTAAAATATTAAAAAATGAAAATATACCCTTCTACGGAATAGCTTTTGCACCGCTAATCGGAATATCACTAATTAAGAAGATAAAATCTCTATTTATAAATCTAAGAGGCTTTTTTGCAAGTCTGATACTTCTTAATAAAATTAAACCTAAACTAGTTATTGGTACTGGTGGTTTTGTAGCTGGGCCTGTTCTTTCAGCAGCGTTTGTATTAAGAATTCCAGTTATAATTCATGAACAAAATGTTGTACCTGGATTTACAAATAAACTACTAGCTAAAATAAGCAAGGAAATTTGGATAACATTTAATGAAAGTTCAAAATATTTTCCAAGTAATAAAAGAAAAGTTTTAACTGGAATGCCACTTAGAAATAGTTTCAAAAAACTTGATAGTAATGAATCAAAGGAATATTTTGGGATTGATAAAGATCAAAAAGTCTTATTGATAGCAGGCGGCAGTCAAGGCTCAAAAATTATTAATAATTCTGTAAGATCAATATATAAAGATATTATCCATGATTTAGATTTAACAATTATTCATATTACCGGGACTTCCTATTATAATGATATAATCGAAAGTCTTGATAGTGATGAACTTAAACTAGTAGAAGATGGAAAACTAATTTTAAAGGACTATATTAGTGAAATGGAACTAGCTTTAAATGCTGCTAATATCACTATTTCAAGAGCCGGTGCAAGTTTCATTTGTGAATTGATTGCTACAAAAAGCTATAGTATACTAATACCAATAAAAAATTCTGCCAGTAATCATCAATTGAAGAATGCCAAGGCTATTGAAAAAGCAGGAATGGGTAGAATAATTGAAGAAGATAATCTTACCTCCTCAAACTTATATACAACTTTAAAGGCTTTAAGTCCATTTACATTTGAAAATATTATTACCAGTAATGCTGGGATTTTATATGGTGAAAATACTAAAGACATTATCAGAAAGGAATCAGGTAAGTATTTAAATGAATAACATACATTTTATAGGAATAGGCGGGACAGGTATGAGTGGCCTTGCTAAAATCTGTCTTGAAAAGGGAATAAATGTTACTGGCTCAGATATAAAAAACTCTGAAACTATTCAAAAGTTAAGAAATCTTGGTGCCAATATAAAAATAGGACATGAAAAGCTACCTGAGGGTACAACGCTTGTTGTTTACTCAACAGCTGTTTCAGAAAGCAATTCAGAAGTACTAGACGCCAGAGATAAAAAAATTCCACTTTGGCATAGAAGTGATATATTAAGATATCTAGCTAATGATAAGATTGTTTATGGTGTTGCAGGAGCTCATGGTAAAACAACTACAACTACTATGTTAGCGGAGATTTTTGTTAGAGGTGAAAGAAACCCGAGCATCGCTGCTGGTGGCAAATTGGTTTTTGAAGGAGCTAATGGAAAATTTGATCCTAAAGGGGAAATATTTATTGCAGAATTAGATGAAAGTGATGGATCATTTTTAAAGATTCCTGTAGATACAGCAATAATAACTAATATTGACGATGATCATTTGGATTATTATACAACTAAGGAAAATATTGACAATGCCTTTGCAGAATTCATTGCAAATGTTTCAGGTAAACTAATTGTAAATGGTAGAGACAAAACTATCATGAAACTGTTAAAAAATAAAACTGACTATATTACCTTTGGATTTAAAGATTGCGACTACACTCTTGGGGAAGTACATGTGCAAAATTATAGAAATACAGCTAAAGCTTATTATAAAGGAGAATATATAGGTATAATTAATATTCCGTTACCTGGAATACACAATTTGCTGAATGCTCTTGGTGCTATAGCCTTAGCTAGAGATAAGAAAATACCTGATGATGTTATATTTAAAGCACTTTCAACATTTCAAGGTGTTGGCAGAAGATTTGAAATTATTGGACAAAAAAAAGGCAGAACAATTGTTGATGACTATGCTCACCATCCAAAAGAAATTGAAGCATTATTAATTGGGGCTAAATCCTTTGGTTACAAGAGAGTAATAAGTATATTCCAACCTCATAGGTACAGTAGAACTAAACAATTGTATGATGAATTTGTTCGGGTATTAAGTAATTCTGATATATGTATTCTAAATAAGATATATAGTGCTGGAGAACCTGAAATAGAAGGAATCAATAGTCAGAACCTTGCCAAGGATATTGATGGCATCTATATTGAAAAGTTTAATGATATAGTAACCTATATCATAGAAAATAGTAATGAGGAAGATTTAATCTTGACTATTGGAGCCGGTGATATTTGTGAAGTTGGAAAAATGATTTTAGAATCATTATAGGAGAACTTAATTGGATAATAATCTTTTAAATATAACTGATGTTTATAAAGGTGAAATAGCTTTTAATTACGATATAAAGAAACTTACTTCTTGGAAAATTGGAGGCTTAGTTGAATGTATAGCTTTTCCAAAAAATGAGCAAGAAATTATTAGCTTAAAAGAATTTGCAGAAGAATATGAAATACCTTATTATATAATTGGTAAGGCTTCCAATATTTTATTTGGCAGTCAAATATTTCATGGCTTAGTTATATATCTTGGCAAGAATTATGTCTCTTATAATATTATAGAATTAGCAGATGGGTTTAAAATAATTTGTTCAAGTGGTTTAACCCTGGCAAAATTAGGACAGATTGCCAAAGAAGAAACACTTGCTGGATGTGAATACTTAAGTTATATTCCTGGATCTATTGGTGGAGCTATCTTAACTAATGCAGAGGCTCATAAACAAGCAATTGGGGACATAACAACCAGGGTTAAAGTGTTAGAGAAT
>JBGSJN010000041.1:0-51681 GCA_041741995.1 Bacillota bacterium
TTAGACCATTGTGCTGGTTAGCTTTGCATTACCCTTAGTTCTATTTCTTATACCCCCCCTATCAATTTATGCGAAAATTCACACGATGGGGGCTACCGGTCTTGTATAAATTACTTGTAGAGATTTGATGGGCCCCTACTATCCATTATTTATTATGTTGTTCTTTGCTTCTTTCCATTCTTTATATTCAGTCACATCATCATGAACTAACTTGTAAGCAAAAGCTAATACTGCCGCATCATCTATGTAGCCAATTACAGGAATAGCATCTGGTATAAGATCAATCGGACTAAGCACATAAATCAATGCACCTACTATTGCAATTATGGTTCCAATTGGAATATCAATATATTCTTTATCTACATAAGCTTTTACCAATGATATTAATACTGGAACATCTGATAAATATTTTCCTGCAACAGGAATTAAAGATAGTTTTCTTTCTAGACGTTCCAAAAAACGTTCCATTTTCTTTTTGTCTTTTAGCAAGTCTTCTGCTTTCGCATTATTCTTTTCAATTTCTTTTGAAATATTTTCATTATCTAGTATTATTTCAATGTCTCCCTTGAATTCATTATTCATATTAAATTCCTCCGATTTGTTATTAATTGAATTGTATAGTATTCAATTATATTTAGCAATATTTAATATGAATATTCTGGCATCATATCTTCTTTTCCTGTCTTAGTATCATGACACTTCTTACATAAAGGTTGCCAGTTGCGTTCATCCCAGAAGAGCTTTTGGTCTCCTCTATGTGGTTTGATATGATCTACCACCGTTGCTCTAGTCACTCTTCCTTCACTATGACACTTGGTACAGAAGGGATTGATCATTAGAAATATCTTACTGGCCTTACGCCACTTTGAATCATAGCCTCTTTTGTAAGCACTTGGCCTTTCTTTTGTTTGTTCTTCTTGATGCATCTCACAGTATCTATCATCTGTTAGGTTAGAACAACCTGTATATTTACAGGGTTTCTTTGGTTTGTTTGGCATATCTTTCACCTAAATTCAATTTTATTATTTACAAATTATATAAATGTGTTATTATTATTTTAATAAGTATTATTTGTTTTTACTTATCAATTTTTTTCATAATAATTTCCTTTTTTGAGTGATTTGGTTTGAAATAGGATGGGCTAATATACCCATCTTATTTTATTTTATAGGTTTTATTTTTAATAACCTAATAGTATTCATCTTCTTTCACTCTCTCTATTAGCTGTTATTTTAGAACAGCCAGTATACTTACAAAGTTTATTTGATTTGTTTGGTAATGTTTAATCTCTTAAATTCATTTATAATATTTACAAATTATTTTAATATGGTATCATTATATTTATAAGTAATATTTATTATTACTTGTTATCTTTGTTTGATCGACAAAGTTGTTTCTTCCATTCACTTTTTTTAGAATAAGAGAGGTTTATTGCCTCTCTTATTTTATTTTTTATAGTTTTTCTTTTTATTATATTAAGGGTATAGGCTTCGCTCACTTCTCCTACCATAATAATATCATTCCTTGACACTATCATGGTTTATCATTTTCTATCATTTAATATCATGTTTAAAGATTTCTTGGCCTTATCAATATGTCTGTTCATTTGAGCCTCTTTATAATCAAACACATTACATAATTCTTTAATACTCATCTTGTGATAATACAGTTTGATAATAATGTTTTGGTAGAACAAATTATCCATTGCATTTATTGATCTGTCTATATTTATCCTTATCTTTTCTAATTCATTTTTCTTTAACTCAATCTCATCTTTAACTTTAATCTTATCGCTTGTAATGCTGTTTAGTTTATCTTTACCACTTGATGCCTGTCTTGGCATATCAGTGAGATGTGAGGTGCAGTTTTCTAACTCTGCATCATACACTTTAATAAGGTCCTCTTTGTCTTTAATAAGACTATCTATACTTTCTATATGATCTAGGTATCTTTCTAAACTCATAACTTTTCCTCCTCAAACTTTCCACCACAGTGCTTACAGTAATTTCCACTTTTACCAACTGCACCACCACAATTGCTGCACTTGATCCAGCTGGTAAGACTACAAATATTATCTATGATTATTCTTTTTGCTTTCTCCATTTATCTTCACTCCTTTATTTCCTTCGGTAATCTTTGCCATTTAGATTAAAGCTCCCACACATCTCAGATATTCTACTGGCTATTCTTTTTCCATTCATCTCGTACTTATTTGGCAGGTCCTGCCAGTTGATGTTACTGGTAATTATGGTTGGGAGTTTCTTGTTATATCTGTAATTAATAACGTTATAGATTTCAGCCTCAACAAACTCTGTTGTCTTTTCAGCTCCTAAATCATCTAAGATTAATAAGTCGGCTTCCATATATTTTGAAATATCAAATTCTCTTTCACTGTTAAAGGCTTCCTTTATTCTTCTGATCAGCTCATCTACCACGATAAACCTTAACCTACCCTGGCCCAGATAATTGTTGAAAATAGCACAAGCTAGCATTGTCTTCCCTCTTCCAACATCACCTTGAAGGTAAACTCCTTTAGTTACTTTTTTTAGTGGAGTTCTTTTGTAATAATCAATCATTTCCTTAAGCCCTGTCACTTTATCTAGGTTAGAATAGTCTAGTTTATTAAAGTCTGCGTGTCGATGTCTTTCTGGTAATAGTTTTTGATGTAGTGGATACCTGCACTCGCATTCTTTAGCTGAGCCCTTTTCGATTAGATATCCAATATCTTTACAGACTTTACATTTAACTTGGCTTTCTTCAATTCTAAGATACTTAATATTTTCGATATGACCCATTACTCCTCCTCTAAAAATGGAAGATCAATAATTTCTGATTTAACTTCTGTTGATTTATTAAGATAACTCTCAAACTTATTCCCGAATAAAGTAATAGGTCTTAGATATTGTTTCATATCCTTATTCTTAATCCATTCTTTTACCTTTATATCAATTACTTGATAGAAGTCATCTTCAGTAAAACCTTCATTCCTTCTTGCTTTGATTAATTCTTTAGTTTTATTAATATTTGTCTTATAATTTGTCCCAGCTTTATCATTTAGGTAGTTTATAACCCGACTATATATATTATCCTTATCTAAACTATCCTTACCTAACCTTACCTTACCTGTGGATACCAATGGTATGTCATTTGGTATACCAATCCTTTTATACGAGTTATTTTCCTTTAATTCCAACATTAGTTTTTCCTCAATATAGACAGTAGGCTTATATCTGTCACCCCTTATATAGTTATGAATTCTCCAGTGCTTTATAACTATGATGCCTGTTTCAAAAGCTATTAGGAACTTCTTGGCAAAGAGCACCTCCATATCTGTTTTGTTAGCACCAATATTTCTCATTACCCTGTTAGGTGAGTTAACAAAGCCATCATCATCAGCATTCATATTTAAATGAAAGTATAGATTTTGTGAGGTTGCAGGAAGTTCTAGAAAAGCATCACTCTCTGTAATGTGTTTGCTAAACATTCTTCTTTGAGCCAAATCATTTCACCTCTTTAGGAAGGACCTGTTTTAAATCAATTGGTTTAATATGCACCACCAGTGCTTGGAAGGTTTCATTAAGATCCCGTATTTTAGAAAGTATCTCTTGATTTAAAAACCTTGATATATCCTCTTCCTTGTAACTTAAATAATATCCATAATTACCACTATCACTCAAAATTGGTATTCCCTTTTTTCTGGCCTTTGATATAATCTCTCGAACAGACCGATCTTCTAGCTCCATATAGTCCACTAGCTCTTTTCTACTTATTGGGTTCTCTGCATTCCTGTAAAAGGACATAACCTCCAGTAAGTTCTTATAGTTATTAACCCGTTCCTTCATCTTTAACCCTCTCCTTTTTAATTTCTCTTCTTCCCATTTTCAGATAATCTTTTAGTACACAAATTGCTTCATCAAAGGAATAGACAACTAAAGCAAGGTAACCTTGTTCACTCAAACTCTTTAGCCACCACTTTTGATTATCTGATACTACTCCACCCTTGGTCTTTACTTCAAGAAATAGACCAGGATAGCCACCTCTTGGTACTGGCAAAAGGAGATCTGGAACCCCAGACTTCACTCCTTCGGCCTTCAACCTTTTAGCAGTTGTAATATTTCTATAACCACCATTTGGTATATGAAACAATAACTCCAACTCAGGGTACTTATTCCTATTCAAGTGACACCAATCAAATATTAAAATCTGCAACTGGGATTCACTTATCTTAAACTGCATTACCAAATACCCTATCTAAATCTGCATCAGTAAATTCCTCAGCCTCTGGAACTGCATTCTTCTTGTCCTCTATGTAATTAATGATGGCCTCATAATCCTTCTTACAAACTTCCTTACTGCTTTTGTACCCATACTTCCCAATTGACTCTGTACATAGTTCCGAGTTTCCGCCACTTACTGCAAACATCCTTTTTGCCTGGGCCTGTGAGATAAGACTGTCATCATCAAAGACCTGTCCTTTCTCACCAACTGTTCCACCAGCAATATCAGTCATATCCTCAATATCTTGAGTAAAGACATCAGATAAACTTGCCACTAGTAAAACTGCATCTACTAAGGCTCTTTTCTTGGCCATTTTTAAAATAGTGTTATCCATACTAAAGGGATCTTGCTTGAGATATTTTCTTTCCTTGGTATTAGCTGATCCTAGTCCTTCAGTAATTACTTCTCCATTTTTTAATAACCTACACTTAATCTGGTACTGAAAGAAGCCTTTATCAAAATCTCTAGTGCTATCAATAATATTAAATTCCGTGGTTAGTCCCATTAACATACAAATCTTTTCAGCACCGGGTTTTAGTAACACCGGTTTATTTCCGGTCCCTGGTATAATTCCATAGTCATGTTTTTCTGTAAATTGGTTTTTAACCACCCCTTGAAAAGCCCTAATCTTATTTATTGATAAAGCCATTGCTTGATTGTCTAAACCTTCCATAATGGTTAAGGCTGTATTTTTGTTTTCCATGTTTATCTCTCCTTATCTAATTCTTAATGATTCTGTTTTCTTTATTTCTGCACCTGCTACCAGCTTCCCTAGTTTCAGGTCTTCTAGTATTCCTTTTTTATCTAGCTTTACTTCATAGCTCTTATATAGTTCTGGTATAATGTCTTGGTCTAAAATATCTACTGAGGGTGCATTGGTTTGTATTCTTAAATTAAAGGTTCCTGCTTTAAGGCTTTCAATCTTCATTTCTTTAAACACTTCATAGACACTGGTCTTTAGTCTAAGCACTTTGTTTTCCATTGCTTTTCTTTTTTCATGAAGTCTTTTTTCTTCTCCCTTATAGGTTTCAATATCTCCTTCAATATTTTTAATCAGCTTGGCATAGTTCTCACTCTTATCACTTAAGCTGCCTTCAATATTTAAGAAGGCCTCCTTGAAGGCTGCTTGGTCTAGGTCATTATCTTCTAGGTACTGAGATAAGACCTCATACTCTCTTTTTATTTCATATAACTTCATTTTTATTCTCCTTTCTTTAAATAACGCTTTTTCTTCTTTTCTTTCCTTTAGTACTTTCTCCCTGTTCATAACCTTCATGACTAAGTGCCATCTCACGTAGGGCTTCATCTGCTGATTGTCTATGTATCTTAAAGTCTCCTCTTCCAGTTCTAAGGCAAGGGATTCTTCTTTTATGGCAATACTCATAGATCAGCTTGACTGATAGGTTTGAATAGGTGGAATATTCTATAGGACTTAGCATGGTTTTCTTCCAGACTGGTATTTCCATAGTTCCCTTCTCCTTTCAAACTAGAATATAATTCTACTTATTGCCGAAAAAAATATGTGCTTCTGCAATACCATAGACTTCTGATAGCTTTGCTCTCTTTGCTTCCTTCACTAGTTCAGGGTGTTTTTCATACTTGATTAGGGTATCTTTCCCAAAGCCTAGTAGTTTACAGGCTTCAAGTATTGTTAGTCCAGCATTAACTCTTGCTGCTTTTAGGGTCATCATTAATTTATCTTCCATTGTGTTTCACCTCCTCTTAAATATATCTTAGTGGAATTATATTCTAGTGTCAATACATAAATAGAATTATATTCAATTATTTAAATTATTATTGATTTAGTTAGAATTTTATTCTATAATGGAAAATATAGAAAGAACGAGGTAGATTGAAATGAGCGATCAGGAATTCATTGAAATATTCTCAAAGAGAATAAAGTACATATTAGAAAAGCATGACCTAACCCAACAGGAGCTTGCAAACAAACTTGAGGTTAATGAATCAACAGTTGGTAAATGGGTATTACAAAAAGCCATTCCAAGAATGGGTATTATCCAAAAGCTATCAGAGATGTTTAGTGTTCCTAAGAGTTTCTTTATTGATGAAACTATAGACGAGCATGAGTATGATCCAGATGCAATTGAGATTCTTGAAATGTTAGAGAAAGACCAGGATCTCAAGATGTTATTTATGAAGACTGGTAAACTTTCACCTGAAGATAAGGATAGATTAGTTAGGGTACTTAAGGCTACACTTCCAGTAGACTAAAAACATTAAGTGTCCAATAAACTGCCTTCGATTTCTAGTATAATTTGTACATATCTTCGCAAAAAAGGAGCAGTTAAAATGAGAGAAATTTTAGTTAAAATGGAGGAGGGTATTTCCCAGGAGGATTACTTTTCAATACTGGCATATCTTAACTGCTCAGTAATAGAAACTGAACTTCCACTAAAGGTAAAAGGCTTGACTCTTAAAGCAGATGGTGGCTACATGGTATATGTAAATACCCTACTAACACCGGTAAATATGAGGAAGGCATTAAGACATGAGTTTCTTCATATCATGGATGAGGATTTTAGTAAGGAAGGTAATCTACTTTTAAGAGAAATGAAGGTGGCAATATGAAAATTGGCTTACGTACCCCAAGTCTTAAGAAGATGGTATCGGGTAGAACTAGTGGCAGGGTGAAAAGGGCCATGAAGAAATCAATAAACCCAATCTACAGTAAAAAGGGTATTGGTTTTATTACCAAGCCCAAGAAGGCGGTATATAACAGGATCTACAAGAAGACCAGTTTTGGTATTATGGACTTCTTTAAATTATTTAAATAAAATGAAGAACCTCATAGCGTGGCGGCCAAAGGTTCTTCAAATTGCAGACACAATCCGTAAAGGAGTGTATCCTTTTACATTATATCAAACTATTAAGGTGGTGTGAATTCTAATGGCAACAAAAAGAAAAGATGGCCGGTACATGGCCAGAATAACAATAGGTAAAGATGAAGAAGGTAACTACCTTAAAAAGTTCTTTCTAGCAGACACAAATGAAGAAGCTGATAAGCAAGCTGAAGAATACTATAAGAACTATGTGGTAGGAACCCATAAACATATATCATTTCGCGACTACTCAAACCAATATTTAGAATACAGAAAATGTGAAATTTCAGCCAGAACTAAGAGGTTCTATCAAGATAATCTCAGGCTTCACGTCTTCCCTTACCTTGGTCATTTAGAGCTGGACCAAGTTAGTATTCAAGATATTAAAAAGGTCCTCTTAGAGGCGGAGAATAGGGGCCTCAGTGAAAGGTCCAAGCAGATCATCTACTCTATCATGAGCCTCATAATGAAAGAAGCCTTCTTTGATCAGTTAGTTGAAAAGAATCCAGTAGCCAATGTCAAAAGACCAAAGCTACAGAAAACAGAAAAGATAATTATCTCAAAGACTGATTTTATGAGAATACTCTATGAAGCAGATGATCAGATGAAGGTTATTCTAATGGTAGCCTGGTACACAGGTCTTAGAGTTGGTGAGATTGCGGTTCTAAAGTGGAAGAATGTAGATATGGTTAATAACGTGATAAGTGTTGATTTCACCTACAGTAAGGATGAGCCTGGAGAGATTAAGGCACCCAAGACTCAGGCAGGTATAAGGAAGGTTCCGGTATCAACTGATCTTATAGATAGGATTAGGAAAATGAAGCAGACTACAGAATTTCTATTCCCCACATGGCAACTACCCTACATAAAACCTAGTCAGATATCTCATAAGTTTACTAAAATTGTTAGGAAACTAAACATACCAAATATAACCTTTCATTCTCTTAGACACACTCATGCTACAATGCTAGTTGAGTCAAACATTCATCCTAAGGCAGTTCAAATAAGGCTGGGTCATAGTGATCCTGGATTTACCCTGCGGACTTACACTCACAATACAGATAAGCTACAGAATGGAATTGCTGAGTTGGATTTGTTGAAGATGAGTTAAATATACTATAGAAAAAGATTCCCTGACAAAATTAATTGTCAGGGAGTAATTTTATAAAAAAGGATAATATTGTGAAAGTACAAAAGTCGAACTAATCCAATACTGCTTATTTATATAAAATTATTGTTTCAAAGTTGACATTATCAATTTATAACAAAAACAATTTAATCAATTGCTAAAAAGCCCTTAGGTATATATGTTGAATTGGATTTTGAGTACATATTTATATAAATTTTTTTATATAAATCACCTGATGGAAGATAAAGTGAATATTCGTCAATTATCCCCTCAACATTCTTGCTACTCCACGTACACATTCTTTGCCACGTTAGATTTTCGCCTTTTTCAGTTTTCAATTTTTCCAGATATCTATTGCTACCTTCAACATTATTAGTGAAAATCGGTTTACTTACCACAAGACCATAATCTTCATCATCTACATATTTTTTACTATTTTTTTCGTTTATCTCTCTTGCTTGTCGATTATCTTTTAATTGTTTGCTAAATAAAATAATAATTTCAAGATTATCATCATCAATTATAAGATCTTTATTTTTAGTCATCATAAATACAAATGCCATAATTTTATCGACATTATCCTCATTAACAATTTCTTTTGCATTAATTAATAGCGATAATCTAATTAAATCGTCTTCAGATTCTGTAATCAATTTTCTTATCATTATACTATTATAAATGTTTAGAATTCCTAAGCATTTTGCCTTGTCATATAAGGTATACTCTTCATTTAATATTACCCCTATAGAAGAAACGACTCTAATTGACTGCTTTTTTCCACCAGGATACAATTGTTTAATCATATTTTGATTAAAACTTTTATAGGCTAAAATAGTATTCCTTTCAAAATTTCTTGTCTTGATTTTTAAAGATAATTTTTCAAAAATATTCAATTTAATTACCTTCTTTCAGTCAATTTTTTTATTAAGTTCCAACAATATTGTGTTTAATTCTTCAGTTCCTGAATTTTTTCCATATTGATCACTATATTTTCTAATATAAGCTTCTCCTTCCAATATAACACCATATAATAAATATTCTCTTAATTATATTATTCATTATGTAAAGTCCTAAAAAACGGATAGTTAAACTTAACTTTATAAAATTGTGTGGCGTCGAAAACTTTCCACATAAGTTGTAATTTAGATATTTTAAATCTTGTCATTGTAACTGTACAAAAGTAGAACTAATCAAATATTTTAATTAACAAATCAATTTTTACTTTTCCTTTTATTATAAATCTTACTATCCAACCAACGTTCATCTTTCTTTAAATATATTTGTTTTTTTAATAAATATTGATCTACTCCACCATATTCAATGTCAAAAAATTCTTTTAGCTTTCTAATTATTGAAAGATACGAATTAGCATGATTTATTGGCGACTTTCTATTTATAACATCTCTTAAATATACTTCTAATAAATTCTTATATCTTATAAATGATTCTTCATTTTTTAGAATTTCCCAGAAATCTATACCTACATCATGCCTATATGGATAAAATGCATCTACAATAAGGGTATCAATACTATTTATTTGAGAATGATTATTAGTTATGTATCTCCTAAATTCATTTTTTATTTCTAAAATAATTTCACTTTTATCCGTCATTAATATTTCCATGTACTTTGTGACTCCTTAAAAATTAATTTTAATATTTAATTTGTAGACTTCAGCAATTTGTGATTCCTCCTAATTATAGGATATTATTTCATATGTTTTTGTAAATTATCAATGATTATTTGATATTTGATTTTCCTATTTGGCTCTTTTGCTTCAATAAAATCGTTGATTGATAATAAAACTTGATCATCAAAATATAACTTAACTTTATTTGATTCTGCAATCAATAAGTCTTTAATGTCTTCTCGTTGAGGATGATAGAAATATTCTGTTGCATAATCAATAACTTTAATTGATACAGATGTTTGTATTTTATATAATTCAAGTTTTTTAGCCTTTTTATGTTCTAGCCATTTTGAAAAATAACCACCAACAAAAACAGTAATTATTAATGTTATTAATGTACGGATAATTACTTCATTTGTTATTGGAGACGTTGCCAATTTAATGATCAAACTATAGGTTAGCCAAAATATAAAAGCTATTAATACAATAAAAAACCCAACTACCGATGTACTATATATCCAATATCCATTTTTATTTTCATTCATACTTACACCTCTATACATATTCTATAATTTAAATACTTTTATATTGGAGTTTTTTAAATATACTTATTAAAGAATTTCTTTAGCATACTTTTCCCAATAATCATCTTCCCCATCAATATCATGAAGCCAGCAATACATCATTACAGCCTCTATTTCTTGCTTTTTACCTGTAATAAAGCTTTTCTTAGGAATATTTCTATAAAGAATATCAATCCCAAATAGATTGTTTTTTTGTTTATAATCATAATCCCACAACATTGAATTACTTATGCGACGTCCTGAGGTTCTATTATTATACTCATCGTAATATTTACTTTTTTTCTTATGTCCTTTAGGCCAAATATCAGGATTGTCAGAAAATCTTTCAACCCACTCGGAACAAAAATTATAAATATTCACTCCATGTTTTTTGTATGTATCATGTATCCATTCATTAATATTATCTGAAATATAAAAATCTAAATAACTTGTATCAAGCTTACTTTTCAATCTATGAGTGTCTTTGATAAATTGAAATATCATCTCAGATTGTCCTTCAAGAAATTTAAATTTACTTTTAATCTTTGGATAAATTTCATAGGACAAAGCTCTAAATTCAGCATCACTATCATATAGCAGGAAGTAATTATCTTTTATTAAATTAAGCAAATGCATATGCAGATAAATTCCATGTGATGAATAGATAGAAAGTAACCAATCTCTTATCTCTGAATCATATTTAATAATTATATTTCTATACTTTTCTATTTTCTGATCATGCATTATAATCTTTTCATCTGCCGGCTTTGTTTCTAGATAATTATTAAAGTACTCGAATACATAATTAACACAAATCCGAGTATTTGCGGATCTATTTTCAAGATCATATTCATTTAGACCATCTTCTTTTTTGCGCATTGATATGTATTCTTCAAGTTTCATAAAATCAACCTCTTCTTATAAGTAATAATAGTACAATGATTTATTGTTGTGTTGTGGACTAATCCTGTTAATGTCTAATTAATCCAACTTGATAGGCTAATATGCCACTAATTGTCAAAAAGTTTCTTTTCTATTTGGTCCCATGCATTTAGATAAAGACTAAAATCTCTATTTTGGTTTTCAATTTGTAAATTATCTATCATTTCTTCAATTTCTTTCTTCTTTAGGCCTCTTGTTTCTATACATTTATTATTTTTGAAAACCCACAAATATGTATTAATAAGTTTCTTTTCTTTACCATGTATTTCAACTAATCTTTTATAAAGTTCCTTTGGCTCTATAATAATAAATTCAATATTATTATTAAGAAAATTATATGGCGTGATTACCCAAAGATCTGCTGTAGAGTTTTTTATTTTCTCAGTGTTTAAAGTCCACCAACCACAGGCTGATAATTTGCTATAATGTATTGTATTCATCTCAGGTAAAAAGTCTTTTGAGAATTTTACTTGTATAGATACCTGCTTACTTCTATCTTTTTTATTTGTGATTAAAAAGTCTACACCAGTATCTTTTGCAGGAATCCATAACTCACAGTCTTTAAAGTGTTTTTCTATGAAAGTACCTACAAGATACTCCCCTGCATGTATTGTAAATATTGGTTTCAATTCACACCTCCAAATAATTAGTTCTTAAATTTTACCTTTATATCATTTCTTCTGAGTACTTACTGTTGTTACTTGCTATTTTACTATCTTCCTATGCATTTGACTCTATATTTACATAGTGGACATTTTAAAACGCATAATAAAATAAAGCTTCTTTTAATTTATTATTGTAAATTAGAATAACTTACATACTATAATATTATTTTAATGACCTCTGAAATCATGCAACATTTGACTGAGTTTTTCATTTTCTTTAATAAAAATTAAGAGATATTCTTCCGTTATTATGTATTGATTATGACTTTTATCTTTCGTACACAAAATCTGGTTACCATCAATATTAGTAACTTGAAAACTATGAATTATTCTATTTCTTTTCTGTACTAACATTTTAAATAATGATGCTATTTCTTCATTCGAGAATTTTGAAATTGTATTTTTCACTTCATCATGTAAATTTCCTGATACTTTGTCTATTAATTCATACCATGAATACTTTTTATCAATGTCGTTACTCAATATATTTTCAATAACAAAGGCATTATTTGAGTTAAATACACAAATTGCTGATCCTAATAATTCTCGATATTCTTTTGAAGGCAAAGACTGCCTTGTATATTCTTCATACATTAATTAACATCTCCTTCTTTAGAGCTTATTTTTAATCAGTAAGTAATTGCTTGGTTGAAAGCTAGCTTTAATTCCTTTATACTTTGATATCTTTGCTTTAACTCTCTATTTATTCCCTTTGTAAGGAATAATTCATATTTTTCATCTTTTAAATTTGATAGATTAGTTTTTCCTGTCATTATAAAAAATATTAATCTAGTTAACGCATATGTTTCATGAATGATATTATAATTATCAAATCCTATTATTTCAAGGTCTACATCATTAAGTGAACCTTTGAAATCAGTACCTCTACTTGTTAAATTACTTTCTATCATTTTTACTAATCCAAAATCAGAGATTTTTAATACATCTACTCCATCATAGTGTTTAATCAAAATATTTTTTAAACTTATATCTCTGTGGAGCAACCCTTTTGAATCAATATATTCAAAACCCTTCATTAATTGATTTACTAAATTGATACGTTGTTGTATGGTGATTTTAGTATTGTTTTTTTGAATATACTCATATAAATCTATATCGGCATATTCCATAATATATTCATTGGTATTTTCAAAATATTTATAAACCTCAATTATATATGGAGATTTTAATTCTTTCATTGTTTCAAATTCTCTTTTGAATCTAATCAATTCCTTTTCATCTAAATCATTATTAGCTTTTTTAACAATGAAATTGATATTATAGAATTCATCCTTATATTTATAAACTTTAGCATAAGAACCTTGACCTATTAGTTTAAGCGATGATCTTATTTTTGTTTCTGATATTGAAATTTCAATACTATTAGCAATATTAAATATTGGATCATATTCAATTATTTTTATTTTTGCTAAATCTATTGGAATCTCACTTCCATATGATTCAGATAGAAAAGATTTACACTCAAGTAGAACTGAAAAATAGTATTTGTCGATTTCAATAGGTGTTTCAGAATCTTTGAAAGCATAAATTGTATCTTCAATAATCTTTATCCATTTAATTAAGATTCTACTTTCATCGGCTGTATAATGACCATTGCTAAAACGAGAATTCAAATATTTCAATAAACTATTGATTTCATGATGTGCTAATGAAAAAAAATTTCTTAACAATTCATTGTCTATATTTTCATATAATCCTTCTTCTCTCACTATTTCATCGACTTGATTATCATCTATAATAGTTTTTAAATAATACTCCAGATTCAATTTGCACCTCTTTCAAATTATACTAATAATACATTTCGACATATTCATAGGCTTTATTTAGCAAGTCCTTATCTTTAATTTTGTATTTTATCCACACTACTGAATTTAATGCTTTTTTAACTTCTTGTTTTCCTGTGGTAGTACTCTGCCAGTCAGGAAATCTTACAATCTTAACAATATCATCTATATCTTTAACAATACGTTCAACTATCACTGGTGTATTCTTATTTTTCACACCATTAAATAACTCAGTTAAAGCAGCAATACCCTTATTCACCTCATCTTCAGGTACTATCTCTTTTTCAGCTTCAGCAGCATCTTTAGCTAACTCTAATAATCGTTTTAAAAATTCAATGCTAGTAATTAAGCCTTGTTCATGTTTTTCTCTTAATTCTTCTAACCTTTCACCCAACCTAATAAACTTAGGGTCATTGTTATGTTCTTGGATTCTAGCTACTAGATTAATTTGAATTCTTTTAGCAGCTTTAGCTGGATCTTTTCTTCCTTCCAGATATTCATCTATTATATCTGCATCAAGTCTTAAAATATCTAAATCATCATGAACATTATCTACAATTACATTTTCATGTACTAATTCTATAGTTTTTGCTCCAAGAGCTGCCCAAATTAGAGCCCCTCTTCCATCAGTTGGTCTCACCGATTCATATACCTTAGTTAACCATAAGTAATCATCCTTAAAAGGTATAAGAAATTGGTCTGGTGAAAGTGCATCCCATGTACGATTAAGTAGTCGGTAATCTGCTCCAAATTTATCTTTTTCTTTATTGGTTGGTAAACATTCTTGAGCTGAAACTAATCCTTCCCATCCTTCAATAGTACGATCTACTCCAGGGAAATATTTCAAACATTTACTCAAGAATTCGGGTAGTTTCTTTTTAACTTCATCGATATTTGTTATAACCTTTTGTACACTCTTTTCATCGAAATCTAGTGCATTTGCTACATCATCAAATATACCTATGTAATCTACAATAAGTCCATGTGTTTTATCATTACCACACAAGCGATTAGTTCTACAAATTGCTTGTAGTAATGTATGATCTTTCATTGGCTTATCAAGATACATGGCTTGTAGTATTGGAGCATCAAAACCTGTTAACAATTTAGAAGTAACGATAACAAGCTTTAGCGGACTACCTTTTTCTCTAAAATAATCGAGAATTCTAGCCTCTGCATCTCTGTCTCTTCTGAAAGCTTTATATTTATCTTCCTTGTCATTATTTGTATCCATAACTATTGTTGAAGCTTCTTCTCCAAGTAATTTATCCAATTCTTGTTTATATAGCAAGCAACATTCTCTATCATAACAAACAACTTGTCCTTTAAATCCATTTGGTTCAATTTTTTCATTATAATGTTTAGCAATATGTTCACAAACTTTTTTTATTCTGTCAGGTGCTTTCATAACAGCTTCTAGTTTAACCCTACGTGCAAGTTCAGACTTTTCAAGTTTTGTTAAATCTTTAGTAAGTTCATCAAATTCTGTATTTACAATTTCTTGATTAATATGTAAATCAACTGGTACTGCTTCAAAATGTAGTGGCAAAGTTGCTTTATCTCTGATTGAATCAGAAAATGAATAGCGACTCATATAACCTGTTTTATCTTCAGTAGCGCCAAACGTATAAAAGGTATTCTTGTCTATTCTATTTATCGGTGTTCCCGTTAGTCCAAAGAAGAAGGCATTAGGTAATGCTAAGCGCATCTTTTCACCAAGATCACCTTCTTGTGTTCTGTGTGCTTCATCGACCATTAGAATAATATTATCTCTTCTATTTAATTCTGAATCCACCTCACCGAATTTATATATAGTTGTTATAAGAATTTTTCTCATGTCTCCTTTAAAAAATTCTATTAATTCATTTTTACTTGATGCACTTGTCATATTGGGAATATCTGATGCATTAAACGTAGCTGTAATTTGTGTATCTAGATCAATACGATCATTAACTATAACTACTGTAGGATTTTTAAGTTCAGGTAGCATTCTTAATTTCTGTGCTGCAAATACCATTAGTAAAGATTTACCACTACCTTGAAAATGCCAAATCAAACCTTTTTTAGGATAACCAGCCTTAACACGATCAACAATTAGGTTTGCTCCTTCATATTGTTGATAACGACATATTATCTTATATTTTCTATATTTTTTATCAGTCGCAAATATAGTAAAGAACTGGAAAATATCCATAACAATATCAGGCTTAATCATTGATAGGACACTTCTCTGTATATCAACTAAAGTTCCTTCAGCTTTATTTTCAACAGTATGCCAAGGACCCCATAAATTAATTGGCATTCCTACAGCACCGTATCTAAAGCACTTTCCTTCTGAGGCAAAATTAAATACATTAGTTACAAACATTTGTGGAATGCTTTTTTCGTATGCTAAAATATCACCTGCTCCATCAAGCCAAGTTATTGCGTTTCTTGTTGGTGTTTTAAGTTCACCAATTGCTATTGGAAATCCATTTATTAGTAAAACAATATCTAATCTTTTCCCACCATTTTCCAATGGAAAAACCCATTGTTTGGTAACAACATACTCATTCAATGCTAGATTTTCTTTAGTTATAGTTCCAAAGAATCTTATAGGTACCATTCTTCCATCTTTTCCAAAGGGATATGAATTTTCTTCAAATATCATTTTTTTGAAAAGTTCATTTTGTGTTACTAGATTATGTGGCTGTACTGATAAAATAACTGTTCTTAATTTATAAATCACTTCATCTGCTAAAGATGGTTCCAAGGCAATTTCCGGATTAAGCCTTATCAGTGCATCTCTTACCATTGGTTCAACCATAACATCAGAATATTGGCGAGGGATATCTTCAGCTGGAACATAATTCCAGCCATTCTTACTTAAATTTTCTATAATCATATTTTCAAAATCATTTTCATCAAACATAGTTTTTTCCTCCCAATTCATAAGTTAATATTGTTACTTTATTTCTATATATTTTGATTTATCGGTCTGATTTACAAATTCAGTATACTCATCTTGTACATTAATCGGTGCTTTGGGTATTGCAATACTCCTTAATAGATCTGCTGTTATTCCTTTTATTGTTGTACCTCTTTTATGATTATTAAAAAAACTAACATATGTCTCTAGCACTTTTTTAATAAAAACTAAGCTGTATTGATTTTGATCTACCTCTGTTAAAGCCATAATATCTTGATTTGTACACATTGGAACTAAATTTATTGAACACTTACCTACTCCTACTCTAGTTCCAAATAACAAAGAGTTTGATGGAATCAATTTTGTAGCACTATTTTTGATTGCATCTTCTGTTATAAAATCAACTGCATCATTTTCATTTATATAATTTTTTCCTAATGAAATAGTTGTAATCCAAGGTACGTTACCTTTAGAAAATTCTGGATTCTTTCTTGATGGAGTACCTCCACTTTTTAATTTACATATATCACCTAATCTTGTAAAACTATATTTACTTTGATTATTTTGTATATCACCAAACATCTCGATAAATTGCGATTTGCTGTGAATATCTATATAAATTTTGATTTATCGACTTGTTGAGTAATTTCAACAAATCTATTCTGCATATTCATAGGTGGTAATATACATTTGAAATTTCTTAATTCTTTCATGGGCATTCTAGGCATTTGGCTTCCACCAGATATGCTATTTGCAAAATTCAAAAAATGATCAGAACGTAACAAATATGCTAAAAATATTCTGTTTAGTTTTGATAAATCAGGTTTCATACCTACAAGTTCTGTTGTTGCTAATCCTTCTTCATCTGGTAAATATACTTTATTTAAGTAAGGTCTTAGCTTTGAATATAAAACCATAGTATTATCAAAAGATGATGTGGAACTACCAACTTCTGATCGATTTACTATTATCTTATTTATTAAATAACCTGTATTCGATTCAATCATGTCAAGGTTTAACCACCAAACAATTTCAGCTAGTTCAATTTCAGGTGAAGTTTCTGGAGCTATATTTTTCATCAATGAAATTGGCCATTCTTTATCATTTATTATAGGATTACCAAACATCTCGATAAATTGCGATAAATCATCCAATGTACTTTCGATGTGAAATTTTCACATTACTTTGGTTAACCATAGCATATTGCATAGTAGTATCAATACTTTGATGACCTAAAAGTTGCTGCACCTGCTCTATCGGCATACCTTTATCAATAGCCATAGTTGCTAACGTTCTTCTGAATTTATGTGGATGAACTCTTCTTATGTTCAATTTTTTCCCTAATTCCCTCAAACGTATTTCAATTCCACTAATTTCTAATCTTTTATAAGGTTTTAATAAAGATACAAAAAGTGCTGGATTTGTATCTTCTCTTTTATTTAAATAATTCTGTAAGTGGATTTTTGTTCTTGCATCAAAATAAACTCTACGTTCTTTATTGCCTTTTCCAATAACTATACATTCGCGATTATTAAAATCAACATCATCTCTATTTATTTTTGCCATTTCTCCTACCCTAATTCCTGTTGAAGCAAGCATATCTATTATTGCAAGATCCCTAATACCTTCGCAATTATCTCTCATAATTTCTAATGTTTCATCCGAGTATGTTTCCTTAACTGTTTTACCTGTTTTCACTTTATGTATTCTCCTAACAGGACTTTTAATTATAAAATCTTCATCTTCTAGCCAAGAAAAATAACTTGATAATATCCTTCTAATATTATCTATTGTTACTTTACTGGAATTACTATTTTTATGATAATAATCTAAATATTGTCTAATATCATCAGTTGTAATATACTTAATCTGTTTATTAATTATCTTATATAAGTTTTGTAGTGTTGATTCATAATATCTTAATGATTTTTCTGAGCATCCTTCTACACGCTTAGCTGAAATAAAGTCTAAAATTTTATTATTATTTACTACTTCTGTTATTCCAATTTTCATTTCAATTTTACAATTTAATAATGTATGTTCCAATACAATTTTCAACTGTTCACTTTGTTTGTTATCTAAGTATGGTAGCATGGATTGAATTATTTCTCTGATAATTTGTTTTTTCATTATTAATCCTCCAAAAGTTTCTTCTTATTCTACTTTATAAATGAAGGATTATATATAATAAGCTAACCTATATTTTGCATCATTAATGACTTTATTGTGTTTTCAAGACTTTCTATAGTTTGTTTTAATTCAAATTTTGATTTATCGCTCTGTTTATAAAACTCTTCAAATTCAATCTGTAGGTTAATTGGCGGTAAAGAAATATCATAATTTTGAAAATATCCGATAGGCACCCTAAGCTGTCCACCGGTTCCAGTCATTGCCTTTCTGGCATCAGTTCTAAAAGCATTAAACTTTGTAATAACATAAAGCCAATATGGATTAGATAATCCGTCAATAGGCCTTAGAACATGAAACTCTGTGGAACCAGATCCTAAACCGTTTGATAATCCTTCAACTACAGCCCCTTTACCGTTTTCCATACAAGGAGTGATTTTTGCGAAAAGTACATCTTTTTCTGCAAAATATGTGAAACCTTTTTTTACATCTCGGTAAGGTTTAATCACTGTTAGATCCACATGCCCGTCCTCACTTACAGATGGCATCGCCAGAAATGAAACATCTAAATTATTATCAATATCTTTTGGCCTGTGAGGATTCAAATCACAACATTTATCCAGTGTTGTGAGTCCCCACCCTTTATCATCAAATCCTAGTCTGCCAAACATCTCGATAAATTGCGATTTCACAAGCTCATCAGTATAAAAAATCAACTTCTTATAGGCTTCTTTAGAATTAGTGGCAGCCCATAACAAATTCGATAATTTTTCTTGTTCAGTTATATTAGGCAATTTAAATTCAAATCTTTCAAAATCAGACCAATTTAGAAAAAAATTTGTTGAACCTTTTTTATTTTCTTCTGCGAAAGTCCAAAAACTTTCTGTTTGAAAAATAAAGGGTAAAAACTTCTGAGATAAAATCGCCTCATCTTTTGTTTCACATACATAACTTACATCTGAACATATTCCTTCAAAATTCACAACACCAGCTTTACGCAGGTGAGGATTTCTTGACATTAATAAAACATGACCAGGTTGAAACTTCATATGAAAAGCAGGCCCTATTGTACTTTCTTTTATAATCCCTTTTTTTGATATAATTATTTCTCCAGAATCAAAATGTTCTCCACCAATATAATATTCTAATTCAGTATTTTTTTTATCAACTTTTTCTTTAACTCTTTTTACAACATCTCCTAATCTAACATTATTCAATCCTTGCACCCGCCTCTTCACTTATTAGAAATTTCAAATTCTCATAATTTTCCCTATAAGAGTCAGAACTTATCATCCACTCACTTATATTATCGATCAGATCATCCTCTAGTTCCTCTATAGCAGTTTTTACATATCTAGATATACCTAAAGATGCATTATTATTAATAATTTCATCAACAGTACCTATAGCAGAAAAACCCTCTTCTATTATAAAATCATTATATGTATTTGCAATTTTTTTTATATGATCTTCCTCAAGATAACTTTCGGCATTCTTTCGAGTAACTTCATTTTTAGCATTTATAAATAGCACTTGTCCTCTACGAGATGGTATTTTTTCAGTGCGACAAATAACTATGCAAGCCTCCATCGGTGAATTAAAAAACAAACTTTTTCCAATTCCTATAACGCATTCAACAATATCCTTCTCAATAAGTCTTTCACGCATTTCTCTTTCATCATTTCTTGTTAAAACACCATGTGGAAATAAAATTGCACATCTACCAGTTACCGGTTTAAGGCTCATTAATATATGTTGAAAAAATGCATAATCTGCTCTACCCTGGGGTGGAATACCAAGGAAATTTCTCCCATACTTATCAGTTGTAAAAGAATCTCTATCCCATTGCTTTATAGAATAAGGTGGATTTGCAAGAACTAAATCAAATTTCATTAGTTTACCATTTTCAATAAATGCTGGTTTTTTTAATGTATCATCATTTTTTATATCAAAATCCTTTACCCCATGAAGAAATAAATTCATTCTACCTATAGCTGATGTTAGAGCATTTACTTCTTGTCCAAATATCTTAACATTTCTCCATTCTAGACCTTTTTCTTTTAGGTAAACTATAGATGAGATTAGCATTCCAGCACTACCACATGTAGGATCATAAATACTTTCACCAGATTGTGGTTTTAACATCTCAGTCATAAGATGAACAACAGTACGATTAGTATAGAATTCTTGAGCAGTATGACCACTATCATCAGCAAACTTTTTGATTAGATATTCATATCCTTGTCCAAGTTCATCTTCAGGACAATTCATCATAGTTAGACTTTTTGTAGAAAAATGCTCAATCAAATCCTTAAGCAGTTTATCTGGTAGTCTGTTTTTATTTGTCCAAGCACCATCACCAAATACACCTTGTAATTTATCTTTATTTGCTTTCTCAATAGAACGAAACGCATTTATTATGGCTATTCCAACATTTTCCGATGCTGATCTAACATTATTCCAATGACAGCCTTTTGGAACTATAAACCTATGATTTTCTTCCCATTCTAAAACATCTTTATCACCATCATATTCTTTCAAAAGGTCTTCACACTCTTCATCATAAACATCGCAAATTCTCTTAAAAAACAAAAGAGGGAATATATATTGTTTATATGAACCTGCATCAATATGGGTTCTCAATAAAACAGCTGAGTTCCATAAATATGATTTTAATTCATCAAGCTTAATACGATTACTCACTTATATATCCTCCTTCAATTAATAATTCTTTTAATTTTTCTTCTGCTGCAATAGCTTCATCTAAAGCTGAATAAAATGCTTTTCTAACTTCTTTTGGATCTACTGTTTCTAAAGGAGCTTTTTCAATATATGAATTAACAGACAAAGTGAAGTCCTTGTCCTTCACTTCTTTTATGGTAACAATTTTAGCTTTTTCTATGACATCAGTATATTTTTTATATAAATCAAATACTTCATCAACATTATTCTCATTCATAATATTTTGTGCTCTCTGAGCAGTGTATATGCTTGAAGCATCAATTAAACATATCTTATCCTTCCGTTCCAAAGGCTTCTTATTGTTCAATATCAAAATACATGCAGAAACACCTGTACTATAAAACAAGCCACTTACAAGAGTAATTACACATTCTAGTTTATCTGATTCAATTAACTTTCTGCGTATTTCACCTTCCTTACCACCATGAAATAATACACCTTGTGGCAATACAACCGCACAACGTCCATTTTTATTATCCATAGATTTTATCATGTGTTGTAGCCATGCAAAATCAGCACTAGAATCTGTTGGACTACCCCAAATATTACGGCCATGTATATCTGAAGAAAATTGATCTGCTCCCCAATTTTTTAATGAAAATGGAGGATTTGCTATTACACAATCAAATTTTTGTAATTCTCCTCTGTGCATGAATAATGGTAAATTCAAAGTATCTCCCTGCAATATTTTAAAATCACGAGCACCATGAAGAAAAAGATTCATTCTAGCTATTGCAGATGTGGCTAGATTTTTTTCTTGCCCATAAATCCTACCATATGTACTTTTATCATCATTCATATTCCTGATAGCTTCTATTAACATTCCGCCAGTTCCACAAGCTGGATCGTATACTGTTTCGCCAGGTTTAGGATTAAGAATCTTAACCATTAGTTTGATTACTGCTCTTGGTGTATAAAATTCACCAGCATTTTTCTTTGATAAATCAGCAAATTTCTTTATTAAGTATTCATAACTGTCGCCCATAACATCGGATGAATAGTTTTCATTACCAACTTTAATTTCAGACATATGCTCAATAAGATCTTTAAGCCGTTCATCTGACAATTTATTTTTATCAGTCCAAGTGGCATCATCAAAACTCGAGAAAACTCCACTTAATGTATCTGGGTTGGCACGTTCAATACCAACCATCGAATCAACTATTGCCTTACCAATATTTTCTGATTTTTCACGTACATCTTTCCAATGACAGTTGTCAGGAATAACAAAACTATGATTTTCAGGGAAGGAAGCATATTCCATATCTCCTCCGGAATCATTTAATGCTTTAATTGTTTCCTCATCATAAACATCAGATAATCTTTTATAGAATAAAATTGGAGTAACATAACTCTTATATTCGTCTTGGTTTATAGGCCCTCTTAAAATATTGCAGCATTCATATAAATGAGAAAACAGCTTCCTGCTTGATGTTTTGTCAAACTTTGCAAAACTCATATCTAAATCATCATCAGAAATTTCAACAGATGAAATTAACATGTCAGCTCTACTACCAGTCTTAACTTTTTTATTTTTTGAGGATTTTTTTATTGATATCGACTTATCTCCCTTTATAACCTCAATCTTTGATGGATATTTATTTTCAAAATCTATTAATATATTAATTAATTTTTCATCTAAAAACGTCAATGCATGATTTCTAATCTCTGTTGGTATACCATAATAAGCTTCGGCAATTCCTCCTGTAATAGCTGCTACTGTGTCGCTATCACCACCAATTGATATTGCATTACGAATTGCATCTTCAAAACTAGTTGATTCCAAAAAAGCCATAATTGCCTGAGGAACTGTACCTTGACACGTTTCATTAAAAGTATAATCTTCCCTTATCCCATCCAATGTGAAATCTAAAGAATAATAATTCTCATTAATATAATCACGTATTTCAAGAATATTTTTACCTGTTTTAGCTAGATAGACAGATACAGCAGTTGCTTCCGCACCTTTTAAACCTTCAGGGTGATTATGCGTGACTTCAGTAACCTTTCTTGATAAACTTATTGCTTCCTCGATAGAATTAGCCACAAAACCACAGGAGCTGACTCTCATTGCAGATCCGTTTCCATAACTATTATAAGGTTCTGGATTAGTTAAATATAGCCATTTTCTAAACATGCCTCCATATCCAGCAAGTGGATATGAACGTCCAATTTCTTGCATGTTATTTATTGTAATGATTCCTAAATCACCATATTCCTGATCAACTTCTAATATAGATTTTGCTATAGCCAAAGTCATAACTGTATCATCGGTAAAAAAACATTTATATGTTAGTAAATCAAATTCTTTACTTTTATTATTATTCCATTCAAACCTAGATCCTATGATATCTCCGATTATTGCTCCTAACATAATTGTTCCCCTTTAATTTTAAAATTTTTGATTAATTTTGCGTGAAATAAAAGTAATCATATACTATATATTCTAACATAATTAGAATACTTTTATATGTTTTAGTTGTACAGAATAATAGTTTATTTTTAGCAGGTCCCTTTATTGTACACTAATACATTTTTATCGTAAAAAACAAAAACTCCCCTACGTTTTCACATCGTACGGGAAGACAAAAAGTCGAGTCAGTTAATTTATACAAATTAAGACTAACTATATAGAGTCAACAAAATATTTGCAAAAATCATAATAATTAGTAACTTTTAGTATTTCATTAATATTTTCGCATCACAAAAAGAGTACCCTCTTCAAGTACTCAATATCTTCAATTGTTACTTAACCAGCCTTATGATATATCTGATTAGTTTTCACCAGATAATAAATTACACGCACTAATTTCTTAGCAACATGAGATACTGCAACATAATAATGTTTGCCTTCACTTCTTTTTTTACTCAAATATGCAGAAAATGTTGGATCATGAATACTTATCAACTTCGCAGCAGTAAACAATGCATATCTCAAATACTTAGATCCTCTCTTAACCATACTTGCATGATTGGAGACTAGATTCCCAGACTGATGAATTGAAGGTTCCAAACCTGCATATGCCAATATCTTTTCAGCAGTTTCAAATTTGCTAAAGTCACCAATTTCTGCAATAATCATAGATCCAATTTTGTATGATATTCCTGGTATAGTCATAATCGGACTATCAATGGAATCTACAATAGGTTTAATCCTTCCTTCAATATTTTTAATTTGATCCTGCATCGATCTTATCAATTGTATTGTCTGTTTTAGTTCTAATGACTTAGCTAAGCTGTTGGTTCCGATCGATGCTCTTGCTGCTTCACGAATAGCATTGGCTTTTTCCCTTCCGTATTGACTTCTTGAAGAAGTCTGTAAAATATTAGACAAATGTGTCAAATGACATTCTGCAACATATGTTGCTCCAGGCAGCTCCTCTAACATCGCATAAATTGATGGCAAATGTATTGTAGGAATAAGCTTTTGAAGTTCTGGAAAAAGCAGATTCAATAATCTTGCATAGGATGATTTCTGTCTTGCACAATCTTGTACTAATGAAAATCTATACCTGGCAAGTGATTTCAGTTCACTAATATGGTAAGATACTGGAGTATAGGACTTTAAGCATTCTGTGTGCAGCATTGTAACAATAGAATACGCATCAATAGTATCAGTCTTAGTCTTTCTAAGACTCAGGCTTTTTCTATATAGATTCGTATGCAAGGGATTGATGACAAAGGTGGGAAGATCTTTATCAATCAAATATTCCAATAGATTATTGCTGTAATGCCCAGTGGCTTCAAGTCCTATTTTAATTTCAGACTTGTTTTTTGAACATTTAATAATCTTAGAATAAAGATCATCCAATCCTGTCCGATTGTTTGTTATGGTAAATCCTGAAACTAGGACTTCACCATCTGAGTTGGTGATAATGCAATCATGCTTGTCTTTGGCAACATCGATACCAACGTAAATCATAGATTTTTCTCCTTTTCGTTATTTGATACTGTTTTGTTCCACAAACTTGTTTGTTAAATGTAGCCTCGTTCTAAATAAAACGTCATGCGTTATCTAACTGATTAACAAATAAACAAACAGCTGTGGTTAGAGCCTTAACAAAAACGTTAAACGTTAGGGTGTCAGGACTAATCCACAGCATCTGTAAAACAGTATAGTACAAATTCCTTAAAAAAAGGGGGATTTCTACTACAACTCTATTATACGAGGGTGTCATTTAGGGTACATTTACGCAAAAAAAAGACACCTCAGAAACTCTGAGATGCCCTACTGGTGCCGAAGGGGGGACTTGAACCCCCACGGTTTCCCGTACGATTTTGAGTCGTATGCGTCTGCCATTCCGCCACTTCGGCCAATATCTACCTTGTAATCTTACCAAAACCAAACAAAAAAGTCAATCAAATAAACAACCCCAAAACAAACCCCACAAACAAACACAACAAAACCAAACAACCAACATTACCAGCACCACCACCAACAAAACTAACCACCAAAGACCACCAATCAAAACCAGAAAACAAACCTGAATCAGCATCTCTTATAGTACCACCCAACCCAAAACCCCGACTACCCAACAAACCACCAAAAACACCAACTCTACTACCAATGCCACCAACAGAACCTAAACCATCACCACCATTCTCTTCTCTACCAACTTTACTACCAACACCTCTATATTCACCTTCAATAACTTTACTACCAATACATCTAATGAAACCTAAGTCGCAACCAGAACCAAACAACCTAACAACTGTTAAAAAAGACGAAATACTATAGCTATTACCCAAAGCCTCCAACCTATCCAAATACTCCATAAACCAAGACTCCCCACTAAATATTGAACCAAATAGTGAAAGAACACAACCCCAGAAATCCCCCCTATACAAAGGACAATAAACCAACCCACAACCACCATCCGCCATAGAATAAACTAAAGACTCAGGACTCATATAGAAAGATGATAGGTCAAAAAAATACTCAGAACTAACATAATCCACACGCTCCAAAATTGACACAAAATCATCAACACCAAAACCACCATCACCCCTAGATAAACGCTCCCCAAGGCTATAACCACCCTCAAGATCATAAACAAAAACAAAATCCAAATTCTCCCTATAAAAATAAACAGGAAGCAAAAACTCCACACCCCCACCCTTTAATAAAAAAGCATCACGATCAGACACACTACCACGACCCCTATAAACTAAACTAAAACCCTCAACACTAAACTGATTCATCACCACAACCTCCTCTCATAAAAATCAACCACCATAACCCGACCAAGCAGCACCACATCAACACCATACTCAACCCTAACCGTCATATAACCACCATCAAAATCCGACGATACAACTAACCTATCAGCATCAAGAACACCACCCTTAAGAAGATAACTCCTCAGGTACGTTCGACTACCCCAACTAGCAGCAACCTCCACCAAATCATCCACAGCACCAGCCTCACCAACCACCTCTTCAAGACCAGCAGCACCCACTTCACCAACCAAACCACCCACACTACAAACATAAGCCCCATAACTATCAACCCTCTGCCTGATATATGAAGAAATCGAAAAATAATTAATGAAAGAAACGAAAGAAAAAAGAAGCACCATAATCACAGGAAACACCACAACCCCCTCAATAACCAAAGAACCCCTCTCCTCAATTAAAAGACAAGGAAACAACCTCCTCAAAAACAAAACAACCACCCCTAACCTCACCACCAAAAAACCTGAACCCCTCAGGCAAAAACTTCAAAAATGTTAAAGGAACACTACCCTCAACACTACCCTTAGCACCACAAAAATATGCCCCAGGAAAATCCCTGACCAACTCACCATAAATACCCTTAAGTAAACACTCCTCACCAGCCAGTAAAGAAAACATCAATAAATGATCCCCATAAGACAACTTCAAAAAATCCAAAGGATTAGGAGTCCCATAAACATTAACCACAGGAACCCTGGCATCACTAACCCCCACAAGTGACAACACATCAGACACCCCAGTACCAAGACCCAACACAACACTATAGACAAGCCTTGCCACCAATTCAGGAGGAGCCTTAGCATCTAAGACAAAATAACCAACCCCATCAACAAAAGTCCTAAACAACAAAATATTAAAAAGAGTCCCCAAGGTAGAACCATTACCAATAATCCTCTCTGCCTGACCTATACTAGCAATACTATCTCCCACACTACCACCACTACCTACATCACCAACAACAGACGATAAATTAGGAAACCTCTCCAAAACATACTCCCCCAGCAACAAATCATCCCGAAGCCCCTCAAGCCCAGCACCAAGACGCTTATTCAAACCACCACCAACAGCCTTAGCCCTAAAAAACAAAAAACCAGGACTTTTCAATTCCTCCTCATAACTACCAACATCACCACCAAAAAGCTCACCTAGTTTTGCCCAAGTATCACTTCCATATTGACTGTTTTCCTTTTTTTGACCTTCACCTCCATTAGACAGATCCTCAGCCAAAACCAGAAGCGACTTATTTTCCCCATACAACTTTTCTATACTAGCATCAAGCCCAACCTCACCACCAGCCCGCCTTTCCTCTAAACCCTTGATCACCTCCATATTAGAGGCAACCCTCTCCTGCAGCCTCTTAGTCGCCTCCTCCTTGCTCCCGCCAAAATCACCAAAATCTGCACCTAATTTATTTACCTCCTCCATAGCCGAAAAAATACCATAAGCCTGCTTACCAAGATTAACCATACCCCTAATCTTCATCTCCTCCAAAATCTGTTTCTTTAGGGTACGAGAATCAGAAAGAGGCTGATTTAGTACTAAGGAAAAATTTTTTAAAGTTATTCCCTTACCCTTCACATTATTCCTGACCATAGAAGAAAAATCCAAACCATACTCCTTACCCCTCAAAGCAAAAAGACCATATTTTTCATAAAGAGACTTATCATAATCAGCCAGCACACTATCAACACTGCTATAGACACCCTCATTAACCACATTCATCACATACTTAACCCTAACAATATCAAACAAAACTCCGAAAAAGAGAATTAATACCGGCAACACAATAGCCATAAACAAAACCAAAGAACCACCCTCATCATCCCACAACCTCACAAAAACCACCTCAAAAAAAAATTAGAGAAAAGAACCTAAATTCTTTCCTCTAACATATAAATTTATGAAAATATAACTTTAATAACAAGAATATATAATAGACACTAGATAAAATACTTAAACAAACTAACAAATATAATATAAACTGTAAGACAACAAGAGCTATAAACCATAACCTTTCTTGGAATCTTCTTAATGATTTTCCTAATCTCAGGATACATCAAGAAAAAAAACAAAAAAGCCAAAGCCCCCCAACCAAGAGAAGTACTAAGGCAAATCCTACCCTCAAAATTAAAAGGCTTATCATAATAGTTCCAAGTTCTAGGACTACCAAAAAAATCCTCCAGATAACTCCCAGTCAATTCCACCAAAGTCATAAACAAAGCAGACACAACAAAAAACAAAACTGGAAACCTACTAAAACGACCTAACAAATAGACCACAATAAGAGACCCAAAACCATAAATATGAATAATCGGCAAACCATGACTAAGAGCACCCCTAACAGTCCACTCACCAGTCACAAAAAAAACATAAGAAGTCTCAATAAGAAGCCCAACAAAACCAAAAATCAAAAACTCATATAAAATCCAAGGAAACTTATACAACAGATACCTGCTATTATCAAGACGTCTATTCATAAAAAACTCCTAAAATAAAATCAACTTAGAATCAGCTTCCTCAGTCACCTTACCAATAATCCAAGATGACTCTCCCTCTTCCCTCATTTGCCTGATGTACTTATCAGCATCCTCCGGGGTAAAAGCAAACACCAAACCACCAGAAGTCTCAGGAGTCACAACAGCCAACTCCATAAAATCATCCACCAAAAACATAACCCTATCCTTAACATAATCCCTATTCCTATAAGCACCAGCAGGAATAAGACCCTCTTTGGCAAACTTTAATGCACTATCAAAAAACGGCAACTTCCTACTATCCACCTCAAAAGTAACAGCATCATCACCAACCATCTCCAACAAATGACCAACAAGACCAAAACCAGTCACATCAGTACAACTATGCACCCCTCCAACAGACTTGGCCACCTCGGCAGCCTTTTTATTCAAAGCAGCCAAAGACTCAGTCACCTCACGCAACTCCTCTTTACTAACTAAATCAACATCACCCTTAAATGCAGTAGTCACCAGACCAACACCAAGCTTCTTCGTCAGCACCAAAACATCACCAACCCTGGCTCCACCATTAGTCCAAATCCTATCAGGATGTACAAACCCGGTAACAGAAGCACCATACTTAGGCTCCGCATCCTCAACAGTATGACCACCAAGAAGAGCAACCCCAGCCTCCACCAGCTTATCAGCACCACCACGAAGAATATCACGAAGCACCATTGCATCAAGACAACTAATAGGAAAAGTAACCACATTCATAGCAGTCCTAGGCTCACCACCCATAGCATAAACATCTGATAAACTATTAGCAATCGCAATCCTACCAAAATCATAAGGATCATCCACCATAGGAGTAAAAAAATCCACAGTCTGAACCAGAGCCAGCTCATCACTAACCCTATAAACACCTGCATCATCATATGTCGAACCAGAAACCAGCACAGCCGGATCCTTAAAACTATTCAAACCAGTCAAAACTTGACTCAAGGTCCCCGGACCTATCTTAGAAGCTCAACCAGCAGCCTTAACCATCTGTGTTAAACGAACCATAGTGCCACCTCCTTTTAATTTTCTAAAAACGCTTTATATCCTAAATAGGTCATATACAAATCAGCCTTAGAAGCCACCTCAAAAGGAGAATGCATAGACAACAAACCAGTACCCATATCCACAATCTCCATCCCAAGCTGAGACAAATATGAAGCAATAGTACCACCACCGCCTAAATCCACCTTACCAAGCTCTCCAAACTGATACATAACCTTACTCTTATCCAAAACACCCATAACATAAGACAAATACTCAGCACTAGCATCATTAGCATCATACTTACCCCTACTGCCGGAATACTTACTAATAATTGGACCAAGTCCTAACCTGCCCCTATTATACTTATCAAAAACTCCCTCAAAACTAGGATCATCAACAGCACTAACATCAGCAGACAACCCCTTGGAGTTAAAAAACACCTCCAAAGAAGTACCCTTCATCCCAGTCTTTCCAAGCAACATCTCCAACAAATACTCCAAGACCCTGGATTGAGCACCAGTATCACCGTTACTGCCAATCTCTTCCTTATCAAAAAAACAAGCCAAGACATTTGAACCACTAAACTCACCCTCAAAGAAACTCTTCATCAAAGAATAAGCACAAATACGATCATCTTGACCATAAGCACCAACTAAACTCCTATCAAAACCCACATCCCTAGGCGGAATATTAGGTAAAATTTCCAATTCAGCTCGGAGGAAATCCTCCTCAATCAAACCATACTCCCTATTTAAAAAACCAAGAATAGCCTTCTTGACACTAGAATCCTTATCTCCTTCAACCAAAGGTATACTACCGATAAGCACATTCAACTTCTCACCCTCAATAACCTTACCTGCAGTCTTAGCCATCTGTTCCTGTGCCAAGTGAGGAAGTAAGTCGGTTATAGTAAAGACAGGATCATTCGCACCCCTACCCACACTTAACTCCAACTTGGAACCATCTTTCCTGTAAACAACCCCTTCAAGACACAAAGGCATAGTAACCCATTGATACTTCTTAATCCCACCATAATAGTGAGTCTTAAAAAGAGCCATACCCTCTTCTTCATAAATAGGCTGTTGCTTAAGATCAAGCCTTGGCGCATCAATATGAGCACCAATTAACTTCAAGCCCCGTTTTAGTTCCTCATTCACTACACCCATAAAAAAACTCTTACCACGAAGATTTAAATAAAAATGCTCACCAAGCTTCAACTTATCAACACTAGTAATTTCCACATAGCCTCTATTAATAGCCTCAGTTTCCAGAAGGGAAACAATAGCCCTTTCAGTCATGCCACCACTCATAAAGGACTTGTAACCTTCAGCAAAATCCATAATCAAACCATTATCTATTTCAGACCAAATATTCTTATTTACATATTCCATAACTTACCTCCTACTTTCCATAAGGACAACTTGCCAGACACTTACCACAGATTCTCTTCCCAAAAGTATTTCTAACCCTACTTAAATGAACATCACACAACTGACCTATAAAACGCTTCTCAAGAGGATCATCTTCCCTGAAAGGATTACCGACCACAGCACCTGATGGACAAGCCACAACACACTTATTACACTCTCCACACAAATCACCTTCAAAAGGTGCATCAGTTTCAAGAGGTGCATCAGTTAATATAGTCACCAGCCTAAGCCTCGGCCCATATTCCTTGGTTATCAGGGAACTATTCTTACCAATCCAACCAAGACCAGCCAGATGAGCCGCCATCCTATGAGAAAATATCCCAGCCAGCCTATCATCAGTAACTCGCTGTGAAGCAGGCACAGGAAAACTCCTATAACCCTCCTTCTCCAAAGCAATTGCCACCTGTAAGGCAATATCATCAAGCTTAGCATTAAGTATCTTATAGTAGTAAAGATAGGTATGAGTTGGACCATCAATCAACTGATTAACCACATCCTTAGGATATTGTATACCAATAGAAACAGCCTTGTCTAAATGTAACAAGCTGTTTCCATAAACCTCACTTATATATTCTTTATATGGTAAAAGATTAGCTACCCCAAAAAGAGTAGCTCCGTTTTTTTCACTTATATCCTTTAATCTCATTTTCAATGTTTCCATCATCAATTCAACTTAATCCTTCTGCTTCAACATAAAATTCAAGAAAGTCTCACTCAGGGGACTTAATGTCTTCAACTTGTTATGTATTAGATAAATATTTCTACTCAAGTCAAAATCATCAACTTCAACAGATCTAACACAACCAAGGGCTAAACTATCTCCAGCTACCAAGGATGATACAAAAGCCACTGAATTTGAATTCTTAACTGCTGTAATTGCTGATCTATTACCACTTAACTCTGTAAAATAGGCAAAGTTCTTTAATTTCAGACCCTTAGTTTCCATCTTATCTTCTAAAATCCTTCTAGAAGCTGAACCCTTTTCCCTAACCACTATAGGATATGATAGCACATCCTTAATACAAACCTTGTCCAACTTAAGTAATGGATGACCATCCTTGACAATCATAATTACCTTATCCTTTTTAAAAGGTCTGGACTCGATTCTACTATCATCAACCTTCATTCCCACAACGCCAATATGAATGTCCTCAGAAATCAAGTTTTCTACAACATCATCAGAAGAAGTTGTAGTCACCATAACATCAGTAGAAGGATATGCATCCTTAAAACTACTCATATAGGCTGGCAGAATATATTCTCCTGGCACAGTACTTGCACCAACTATTAATTTACCTTTTTCCATACATTTCAACTGCTTCATTTCTTCAATCAGCTGTTCATGAGCCTTGATAATTTTTTCTGCATAAACATAAAATTGTTTACCAGCTTCAGTCAGCTTGGTTCCTCTTTCTTTTCTTTCGATTAATTGTAAATCAATTTCACCTTCAAGATTTTTGATCTGCCAGCTGATTGCAGGTTGGGTCATAAATAACTCCTTAGCGGCTATAGTAAAGCTTTTCTTTCTGACAACCGTCACAAAAGCTAATAAATGTTTATAGTTAATCATAAAAAAACTCTCCTTACCACTAAATTTAGTACTAAAACTACCATTAATATAATAGCATATAATAGAAAATAATTCTATTTTTTCATAAATAAATCTACACCTCTGGCAAATTTACTTTCAGTTCTTACCTTTAAATCATAATCTTTCAAGTAGTCCTCAATAAAAGGAACAATATCACTTTCAATACCTTTTTTCAACTCTACTTCCACTTCCATAATCGGAAGTTCTAACCCTTTAGAAATTATTTTGCCATAATCAACAGCCAGCTCTAATTCTGAACTACCATATTCAACATCTAAGGTTCTTCTAACAAAGTCAGTTTCAACTATCTTGACCAACTCTTTATCACCAATGATTTCCTTTAATTCATCCTTGGCTTCCGGAAAATATTCCAACTTAATTGCCTTGATAGGAACTTCCTTGTTCCATTCTTCTCTGATAAGAACTCCACTTTCAAGCTCCTTGGTTCTTTTCTTTAAGGTACACACATAGACTCCGTTTTCTTTTCTGATTCTAATTACAAAATTATGTCTTAGTAAATCAAGGTCTCTAGTATCATAATAGTCTGCATTCATGGATATGATGGTATAATGTCCAAAGTCCTTCTTTAATCTTTCATCATCTAGAATTTCTGTTAGCACATCCTCATTTTTGATATCTAACTTGATTTCAATTTCACTGCCCATGCTATTTCCCTTTCACTTCCTTATAGTTACCTTTGAAGTTCATCAATATTGAATTTTCACTAATCTCATTTAAGGCTTTCTTGACTCTTTTTTCCCCAAGATTACCATTGAAGTCTATGCTAAATATATATTCGAAAGGTTTACCTAAAATTGGTCTTGAAGCTATCTTCACCATATTCAATCTATTTTCAGTAATACTTTGAATAACTCTTAACAAGGAACCTTCACTATCTTCAACTACAACTTGTAGAGAAATCTTATCATAATCCTTTTCCAGCTCAGCTGTCTTCTTGATTATAACAAATCTAGTGTAGTTCTCCAAATTATAATTGATATTTTCCTTGAGAATCTTTAGACCATAAACTTCTGCTGCTCTTTTACTAGCAATCGCCCCTAAAGACACATCTCCACTTTTAGCTACATACTCGGCACTAATTGCAGTATTAAAATAAGGCACTTCCTTAAAATCATAACCCCTTAGAAACTCCCTTGATTGCTCAAAACCCTGAACATGGGAATAGACAGTCCTAATATCATCGATCTCACCAAGGCCTAAAAGACAATGAGCAACATTGACAATAGTTTCTCCAACTATATAAACATTATCCCTCTCCAATAGCCTTTCAACTTCCAAAATACCTCCAGTAGAAGTATTTTCAATTGGTAGCACTCCATAATCTGCCTGACCTCCAACCACTGCATCAATTACTTCCACAAAGTTCTTAAAACTTTTCTCTTCTACTTCTCCAAAGTATTGAATAAGAGCCTGTTCACCGTAGGAGCCTTTTACCCCACCATAGGCAACAATAGGATTAGTTACCTTTTCATTTATGACCGGCATTTTAATTATTGCCGATATAGGAGTCCTGTTTTCAATAACAATATCACTTTGAGCATCTCTACTGACACTCATTAACTTCTCTAACAATGACTCAACATAAGGAGCAAAGGTTTTATTGGTGACCCTACCAAGGTTCTTTTGAATAACCTCTTCTTCCCTGCTTCTATCTAGAATTTTCATCCCTTTTTCCTTCTTGTAGAAGCCAATTTCAGTAGCCACTTCCAGACGCTCAGTTATAAGGCGCACCAGTTCCTGGTCCAGCTCATCTATTTTCTTACGTTTTTCCTCTAATCCCATTAATCCCATTTCTTATCCTCCAGATAGGCATCTAGTAAAGCAATAGCCAGAATTCCTTCTATTACAGGAATCCCCCTGATAGCTATACAAGGATCATGTCTACCGACTATTTCAAGATCTACATTCTTACCGGTTTCTATATTTACAGTTTCTTGTTTCTTGCTTATTGATGGGGTTGCTTTCATCACCACATTAAAAACAATTGGACTACCAATTGATATACCACCGATTATTCCCCCATTGTTATTAGTCCTGACATTAACAACCCCATCCTTCATATAGAAGGGATCATTGGATTCAGAACCTTTCATATCAGCAAAAGTAAACCCAGCACCAAAACTGATACCTTTAACACCCGGAACTGAAAAAGCCAGACTAGAAATCTTACTCTCCAAACTATTAAAGAAAGGATTACCAATTCCTGCCTTAACACCAACTGCCATACATTCAATAACCGCTCCAACTGAATCACCATCTGCCTTGGCATCGACAATAACCTTTTCAATCTCAGCTCCAATACTTTCTCTTAAAACAGGAACTCTCATCCCTCTTAGAGCCTCTAACATTCTTGCATAATCTATTTCCTCTTCCAACTTACCTAAATCAATAAAACTTAAATCTTCTACATCATGAACCTGTTTCAGGTGAGCTCCGATTTCAACACCATAACTTTTTAGATATTCCTTGGCAACAGCCCCTGCAAACACTAGTGGAGCAGTCAATCTTCCCGAGAAATGACCTCCACCCCTATAATCATTAAAACCCCTGTAATGAACAGAACCGGAATAATCACTATGTCCCGGCCTCATTTTCACCTTTAATTCACTATAGTCCTTGCTTTTAGTATCCTTGGAAAATATAATACCACAAAGAGGCGCACCTGTTGTCCTACCCTCAAAAACACCACTGACAATCTGAACTGCATCATCTTCCTGCCTAGGAGTAGCCAGCTTACTGGTACCAGGCTTCCTACGATCCATCTCAACCTTTATGGCATCAAGATTCAACTCAAGACCTGGTGGCAGCCCATCAATAACAACACCCACTGCCTCACCATGTGACTCACCAAATATACTTAAAGTAATATTTCCATTATAGACACTATTCACTAATCTTTCCTCCTAATTTAACAAAATCAGACCAGAACCTCGGATAGGACTTAGCAACACTACCAGCACCAGTCAGTACAAGAGGTTCACTAGCCCTTTGACTGGCAACTCCAAGACTCATAGCTACCCTATGATCATTCCAGCTATCAACAGCCCCGCCACTAAAACCATCTACACCATTGATAGTAAGACTATCTTCACCAATTACAATATTCGCTCCTATCTTCACCAACTCTTTTGAAGTTGACTCCAATCTATTTGATTCCTTAATCTTTAATCGTTCACCATTGATAATCCTTGTCTCACCCACAGACAAACTAGCCAAAACGGAAAGAGCAGGAACCAAATCTGGACATTCCCTGATATCAATCACTGTCCCTCTAGTCCTGCTTGGTTTAAATAAAAATCCACCAGTTATTTCCTCAATTTCAGCACCCATTCCCTTCATAATATCAATAATGACCTTGTCACCTTGAAGAGTATGCCTATCCAAACCAGTACATCTGATTTCCTTTTCACCAATTGCTCCGGCTACTGCAAAAAAGGCTAGTTGGGAATAATCCCCTTCCACCTCGTAGACCCCAGAGCTATATTTTTGATTGCCATCTATCTTAAAAATCCTGTAATCCTCATGTTCAATTACAACATCAAAATCAGCCAATGCCTTAATAGTCAAATCAACATATGGCCTAGATTCCAAGGTTGTTGTCATTTCTATTACACTATCACCATCAAGAAGTGGTAATGCATATAAAAGACCAGTAATAAACTGGGAGCTTATATCACCTCTAACCTTGAAATGTCCAGGCTGTAGCAACTTCCTTCCCCTAGACAACACCAGTGGCAATCTGCCCATATCATTACTATATTCAATACCTTGTTCTTTCATTATCTCATAATAGACATCAAGAGGTCTCTCCCCTAGTTTGCCTTTACCTTCAACAATAACCTCATCACTAAAAAGAAGCAGCAAAGGTATTAGAAATCTTAAAGTGGAACCTGATTCGTTACAATCAAAATACTTGTTCCTTAGCTTGAAGTTTTTACCGCTACCCTCAACCACCAGAGTCAAGGTTCCGTCATCTTCTGCTATTTTATAAAAATCCACACCCAGGTTATACATAACCTCGAGTGTTGCTTCAATATCCTTTGATGCTTCAATGTTTTTTATTATTACTTCTTGTTCGCTTAAGGCCGCCCCGATAATATACCTATGAGCCATGCTCTTCGAAGGAGGTATCTTAACCTCACCACCTAAATATTCCGGGGTTATCGTTATTTTATCATTCATGATGTATCCCTCTTAAATTCCTCTATCTATAATATTCATCAAGTTTTCCTTTTTTTCTTCCATGATGAAACTTTTTCCAATTTCACTTAACATAATTAAATTAATACTACTACCCTGGGCCTTTTTGTCATAACCCATTGCCTTGACTACTTCATCTTTAATATTAACAGGAAATCTGGATGGAAGACCAGTTTTTTTAACCAAATTCTTCAATCGTTCATAAACCCCTGCCTTTGTAACTCCCATCGCTTCACCAGCCTTGGCTATCAGGCACATACCAATAGCAACAGCTTCGCCATGACTATGACCAACAAACTTTTCTACTTTTTCTATTCCATGACCAACAGTATGACCAAAATTAAGTAAAGCACGTCTACCATTTTCATGCTCATCCTCTTCAACTACAATCCGCTTAAAATTGCAACATTCAAATATAACCTTTTCCATACTCTTCCCCGCACTAATACTCTCCAGGTTAAAATTCTCCAACTCCAGATAGGAAAAGAACTCTTCTGAGAAAATCGCCCCATATTTGATGGCCTCAGCCATCCCGTCGATAAAAAACTTTTCTTCAAGAGTTGCTAGAGTTGACTCATCTATCAAAACGCCCTTAGGTTGATAAAAAGCTCCAACTAGATTTTTCCCATAAGGAAGATCGATAGCTACCTTTCCTCCTATACTACTGTCTATTTGGGCCAGTAGACTTGTTGGTATTTGAAAGAAATCTATGCCTCTTAAGTAAGTTGCAGCACAGTACCCAACAAGGTCCCCAATAACTCCACCACCTAGGGCAACTAACATATCCTTCCGTCCCATACCATTATCCAGCATGAACTTATATATATCCATAGCCACCTCAATATTCTTTGAAGCCTCACCTGGTTCAATTACATACTTGACTACCTCAACACCTTCACTCATCAATGACTTCAATACCAAGTCACCATAGTACTTATCAACATTCTTATCTGTTACAAGAGCAATCTTGCTGCCTCTTAAGAATGGATAGATAATCACCCCGGCTTTACTTAGGGAGTTTTTTTCTATAACTATGTTATAACTCTTTTCACCTAATTCTACACCTAAAATCATTTATCTATCCTTTCCTTGATGGCCTTGACTCTCTTCATTTTTTCTTCAAGTCCTATTTTATCATTATTATCTAACTTTTCCTTGAACAATGTCAACTCTCCGATTAGTTTATCAATCTCTGCCACCAATGGTTCCTTATTCATTAAAAATAATTCGGACCATAGTTTTTCATTGATATTGGCTACTCTAGTTGCATCAAGAAAACTCCTGCCTACAATCTTCTCACTACCTTCGCTATAGGCTCCAACAAGAGCCAGTGCTAGAAGATGAGGCATATGACTAGTGTAGGCTACTAAGGCATCGTGTTCCTTCGGTGTCATTTCAAAGATATTTTTCACACCAAGTAAATTGGCCAATTCCCTGACAATATCCAAACCTTGTTCAGTATTCCTATTAGTTGGAGTAATAATGAAGTTAGATCCAAGAAAAAGCTCTTCACGTGCTCCTCTTATACCACTAATTTCACGACCTGCCATAGGATGAGTTCCTACAAATTCCACATCAGATAATTCAGCCTGAATTCTACTAACCAACTCACCTTTTAGACCTGCTACATCCATAAGTATCTGCCCCTTATGCCAGATACTTTTATTATCAAATATATAGTTAATAATATCCCCTGGGTATAGGGCGAAGACAACCACATCAGCATCCCTTAGAATCTCTTCTGGGTTTGTTGATCCTTTATCGATTATTTTCCTGTCCATAGCAATGGAGAGAACTTCTTCATCCCTGTCGACTGCCAGGATTTCACCGACCTTGCCTCTTAAGCTTAAAGCTATAGAAGCGCCGATTAATCCTAGTCCGACAATCCCAATCTTTTTATCCACTATTTTTCCATCTCCATTACAGCTTCTCTTAATAGACGAACTTTTTTCATCATTTTATCGAATGTTTCTGGAATCAGGGATTGTTGTCCGTCACTTACTGCTTCTTCTGGTTTATGGTGTACTTCGATAGTAATACCATCAGCACCAATAGCAACTGCTGCTTTTGCAAGTGGTTCTACCAACCAGAAAATTCCTCCAGCATGACTAGGGTCGATTACAATTGGCAGATGGCTTTTTCTATGAATAACAGGAACGGCACTAATATCAAGTGTGTTTCTAGTCCATGTTTCAAAGGTTCTGATTCCTCTTTCACAAAGTATTACATTCTCATTACCTTCTGACATTATGTATTCTGCAGCCATCAAGAATTCTTCAAATGTTGCACAAAGACCTCTCTTTAAAAGAACAGGTGTTTTTACCTTACCTACTTCTTTAAGTAGATCAAAGTTTTGCATGTTTCTTGCTCCTATTTGGATAATATCAACATCTTTTGCAAATAGTTCCACATGAGCCGGTGCCATGAATTCAGTAATAATAGGTAGACCAGTTTCTTTTCTGGCTATCTTCATTATTTCAATACCTTCCTTACCCATTCCCTGGAAACTATATGGTGAGGTTCTTGGTTTAAAAGCTCCTCCTCTTAGGAAGTTAGCACCAGAGGCCTTAACTGCTCTGGCAATTGTTAGAAATTGTTCTTCACTTTCAATGGCACAAGGTCCGGCTATAACACCAAAGTTTCCACCACCGATTTTTTGCCCCATTACTTCAACAACTGTATCTTCCGGATGAAAGACTCTGTTGGCTTTCTTGTAAGGCTCCTGGATTCTCATTACTTTTTCTACTACATTGCTTAGTTCTATTTGTCCTGGGTTAAGTGATCTTGTGTCACCAATCAGTCCAAATATTGTTTGATCTTGTCCTACTGTTATACTGACAGTAATCCCTTTTTCTTCTAGTTGTTTCTTGATTTTGTCTAGTTCTTCTCCAGGTGCTCCTGGTTTGAATACAATTACCATTTTTTTCCTCCTTAAAATAAAAAACGAGAAGGCACATTAGAGCCTTCTCGTTGCTTTTACAATTAATATAAAATCAGACCCTACTTTTATTCACTTCCAACACAAAATACCCAACTAAAATAGTTTGGGCTAAAGAAGTAAAAAAAGTATTCAGTTGTAATTTTAATTAATTTATCCATAAATAAAACCAACTTTCGTCTTCATCTGAAACAATTATAAAATATTATATTGTAAATGTCAATAAATCTTAACAAATAGAATATAAGGGTATATAATCATAGATATATTGAAAACAAGGAGTGGTAAATATGGCAGGTAATATTATTGAAATAAAAAACCTAACCAAATACTATGGCAAGTCTCGTGGTGTCATTGATATATCTTTTGATATTAAGGAAGGTGAAATATTTGGATTTATCGGACCTAATGGAGCTGGAAAGTCCACAACTATCCGTACCTTACTAAATCTAATACATCCAACTAGTGGTGAATGTACCATATTCGGTCTTGATACTACCAAGTATCCAGCTAAAATAGCAGAGGAAGTTGGCTATATCCCTTCGGAAATTTTCTATTATGATAATATGCGAGTTAAGGAATTACTGAAATATTCTGCCAGCTTCTATAAGAAGGACAGCAAAAAAAGAATGAACGAACTTGTTGAACTGATGGAACTTGATGTCAATAAAAGAATAAGAGACCTATCTCTTGGAAATAAGAAAAAGGTTGGAATTGTACAGGGACTGATGCATGAACCTCGTCTTATAATTCTTGATGAACCAACTAGTGGACTTGATCCATTAATGCAGCAAAGATTCTTTGATCTTATTTTAGAAGAAAACAAAAAGGGAGCAACCGTCCTCTTTTCATCACACATCCTAAACGAAGTCCAAAAACTATCTCACAGGGTTGGTATTGTTAAGGATGGCTACTTAATTAAACTTGAGGATATGAATACCTTAAGGGAGAAAACCTATAAGAGGGTTATGATTGAAAGCTCTACAACGATTGATCAAAACTACTTCCAAATAAACGGTACAAAGAATTTTAATCTTGATGGTGATAAATTGAGTTTCCTTTATAGTGGTGATATTAACAACTTGACTGAAAAAATCGCCAACTTATCAATCAGCGACTTAATAATTGATGATCCTGATTTGGAGGAAATATTTATGCACTATTATGAAAGGGAGGAGTAATATGAATATTTATCTTCATGAATTGAAGACTAATCTTAAGAGTAGTATCTCCTATCTTGTAGGTATGATTGTCTTATCTGCTTTCTATGTGTCTTTTTATAAGTTATTTACTGATGAAGCCTCTATTTTCACTAAGATGCTTGAGGGATTTCCTCCAGCATTTCAAAATGCCTTCGGTGTTGATTTGCAAAATATTATGTCTCCTATGGGATATTATGCTTTTGTATTATTTTATATAATCCTGATTGCCTCGATTCAGGGTATGAATCTGGGTATTTCTATACTTTCCAAGGAAGAGCGTGAGAAGACTGCAGATTTCTTGATGACTAAGCCTGCCTCCAGGACTAAAGTATTGTTATCCAAGCTTGGAGCAGCTGTTTCTATAATATTGGTGTCAAATATTATGTTCTATCTAGCTTCCTATGTTTCTGTAACATATATCATCAAGGATGAATTTAGTTTGAAGATTTTTACAATTCTTCATTTGACTGTATTTATTGTTGAGATGATATTCTTATCCATCGGTTTCTTTATAGGAGTATTTTTAAAGAGGATCAAGTCGACCATATCTATAACTATGGCTGTAGTATTTGGTTTTTTTGCGATAGGTGCCTTTGCGGTTAATGCCAGTGATGACAAGATGCGTTATTTGTCACCTTTCAAGTATTTTGACACTGCTTATATACTTAAGAACAGTAGTTTTGAGTTAAGTTATCTTATTGTCGGTATTGCTGTAATAGCTCTTTGCCTTGTTGGCAGTTATTTGATCTATGTCAATAAAGACATAGATAGTGTCTAGGGGGGTGTTGTGATGAATGTTTTTTTTAAGGAATTAAAGTCTCATTCCAGGTCATTGATTATCTGGTCCGTAGCTCTTATCTTGTTTGTTTCTATGGCTATGGTCAAGTATGATGCTACTTCCTCCGTTGGTGGAGGTATGAATGAGTTGATAAAAGCTATGCCCAAGGCTTTTCAGAGCATGTTAGGACTTGGATATTTTGACATTAACAGTCCTATAGGCTTTTTTGGTGCAACTTTTATATATTTGATGCTTCTTGGGGCAATACATGGTGCTATGCTTGGAGCTAATATTTTATCTGCGGAGGAGAGAGATAAGACTTCAGAATTCTTGATGGTCAAACCTATTACCAGGAATATGATAGTTCTTAGTAAGATGTGTGCCGCTCTTGTAATAATCATTATATTTAATGTTGTTGTTTCATTGGCCTCTATTTTTGTTGTTAACGGCTATGGCAAAGGCGGAGAGACATTTACCAATGATATTCTTTTGCTCATGGTTGGTTTCTTTGTTGTTGAGTTAATTTTTTTCTTTATTGGATTTTTCTTGTCTACCGTATTACGTCGTTCAAAATTCGCTCCTTCATTAGTCACATCTATATTGCTGATTACTTTTATTCTTAGTGTATTGGCTGATATGTTTGATAAGGTTAAGTGGTTTAGGTATTTTAGTCCTTTTGCATATTTTGATCCTAAAGTATTACTTGGTTTTTTGGATCCTAATATTGTACAAATTGGTATTGGATTAATATCAGTCATAGTATTAGGAAGCTTGTCCTTTGTTTTCTATAATAAGAGAGATTTGGAGATTTAGTATTGTGGCTAAGTTTAATATCTTTAAGGCTAGTTTTGCTAGTATTTATGCCCTCTATATTGCCAAGGCTGAAAAAAAGAGTAGGTCCAAGGCTGAGGTTGATGAGATTATTTTATGGTTTACAGGCCACACTCATTCCTCACTAGAGGACCAAATCACCAAGGGTGTGGATTTCGAACTCTTCCTAAATGAGGCGCCCTTGCTTAACCCTTCTCGTTTGTTAATTAAGGGTGTGGTTTGCGGAGTTCGTGTAGAGGATATCGAGGATCCTCTTATGAAAGAGATTCGTTATCTGGACAAGTTGATTGATGAACTGGCCAAGGGTAAGACCATGGAAAAGATTCTAAGAAAATAGGGTTAGGGTTAGTTAAGAGGTGGTTAATACCACCTCTTTTAGATTGGGTTATATAACATTATTTTGACTATATAACAATTTATTGTTATACTATTAATATAATGTTATATAAGGAGATTATTATGTTAGATTATCTTAAAAATAATTTAAGTACTGATATTATTACTAAAAATTTCAAGCAAAGTAGGGATGTACCTTCATATCTTATCAATAATTATGATTATTCATTATTAAAAATATTTAATGTACAATGCCTCTTTGTAAAACCTAAAGAGTTTAATCTTAAAACTTTTAAAAAACATATGATTACACTGTCAACATATTATGATTATCAGATAGTTTTACTCTTAGACGAAATTACTCCATATCAACGAAAAGCTCTTATTAAGGATAAGGTTCCTTTTGTTGTAAAAGATAGTCAGATCTTTCTTCCTATTCTTGGTATTGTTTTACAAGAAAGATTCAATAAATCATTGAAGAAAATAGATAAGTTTACCCCTAATACTCAGTTGGTATTTATTTATTGGTTCTATAATTTGATAGATGAAAAAATAACTGCAACCACCATTGCCAAGAAATTAAGCATACCGGTGATGTCAGCGAATAGGGCTTTTATTGAATTAGTCAGCACTGGTTTGTTTAATTATGAAATAGATGGTAAGAAAAAAGTATTAATATTAGCATGTAAAAAAGAGGAACTTTTAAGGAAGATTGAAGGTTATTTGCGAAATCCTGTAGATAGAAAGGTTTATATAATTGATGATTCCACTATAAGCAATCCTATGTATGCAGGTCTTTATGCTTTAGGTGAGAAGTCGTTACTTTCAGTAGATAGGAATGATTTAACTTTAGCCTTGCATAAAAAGAATATAGGAAGTATTAGTGCTGATCATATAGTTGATGAAAAATATATGAGATCCATGGGTGCAATAACTCTAGAATTGTGGAGTTATGATCCAAGAAAACTTTCTGATTCAAGCTTAGTTGATGATATTTCTCTAATCTTAAGCCTTGTCTCTAATTCTGATGAACGTGTTCAAGGTGAAATATTAAAATTAAAAGAGAGGTATTCATGGTAGTTGGTTTAGAAATTTTCAAAGAGAGATTTTCTAGTTTTAATGGTCAATATACATTAATTGGTGGAGTGGCCTGCGGCCTTTTAATGAAAGAAGCAAATCTAAAATTCAGAGAAACTAAGGATTTCGATATTGTAATGATCTTAGAAGCTCTTACCAATGATTTTGCAAATTCATTTTGGGATTTTATAAAAGACGGTGAATATGAGTATCAAGAAAAAAGTTCAGAAAAGCCAACCTTCTATCGCTTTTCTAATCCAAAAAAACCTAATTTCCCTAAAATAATAGAATTATTTTCACGTAATACGACAATATTAGATAAAACTAAAGATTTTAATATTATACCTATATACTTATCTGATGAATTATCTAGTCTTTCTGCAATTCTGATGGATGATAACTATTATAAATTCCTACTGAGTGGATTAATTTTGATCGATGATATTCAAATTTTGGGAGAAACCCATATAATTCCATTTAAGGCTAAGGCTTGGCTCGATTTAAATCAAAGAAAAGGTGAAGGATTATCTATAGATTCTAAAAATATTAACAAACATAAAAATGATGTTTTCCGACTTTCACAGCTTTTATCAGAAAATACAAAAATAGAATTACCTTCTGAGATAAAGAATGATATGATTTCCTTTATCTCATCAATGAAAAATATTGAGATTAATTTATCAGATATTGGAGTTATTGGTACTTCAAAGAATGAGGTATTAGAGTTATTGAGTTCAGTTTACCTATAAGGAGGTGTAATGATTATAAAAAAACTATCATTAAGCGACTTGCTACATTCTTTTATTATAGAAAAGGAAGTTAGTTTAAAAGGTGGACTTTACCATCAAACTCAAATAGATTTTTCATATAATTCCAATAAAATTGAAGGAAATGTACTATCAAAAGAACAAACAAGATACATCTATGAAACAAACACGATAGCTGTAACTACAGAAGAAGCTACACCAATAGATGATATAGTAGAAACAATCAACCACTTCCAATGCTTCGACTATATGATAGATATTGCTGAACTGGAACTTTCAGAAATTATCATAAAGGAATTTCATAGATTAATCAAATGCAACACCACCGACAGTAGAAAAGAATGGTTCAACCTCGGAGACTATAAGGCAAAGCCAAATATGGTCGGTGATAGTAAGACTACTCCACCATCCAAAGTGAATGGCGAAATGGCTAGGTTGATAGCTGATTATAGAATGATTGAGAATATAAAATTTGAAGATATAGTAGATTTTCACTTTCGTTTTGAATCTATTCATCCCTTTCAGGATGGTAATGGTAGAGTAGGTAGAATGATAATGTTCAAAGAATGTTTAAAATGGAATATTACACCATTTATAATCGATGAGAAATTCAAACTCTTTTACTATCGAGGATTAAAGGAATTCCCTAAGGAAACCGGCTATCTTATTGATACCTGCTATTCGGCACAAGATGAATACACTAAACTACTAAATTATTTTCTTGATGAACAATAACTAAAAAGAGGTAGAATTAATTCTACCTCGTTTGTATTTAAATATCTTCCGGATCTATCATAACATCCTTTTGCAACCTGCATAAATACTTAACCGAATCCTCATAAGATTCCCTAAAAGCACCAGCAGTCCCTCCACTCAGTAACTTGAAAAAATACCCTAGCTGATGAGCATCAACAGCAGTAGCCCGGACACAACCATCAGTTGCAATCCCACCAATAATCAACTCCTCGACCCCAAGACCCCTTAGCATCATATCAAGATCAGTCTGAAAAAAACTACTAAACCTCTTCTTAAGAATAAAATAGTCACCTTCTCTAATATCCAAGCCCTCCACAAACTGAACCCCAAAACTACCAGCAACACAATGAACCTTAGAACGCTCCAGTTCCCTTCCAAAATCACTCATATCAGCCCTATGCTCCTGATAAATATGAAATATTGGAATCTTCTTCAACCTAGCATTTTTCAGGGCTTTGTTGATCACAGGTAGGGTATCTGTAGCACCCTCACATTGTAACGGAGCATTCTCTCCATAAAAATCATTTTGCATATCAATTATTAATAAAGCTCTCTTCTTCATAATTTCATCTCCTATATAGCTACATATGACATTCATATGGCTATATTAACACATATATCTTTATATACAATAGTAATAGAAATGAAAAAGGATGGCTTCAAGCCATCCCTCATTTTATTCTATCTATATTTTTATCATTATCTCTTTTATTTCAATTCATCAATAATCTCTTGTACATGCTGTAACTTGTTAGTTCTAAAGACATTTGCTCCACAAAAGAACAAACCATTCTCTAATCTACCACGCATACCATCACCAAGACTATCAGCAATACAATAACCAACCTTAGTCGCATTCTCACCATGATTACACGGAACGATACAATTACTAATGCACTTTATCTTCCTTGGTTCTAAATTCTGTATCAGAGGCGTATTTATGGCCCTTGCAGGATATCCCACAGGAGACTTGACTATCTTTACATCATCCTCACTTGCATCCAACAGAACCTGTTTAAAACCATCACTGGCATCACTCTCAAAAGTAAGAGCAAACCTAGTACCAAGCTGAACTGCATCAGCACCAAGAGCCATCATCCTCTCAACATCAGCCTTATCCCAAATACCACCAGCAGCTATAACAGGCATATCACCCCATTTATCCCTCTCAGCAACAACATCCACAAGAATACTCTCAAGACTATGCTCTGGTTTAAACAGCTCATCCTCCTTAGCCCCTTGATGACCACCACTTAGTGGACCCTCAACTATAACAGCATCCGGCAATCTTCCAGCCCTTTGCCAAAACCTGGCTATAACCTTCAAAGCCTTACCACTAGAAACAATAGGAACTATAGCCACATCATTTGTAATATCCTTACCGACTTCCTGACACTTCTCAACAACAATCTTAGCCAAATCAGTAGGCAATCCGGCACCAGTAACAATAATATTAGCACCAGCATCAATTGCATCTCGAACAACCCTTTTATAATCAGTAATTACATGCAATATATTACAAGCAAGAGGAGCGTCCCCGCAAATCTTTCTTGCATTCTTAAAAATTTCAATCAAAGCATCTCTTGAATGAGTATTATCAGATCCAAGAGGTCTGTCATCCACCAACTTAGTTACAAAACGACAATTATCATAATAACCTGTACCAACACTACTAATAGTGCCAAGACCACCTGCTGCAGACACTGTACCAGCCAGACTGCTCCAACTAATACCTACCCCCATGCCACCTTGGACAATCGGATATTTCACTTCATATTTCCCTATTTTCAGGCTCATCTTTTTCCTCCATTTAATTTTTAATTAAATAATGCTACAATCTAATTGTATAATTTGAACAATCTAATGTCAAATAAAGGAGCGACTTTAAATGAAATCAATAATAATCTATTACACCCTAGAAGGTAACACCAAATACGCAGCTGAAACACTAGCAAAAATACTTGACTCCGACCTCCTAGAACTAAAACCAGCAAAACCTATAAAATCCCTAGGCTTCAGTAAATATATCTGGGGAGGTAAACAAGTCGTCATGAACGAAAAACCAAAACTAAAACCCTATAAATATGACCCGGATAAATATGACCTCACAATCCTAGCAGCCCCTATCTGGGCTTCACATTTTGCACCAGTATTCTCAACCTTCCTAAGAGACAACAACATTAAAGGCAATATAGCATTAATAGCCTCTAATGAAGGAGGAGGCTGTACCAAAGCCTTCAATCTAATTGCTGAACAACTAAAAAACAACAACATAATAGGAACCTTGGACCTCCTAAACCCACTTAAAAACAAAGAATCAACAATAGAAAAGCTAAAAGAATTCAGTCAAAAACTCAAATAAGAAGGAAGTAAAAATGGCAGAATTAAAAACCAAACAAACCAACGAAGATGTCATAGAATTTATCAATAACTTTGCAAACAATGAACAAAAACGCCAAGACAGCTTTGAACTACTAAAAATAATGGAAGACTTCACAGGATATGAACCAAAAATGTGGGGTCCAACCATGATAGGCTTTGGTGTGTACCACTACAAATCAGACCGAAGCAAACAAGAAGGAGACTGGCCACTTGTTGGCTTTTCACCAAGAAAAGCCGCTATATCACTTTATGTCTACTCAGGAATGCCAGAACACGAGCACCTGCTAAAAGACTTAGGTAAGTACAAAATGGGCAAAGCCTGTATCTATGTTAACAAGCTATCTGATATAAATATTGAGGTTCTAAAAAGAATCATGAAGGAAACCATAGATTTCCTTCATGACAAATATGGAAAATAGAAAGAAAAACAGAAGGGAAGCTCTCAGAGCTTCCCTTCTGCCAATAATATTACTAACTAAATAGAGGTGTGGATAAATATCTTTCTCCTGTATCAGGAAGTATCACAACTATGTTCTTACCTTCATTTTCTGGCCTCTTGGCTAATAAAACAGCTGCATAAAGAGCAGCCCCTCCAGAAATACCCACTAGCACGCCTTCTTTAATTGCCAATTCTCTAGCAGCATTAAAAGCATCTTCATGATCAACCTGAATAACCTCATCATAAACCCCTACATCTAAAATACTAGGAATAAAACCAGCACCAATGCCTTGAATCTTATGAGGACCAGGCTCACCACCACTTAAAACCGGAGAACCAACAGGCTCAACAGCAACAACCTTAATATCAGCATTCTTACCTTTAAGGAATGAACCAACACCAGTAATAGTACCACCAGTACCAACACCAGCTACAAAAATATCAACTTGACCATCAGTATCTTCCCAAATTTCAGGACCTGTTGTACTAAAATGAATTGCTGGATTAGCACCATTTTCAAACTGACTAGGAATGAAACCATTAGGAATAGACTGAGCTAACTCTTCCGCTTTAGCAATTGCACCCTTCATACCCTTTGATCCTTCAGTTAAAACCAACTCAGCCCCAAGTGCCTTAAGTAAACTTCTTCTCTCAACACTCATAGTCTCAGGCATAGTTAAAATAACCCTATAACCCTTAGCCACTCCAGTCATTGCTAAACCAATACCAGTATTACCACTAGTAGGTTCAATTATTACAGAATCCTTATTCAAAATACCTTTGGCTTCAGCATCCTCCAACATAGCCTTAGCTATCCTATCCTTAATACTCCCACCTGGATTAAAAGACTCCAACTTACCAATCAACTTAGCATTAAGACCAAGACTTTTCGCATATTCAGATAACTCCAATAAAGGTGTTCCTCCAATTAAATCTGTAATCTTTTTATAAACTTTCATAATTATTCTCCTAATGCTTTAAAAGCATTTTCTAGATCTCCAATAATATCATCGATATGCTCTATACCAATAGATAATCTAATTGTATTCTCCTTGATTCCTGAATTAATCAACTCTTCCCCAGTCAACTGTGAATGAGTTGTTGTAGCAGGATGTATAACCAAGGATTTGGCATCAGCTACATTAGCAAGTAGTGAGAAAATCTCCAGACTATCAATAAACTTCCTAGCCTCATTAACTCCACCTTTAATTTCAAAAGTGAAGATTGAACCTGCACCTTTAGGGAAATATCTCTTATAAAGCCTATTGTATTCATTACTATCAATTGCTGGATGATTAACCTTCTCTACTAAAGGATGATTTTTCAAGTAATCAACAACTTTCAGAGCATTCTCAACATGTCTTTCAACCCGGAGTGACAAAGTTTCAATCCCTTGTAGGAACAAGAAAGAGTTAAACGGACTTAAAGCTGCACCTGTATCTCTTAATAAAGTTGTTCTGATTTTAATAATATAGGCCAAAGGCCCAACCGCTTCTGTAAATACAACACCATGGTAACTAGGATTTGGTTCGCTGAGTCCCTTGAACTTACCACTAGCTGCCCAGTCGAACTTGCCCCCGTCAATAATAACCCCACCCAGGGAGGTTCCATGACCACCTATGAATTTAGTTGCAGAATGTACTACAACATCTGCTCCATGTTCAAGCGGTCTAAACAAATATGGAGTTGCAAAAGTATTATCAACAATCAGTGGAATCCCATGTTTATGAGCTATATCAGCAATTGCTTCAACATCAACTATACTTGAATTCGGATTTCCTAGTGTTTCTATAAATACGGCTTTAGTGTTTTCATTTATAGCCTCCTCAAGTTCTACCAGATTATCAGCATCTACAAAAGTTGTAGTAATGCCAAAGTCTGGTAGAGTGTTTGAGAATAGATTGTAAGTACCACCATAAATTGTTTTCGCCGCTACGATATGGTCTCCGGCTAAGGCGATATTTTGTATTGCATAACTTGTAGCTGCAGATCCTGAAGCTACTGCTAAGGCACCAACTCCACCTTCAAGTCCTGCTATTCTTTGTTCTAATACATCTGTTGTCGGATTCATTAATCTTGTATAGATATTACCTGCTTCGCTTAGATTAAATCTATTAGCCGCCTGGTCAAAATCCTTAAATACATATGATGTAGTTTGATATATTGGCACAGCACGTGATCCTGTTGCGCTGTCTGCTTCTTCTTGTCCTAAATGTAATTGTAATGTTTCAAATTTTAATTTTTTATCGCTCATATTTTTACCTCTTTCTTTATTCAACCTGCAAACTTGTAGGTTTTCATTTATTTTTGTTGTTATTTTTCTTTTATAAATCATTAAATTTTTTTAATTAATCTCCGATGCTACACATACTACAACAGCACATTCGTCTATTGTTTCCCCAGATTTTTTTACTATTGTTCATGCTTGCACCTCCATTGTATATATTTCCTATATGTTTAGTATGTTTAAATTATATTCAATCAGGAAAGCATTGTCAACACCTATTTTAAATAAAATAAAAAGAGCAGAAAATAAATTCTGCTCCCGCTTCTATGAACTATATGTAT